>DCVB01000119.1:14968-19689 GCA_002327965.1 Candidatus Aminicenantes bacterium UBA2199 | reverse complement strand
CCGCGGAACCACATGGGCATCTGCACGGCGAAATCGCCCAGAGTGGAGCGAATGAAGAACTCGTGCTGGGGATCGCCGCGTTCGACGCCCGGGAACAGAACTTTTTCCCCGGCGGAGAGGCCGGCGGTCCCATTCCTGGCCACGCGGCGGATCAGCTCACGGGGAACGTTCAGGCCGACGGCCTGCAGCCCTAGTCTCCTGATCGTCTCCAGGATCAGCCGCGTGTAGGCGAAATTCCGGGCGCCGCGCCGGTACCAGCCGGTCTTCTCCAGCAGTTCAACCTCGCTGATCGCCCCTTCCAGGTACCGGGCCAGGGCCGGATCGTCCTCGCGGTCAAAGAACTCGAAGCCCACGACCAGCCGCGGATGTACCTTGGCCAACGCCTCGATGAATTCCTTCTGCCAGGCATGGCAGGCGAAACTGTCGTGGATTTCACCGATGATGTAAACGTCCTTGCCGAGATAGCTGCGGACCAGGTCGGCCACGGCGGTTTCGCGGCCGGACGCCGTGTCCATGGCCCTGCCCGCTTCCAGCGCGGCCAGTACCAGGCGCTGCGGCGAGCTGCCGATGGGCAGCCGGTCCAGCGCCGATTCCTCGGCCGTCCAGGCCGGTGTCGCCAGAAAAACAAACAGCAATAATAAAATCGTCCGGTGGCTGTTTTTCATCTGCTCTCCCTAACGGGCAGATCCTCGCATCATCTGCCCGAATTAATTTCCAAATAACAAATTCCAAATCCCAAACAAATTCCAAACTCCAAATTCCAATGACCCAAACGAAATCTCTGCCAGTTGCTTGATCGTGCCTTTGTTTTGATCATCGGATCCCTGGAACTTGGAATTTCAATTTCTCTTCTCTTCCTTTTGCCTTTTTACTTTTGCCTTGGGCGCGTGAACCGCGCCCCTACATCCGTCTTTCCTTATGCCTTACGCCCTCCGCCCTGCGCCGGGTCCTGCCTTGGAGGTCGTCCTAATCCGCCAGCGCCTTGTCCATCTCCGCCCTGATCTTGGCCACGGTCTCCAGCACGCAGGCGCACAGGCTGCGCGCCTGGGCGCGGGTCTCGCTGCGGAAGGAATCGGCGGGCAGTTCCTGGGTGTTGATCAGGACGTTGTACAACGCCCCCTCGGCGCACAGGGCGGCGGCCAGGCCGGCAACGCCGGCGTCGGAGAGCGAATTGCGGTTGCCCTTCTTGGCCACGGCCAGGGCCAGCTCGGCCGCGGTGCGCGAGCGCTCCAGCACGGTGAACGGCACCCGGGTCGCCTCGCGGGTCGCCTCGTCGATGGCTTCCTGGCGGGCCTTCTTGTCGTCATCGTTCTTCTTGGGCAAAGCGAACGCGGCCATGAGGCGGTTGAACGCCTCGGTATCCCTGTCGATGGCCTCGATGAAAAAATCCTTCAGGGGCTGGGCCTTCTCGGCCACGATCTCCATCTCGCCGCGCACTTCCTCGTAGCCCTTCTTGCCGAAGGTCAGGTTGCCGACCATGGCGCTCAGGCCCGCCGAAAGCGCACCGTTGAGGGCGGCAATGCTGCCGCCTCCCGGCGCCGGCGAATCGGAGGCCAGCTCGGAGCAGAATGCCACCAGATCCATGGAGGCCAGAGGACCGGGCTTGCGGAAGCGGTACTCGATGATCTTGTGCTCGGGATGGAAGGGCGACAGTTCCGCCAGGCCCAGGCTCTGCGCGGCGACGCGCACCAGCTCCCTTTCATCGACGCCACGGCTGTTGCCCTGCTTGCGCAGGTAGTGCCGCCCCACCTGCAGCATCGCCTCCAGCGGGATCAGGCCGACCAGCTCGCTGCCGGTCACGCGCACCCCGAACTCGGCGGCGAGGCGCTCGGCCTCCTCGAACACCCGATAGAGCGGCGTGGTGTTGTAGTTGAGCAGGTTGACCGAGATCTGGGCCATCTGGTACTCGGGGATGTACCAGCCCACGGCGCGAACCGCCTGGAGCGTCCCGGGGATCGTTTCCTTCTCCCCGTTGGCGGGGTTCTTCACCGTGTAGCCCTTCTCGCGCATGCGGTTGGCGATCGCCTTGGCCAGCTTGACATTGCGGGTATTGAGATTGACGTTGTAGGCGATGAGGAACTCGCGGGCGCCGATGACCGTGGCCCCGGCCTTCGGGTTGAACACGGCCTTGCCGAAATCGGGCTTGAACTCCTTTTTCTTCAATTTCTCGGGCAGGCCCTCGTACTCGCCCTCGCGGATATAGGCCAGGCTGCGGCGCTCCGGGCTGCTGGCCGCCTCCTCGTAGAGAAAGGCCGGGATGGCGAGTTCCTCGCCGACGCGCTTGGCCAGCCGGCGGGCGATCTCGACGCAATCGGCCATGGTCACGCCCGAAACGGGGACGAACGGGCAGACGTCGGTGGCCCCCATGCGCGGGTGGGCCCCCTGGTGACGCGCCATGTCGATCACCTCCGCCGCCTTGCGGATGGCCTGGAACGCCGCCTCTTCGACCGCCTGCGGCGCACCGGCGAAAGTGACCACGGTGCGGTTGGTGTCGCGTCCCGGGTCGACATCCAGCAGTTCCACGCCGGCCACTTTCTTGACCTCGTCGGTGATGAGCGCAATGACGCGGGGATCCCGGCCTTCGGAAAAATTGGGAACGCATTCAACTATTTGCTTCATTTTTCTTTCTCCTTGATTTTCTGTGCAGTCGCCGCCAGGCCATGATCTCCTTGTGGTTGCCCGAGAGCAGCACTTCGGGGACGTCGAGACCGCGGTAGGTGCGCGGCTGGGTGTATTGCGGGAAAGTGCACTGGTCCTGTTCATAGAAGGAGTCGGCCTGCACCGACTCGGGATTGCCCACCACCCCGGGAAGCATGCGGCTGACCGCCTCCAGCAGCGCTTCGGCGGCGACCTCGCCGCCCATCAGGACATACTCGCCCAATGATATCTCCTCGTCGACCCGCTCGTCGATGAAGCGCTGGTCGACCCCCTCGTAGCGCCCGCAGACCAGGATGAGGTGCTCCATGGCGGCCAGCTCCTTGACGCGCTGCTGGTCGAGGACGCGGCCGTAGGCCGAAAACAGGATCACCCGGCCCCCTTGAGGATGCCGGCTCTTGACGCTTTCGACGGCGCGGAAGAGCGGGTCGGGCATCAATACCATTCCCGGCCCGCCGCTGAAAGGGCGGTCATCCACCTTGCGGTGCTTGTCGCTGCTGAACGAGCGCAGGTCGTGGATTTCGACCTGCAGCAGCCCGTTCTGCAGGGCCTTCTCGAGGAGCCCGTGGCCCAGGAAGCTGCGCAGCAGGTCGGGAAAGATGGTGATGATCGAGAATTTCACCGGTTCAATTCCCGCAGCCCCGCGGGGGGGTCGATGACCAGCGTGCCGGCCCGGGGATCGATCGTCACCACCAGGCTGTCGTGCCAGGGGACGAGAACGATCTCCCCGGAAATCTCGTTCTCGATCTCCAGGACCTGGTTCAGGGAAAAGTGCGACTGGGATTTGACGACCCCCCAGCACTCGCCCTGGCGGTCGAACACACGAAAGCCGAGAAAGCCTCCCGTAGCCTTCTGGCCGGCTTCGGGGACCTCGCTCCAAAGCGAGCAGCCGACGAGACGCAGCGCCTCGGCGATGGTATGAATGTCACGGAAGGCGATGACGGCGACGCCGCCGGCAGCGGAAACGCGCTCGATGATCTGCGGAAAAACCCGCTTGCTCGACCTCAACTCGACCGCGCTCCCTTCGGGCGGCGCGGCGGCAGCGGGGGAAAAATCAACGACCACTTCCCCCTTATTCCCTCTTGTTCTTATGATCTTGCCGATACAATCCAATGATGGTCAATGCGGCCGCTGGTCAATGCGGCTGCTGGTCATGCGGCTGCTGGTCAAAACTCTCGATTATTTCCAGGTTGTAACGCCTTCTTTGCTTCATGCCGGCGGCGGCCAGGATGGTACGGATGGCGCGGGCGGTCCTTCCCTGCTTGCCGATCACCTTGCCCAGGTCGGACTGGTGAACGCGGAGTTCCAGGATGGTGGTCTGCTCGCCGTCGATTTGAGTCACCGTGACCTGATCGGGATTGTCAACGAGAGATTTGCATACCGTTTCCACGAGTTGCTTCAAGTTGCCCTCCTTACTTCCCTGTATTTAGTTTCTTTACGAGCGATTTGACCGTCACCGACGGCTGGGCTCCCTTGCGGATCCACTGGTTGTATTTCTCCATGTCGATCTTGATCTGGGCCGGGGCGGTCATGGGGCTGTACTGGCCGAGCAATTCGATATATCTCGATTCCCTGGGCTTCTCCCTGTCCACGGCGACGATGCGGTAATACGGCTTCTTTTTCCCCCCGAATCTTGTCAGGCGAATAACGACCATGAAAGTTGCTCCTAGTTGAACTTGCGAAACATCAATCTACCTTATTTTGGAAAAATTGTCAAATTTTTTAAGCATCTTGCGGAAAAAGGGCTTTTTGAAGTTCTTTTTCATCTCCAGGTAGCTTTTCAGCACCTGGTTGACCTCGGAGACGGGCCGTCCCGACCCTCGGGCGATGCGCTGGCGGCGTCGGCCGTCGATGAGCTTGGGGTTCTCGCGCTCCCTGCGGTTCATCGATTCGATCACCGCCATCAGGTGGCGCACCCGCTTCTCGTCGACATGAATCCCGGCCAGGCTGCCCCGGACGCCCATGCCGGGCAGCATGCCCATGATCTCGTCCATGGGCCCCAGCTTTTCCATCTGCTTGAGCTGGGCCAGGAAATCGTCCATGCCGAACTCATTCTCCAGCAGCCG
>DCVB01000119.1:14788-14959 GCA_002327965.1 Candidatus Aminicenantes bacterium UBA2199 | reverse complement strand
TGCCAGGCGCCCGGGGTGGAAAGGCTGCAGGTCGCCCGGCTTCTCGCCGGTGCCGATGAACTTGATCGGCCGGCCGGTGACGCTGACGATGGAAAGGGCCGCCCCGCCGCGGGCGTCGGCATCGAGCTTGGTCAGGATGATCGAATCGATGCCGATCTTTTCGGCGAACGC
>DCVB01000119.1:0-14684 GCA_002327965.1 Candidatus Aminicenantes bacterium UBA2199 | reverse complement strand
AAGAAGGCGATGCCGCTGTCGCGGGCGATGGATTCCAGCTGTTCGCCGGCGGCCAGCCGCTTCAGGTCGAACGAGCAGAGCAGGGAACTCTTGTCCAGTGCCTTCAGGTGCAGCGCCAGCTTGCCGGCGCTGGTGGTCTTGCCCGAACCCTGCAGTCCGGCCAGCATGATGACGGTCGGCTTGAGCGGGCTGCGGTTCAGTTCGCGGTTCTCCGCGCCCAGCATGGCCGTCAGTTCCTGCTGGACGATCTGGATCACCTGCTGGGTGGGATTGAGGCTCTCGTGCACCTCGCGGCCCATGGACTTGCCGCGCACGTTCTCGATGAACTGCTTGACCACCTTGAAATTGACGTCGGCCTCCAGCAGCGTCAGGCGGATTTCCCGCAGCGCCTGCTGCATGTTCTCCTCGGTGACCTTCACTTCGCCGCGCAGGTAGCGCAGCACCTTGCCGAGGCGTTCGCTCAACCCTTCCAGCACGGGCGCCTCACTCGCTCAGCATGGGGACGGTGGGCCGTTCGGCCAGGCGCCGGACGGGATAAGGGCCGGGGCGGTTGCTCCACTGCTGGACGATGACGCGGTTGAAGAAGCCCCAGGCCGCCAGGCTGTCGACCGACTCGGGCTCGAGCAGCACAGGCACCAGGCGCGCCAGGGGCTGGTCCAGGCCGATGTAGTACGAACCGGGCGGAATATCGGCCTCGACCTTTTCATAGCTTCCACGGATGGTATTCTGTACACGGCCCTGGTAAATGCTCCTGCCCGGCTCGACGGAGGTGATGATGAAGCTTTCGGCCTCCGCGCGGAAGCCTTCCAGCACCCGCTCGACGCGGATGCCGTGGCGTTTCAGGTTGGCCAGGACCTCGCCCTGGTGGGGCGCCAGAACGTAGCCGGCGGGAAGCGGCAGCGTACGGCTGGGGACGGCCAGCGAGAAATAGGGTATCGTGTAATCCCTCAGCGTGTCGGTCTTGCTCATGATGAATTCGCCCGCCCAGGGAGGATAATTGGCGCGATCCTCGGGCCGGATGGCTTCCTTGACGAATTCATAGCTCTTGACCGTGATGTCGAAGAGCCGTTCCAGCTTGTACTCCAGGGCGAATTTGCCGCGATGGAACCGGGCGATCGTTTCGCGGTCGCAGCGGCGCGCCATCTCGGCCATGGCGCCGACGTTCTTGGCGGTATAGTCCAGGATGGAGGCGACGAACGCCCGCGAGGCGAGGACGCGGGTCTTGAAATCGGCGTAGGAGTAGTTTTCGTCCAGCACGCTGAAGCGGTTGCGCAGGCCCACGTAATTGGAGCCGTAGCGGGCCTCCAGGGCATCGTTCTCCCAGCCCTTTTCCGGAAATTCGCGGTCAACGAAGTTACCGTAGGGAACACTGTCGTACCCGTAAAGGGTCTTGAGCGTCCCGGCCACGGAAGGGAACAGCTTGCGCCACATGTAGTCGGCCAGCAGCGGATCGCCATTGGGATGGAGCACGGTCGAATAGGTGACCGGCTCACGGTGATAAGAACCGTTGGTGGTGTGCATATCCACGGTCAGCACCGGATCCCAGGAATTGAAAAGACCGACCAGGGCCTGGACCTCCGGCGATTCCAGCTTCATGTAGTCGCGGTTCAGGTCGAGGTTCTGGCCATTGTAGCGCACGCCGGCCAGTTCAGGGCCGAGGTCGCGGCGGTTGCGTCCCAGCTTTTCGTTGCCGTCGGCATTGAAGATCGGTATGAAGAGCAGCACCTGGGAATCGAGCATTCCCGGGAATTTCCCGGAGGCGATGTCGCGGATGAGCATCAGCGATGCCTCCTTGCCCTCGACCTCGCCGGCATGGATGTTGGCCATGACCAGCACTGCCGGCTTGCCATAGAGCGCCAGATCGGCCGGCCGGCTCACTTTCTCCCGGCTAACGACCACCAGGGGGATCATGCGGCCCTCGCTGGAAAAGGCCAGAGGCAAAACGCTCACCAGGTCGGACGTCTTCTGCACCTGGTACAGGAATTGCATGACATCGTCATACAAAGAAGTTCTTGCGTAATCCGAACTCTCGGCCACGGTCAGGATCCCATCGGCCGGCAGCAGTATCGACAGCAGGCAGATCGCCAGCAGGGAAATGGTTCGTTTCATCGTGCCTCCAGCATCCTATTATAACCGAGATGCAGCGGCAGTGGAAGTGCCGGGACCAGCACGCCATGAGAACGAAATCCACTGCTTGCTGATGCATCGGCAGATCGCATGATCTGATCGGAAAGGGGGAACTCGATGGAAATTTCATTTTGAAATGAAACTTGGCGATTTTTCTGACGATCACGGCCATGACCACTTCCATCGTTGTTTACCGGCTACTGTGCTTGATTTTCCGGAGAAATAAATTTTTTTTCCTTTTGCTATGGGCCACTTGACATTTTTTTATCGACTTTCTATACTAATATCCGCAACAAGTGAAGATTTTTTGGAGGTCACATGGAAAAGAAGCCCTATGTTCTTCCACAATTGGCTTTCGCCTACAAGGACCTTGAACCCTTCATCTCGGAAACGCAACTGCAGCTTCACCACCAAAAGCACCATGCCGCCTACGTCAGCGCGGCCAACGCCATCCTGGAAACGCTGGACAAGAACCGCAACGAGGGTATCGATGGCGACATCAAGGCCCTGTGCAAGGCGTTCTCCTTCAATGCCGCCGGCCATCTGCTTCACTCCCTGTTCTGGGAGAACCTGGCCCCGGCCGCCATGACGACGCCCAAGCCGCAGGGGCTCTTCGCCAAGGCCATCGACTCCGAATTCGGCTCTTTCGAGCGCTTCAAAAAGGAGTTCAGCCAGGCGGCGATCACCACCGAGGGCTCGGGATGGGCGGCCTTGGTCTACTGCCGCCAGACCCAGCGGCCATTGCTGATGCAGGTCGAAAAGCACAATACCCATGTCATCCCCATGTTCCGCGTCCTGATGGTGCTCGACGTATGGGAGCACGCCTATTACCTGGACTACAAGAACGACCGCGCCAAGTTCGTCGAGTCCTTCTGGAACATCGTCAACTGGGCGGAAGTGAACCACCGGCTCGAAGCCATCCTCAAGTAATGCCCACCCACGCTGCCGGCAGGAATGTGAAAAACAACGCCAGCATCAGCGCTTACGTCCAGTCTCCCATCGGCTTCCTGCGCGTCTCCGGGAACGAGAAATGGGTTCAGGCAGTCGAATTCTGCGAAAAACCCGACCCTGAGGCCGATCACATCCCCGATTGCCTTCGTCGGGCCTGCCAGCAGCTGGAAGAATATTTCCAGGGCAAGCGCCGAAAATTCGAGGTTCCGCTCAACCTGCGCGGCACGGTCTTTCAGAAACGGGTTTGGGCGGCATTGCGCAAGGTCCCGTTCGGCCGCACCCTGTCCTACGGCGCCATTGCCCGCGCCATCCGCCACCCCTATTCCGGCCGGGCTGTCGGTGGGGCCAACCATCGCAATCCCGTGGCCATCATCGTTCCCTGTCACCGCATCATCGGCCACAATGGCCGCCTGACCGGCTATGGCGGCGGCTTATGGCGCAAGCAGTGGCTGCTGGACCATGAAAGAAAAGTGGCCGGCCGCTGAAGCGCAAAGGCCGATCGCGGCTTGACTTTTCAGCGCCGCCGACTACAATGAGCAGGGCGATGCCCGCGCCCGGATTGCACGCCCGGCGGAGGACACATGATCCCGGATCAAGGTACGCTGAACGAGACGCCCCCGACCCGGTTGCTGCTCTCCCTCTTCGAGCAGAGCCAGACCGGGATTCTTTATCTCCGGCAGAATGAGATCCTGAAAGTCTTTTATCTTAACCGCGGCAAGATCAGCTGGGCCATCTCTTCGGACGAGTCGGACCGCCTCGACCATATCCTGCTGGACAAGAAGCTGGTCGCGCCCGAGGTTCTGGCGCCTTTTCAGGCCGGCAACAAGATCAGCGAAACATTCGGCAAGGTCCTGGTGGAGAACGGCATCCTCACTCTCGACAGCCTGATCCAGGCCACGCGCGAGCAGGTCCGGCACATCGCTTTCAGCGTCATGCGCTGGAACGCCGGCAACTACCAGCTGGTGCAGGAATCTCCGCCCAACCGCCTGGTCAGCCTGGACATCGACATTTCATCCATCGTCGCCGAATTCATCCTGGGGCAAATGGACGTGAACATCGTCTGGGAGGAAATGGGCTCCCTTTCGGGCGAGCTGAAGCAGGACCCCGACCCCGGCAAAATGCGCCGTTATTCCCTCGATGTCGAGCAACAGGAGCTCCTGGCCCGCTTCAGCGACCCCCGGCGTTTGGATTCGGTGCTGCTGGATTTCCCGGCTGAGCGCAAGCACCGCATCCTGAAGCTTATATACTTCTTCCTCCAGACCGGATTGCTGAAGAAGAAAGAGGCGGAAAAAAGCACGCACATCGATTTCAATGAGCTGGACAGCCTTTTCGGCCAGTCCCAGGCCAATGCCCCGGATGAGGTCGATATCGAAATGCCGGCCATGATCGACGAGACCGCCATCCAAGACATTCCCCTGGGCGAAATGCCCGAGATCACGATGGAAAAAGAGACCTCGGCCGCGGAACCCGAGATGCCCGATCTCCCCGACCTCATCCCCGACGAAATGCCCGAAGCGAAAGAAGCAGGCAGTGCACCCCGGGTCGAGCGCCAGGAACCGCTGGAGCGGCCCCGGCCCCAGCCGTTCCTGCGGCCGGAAAAGCAAAAATCCAGCTGGCTGAGCGTTCCCATCCTGTCCATCCTCCTGGTCGTCATCCTCATCGGCGCGTTCCTGTGGCTTTCCCGAGGAAGCGACCGGCCGGCCAAGGAAACGGCACGACCCGCCGCGGCCAAGAAACAGCCCGGGAAAACCGAAGCGGCAAAAGAAGCTGCGGGAACGAGCGAAACGGCCGCCCCCCCCGATGGAGCGGGCACGGAGCATGAGGCAGAACCGTCCCTGGAGCCTGCCGCCGTCCCGCAAGCCGCACCCCCCGAGGCAGCAGCCGTTGAAAAGCATCCAGCCGTGAAACCAGCGGCTCCCGCAGACGAATCCCTGGCCTGGAAGCATTTCGCCGCGGGCAACTACCGTGCCGCCGGCGACATCTGGCGCGGCGTGATGCTCGAGGCCAGGGTCACCTTCAGCATCCTGCTGGAGATGGACTGCCAGAAGGCGTCGGTTCGCAGCGCCTACCGCCAGGTGACCGATCCGGAGGGCTTTTTCCTGCTGAACCGCACTCTCGGCGACGGCCGCACCTGCTGGCTGGTCCTCTGGGGCCGCTTCCGCACCGCCGACGAAGCGGCGCTGGCCATGAAGCTCGTGCCCGAGTACTTCCTGAAGCAGAGCCATCCGCCGTCGGTGATCGAACTGGGACCTTATTTGAACTGAGTAGGGGCGACCGGCCGGTCGCCCCTGCAAGATCGTCGCGTTGCTGTTGACGTCTATCGTAAACCGTGCACCGTTTGCCGAGATCTATTCCTTTACTGGAGCATTATTGCCAGCATGTCCTCCAGGATCGATAACCGGGGATTCTCGATGATGCGTCCCATTTCCTCTCCGTCCCTGTAGAAAATGAAGGTCGGGACCCGCTCCACCGATTTCTCCTCGACGTAGTATTTCTGTCCCGGCGCCGTCTTGCGTTCCACCAGGTAGAGATCGATTGCCAGCCCGGGAGCATCCATCCCGTCGATGATCTTCAGAAACACCGGCACGTGATCCCTGGAATCGCTGCACCAGAGCCCCAGGTAGACGTCGATCCTCATTTCCGGCGCCATGTTCTTCAGGGTCATGATCAGCTCGGCATCCGGGATATAGCCGTCATAGACTTTTTTCCACTCGGGGTCCCGCAGGATCTCGCTGCGGTCGATCGCCTGCTGGCCCCAGGCGCATAAGCAAGCCAGCGCCAGCCCGTACATGACGGTTTTTTTCATGCCTCCCCCTAGCGATGGTAGACGAAGCGCACGGTTCCTTTCTTGCCCAGAAAGACCACGTCCCCGTCCTGGATCCGCCGTTCCACGACCTTCTCCTCGTTCACGTAGACGCCGTTGGTGGAATTGAGGTCCCTGACAAAGACCTCGCCGTTGCGGGCGAAAACCTGGCAGTGGAGCTTGGAGATGATCGGTTCCTGGATGATGACCAGCGCCTGTCCGGGGTCGCGGCCGATCGGCAGCGGGTTGTCGGTGACCAGGTAGGTACTGATCAACTGATCGCCCACGAACACTTCGATCTTGCCGTGCAGACCGGGTGAAGAAACCGGCTTGAGGTCAACGGCCTCCGGCCGGCCTTCGACCTGCGTCATGCCCAGGTCAGAACCCGTCCCGGGAGCGTCGGCGGGTACGGGACGGATCTCGGGAAAGTCATCCTGCCGCCGCCGGCGGGCCAGCCAGATCAGCAGCACGATCACCACGGCCACGGCGACCAGGACCAGGAGCAGCGGGGACTTGTTCTCCCGCCAGAAGCCGGCAAAGGAAAAACCGGCGCAAGCTCGTCCCAGGACGGACGGCGCCGGCAGCAGATTTTTTTTCATCCGGGCCTCCTATCGTACATGTCGGTTGAGAAAATCAACCAGGAACCTTTGCTTCTGCACACGCCCCAGCTTTCCGGCCACCTCGAAGCGCTCATTGACCTCCTGGCCGCCGGCAACGCCGGCGATGCGGACAGTCATGTCGCCGTCCAGGGTGAACGAGCGGATGTCGCCGGCGCTCAGGACAAAACTGTGGTCGCCGCGGGTATTGGAACTGAACAGGATGAACTTTTTCTTGAACTTGAATTGGCCGAGGCAGACGTCATCCGCGCCGCCGTGCAGGTGCGCCATCTCCAGAGAGACCAGCAGGTTATCCTGCAGGGAGCGCGACCATAGCCTCTCGGCAGCGACGAAATGGCCGGCAAGGAACTTGACCTTGCCCAGCATGGGAAAAGCACGGCTTTCGACCCCGGAGCGCAACAGGACGTTCGTCAGCCGGTCGGCGGCAGGAAGGTCCCCCGCTTCCAGCAGGGACCGCAGCCGCGCCAGCCCCTCATCCAGGCTGCCCGGCTTCTCCATGACGGCTTGGTCCTGCGGGCTGGACGCAGCCTTGCCCGGCCGGAGATCGGCCGGCGTCGCCGCCCGGGCGGGGCCGTCGTTGAGCGGCGGCGCGCCGGCGTCCTTCCCTGCGCCACCCGGGGGCAGTGTATCATTCCCCTGAGCCGACGCGCTGGATTCCCGGGCCGGGGCTTCCGGCTCGGGGCCGGAGGCCGCCTCCTCTGCCGGAACGGTTGCATCCAGGGCTGGATCCCCGGCCACGACCGCGTCGGCGCTGCCTTGGGGTTCCGATGCAGCCGCGGCGCCCGGGACGGATGATGCCGGGCGCACGAGAATTTCCGCCCGGCTATCGTCCATCCCTTTCTTACCGGACAGGAAGAGGAAGAAGACGATCCCGGCGGCCAGCAGGACCAGAAAGGCCATGACCTTGATCGGCGCCCGGAACCACTGCCGCCGGCGCTCGCCGGGAACGGCGATCTTCTGGGTGACTCCCGGGGAGAAAGTCATCCCCGCCCGGGTCATGCCGTCCCGGATGCGGTTCAGCTCCTCGATCATGTCGCGGGCGCTCTGGAAACGCTTGTCGACTTTTTTCTGCAGGGCCTGCAGGATGAACTTTTCCAGCTGGATGCCGATTTCCGGATTGTAGATGGATGGCCGCGGCGGCGGGGTCTCCAGGTGCGCCTTCTGGATCTGGAACTCGGAGTTGGTTTCCGAATCGAACGGCACGCGACCGGTCAGCACCTCGTAGAAAGTGACGCCCAGCGAATACAGATCGGTGCGGAAGTCGATCTCCTTGCCGATGATCTGCTCGGGCGACGTGTACCATGGAGTGCCGATCAGCATGCCGGTCTTGGTCAGCCCCTGGCCGCCGAGGATCTTGGCGATGCCGAAGTCGGATATCTTCGCCTTGCCGTCGTGGCCGACCAGGATGTTCGCCGGCTTGATGTCGCGGTGGATGACGTTGTGGGCGTGGGCGTAGCGCAGCCCTTCGGCAACCTGGGTAATGATGTCGACGGCCTCGGCGGGCTGAAGCCGCTTCCTCTCCAGCAGCATTTCCTTCAGGCTGCGACCCTGGATGTATTCCATGGCGATGACGTACTCGCCCTCAATGCGGTTAAAACTGAAGATGGTGACGATGCCGGGATGGTTCAGTCGCGCCTGGGTCATGGCCTCGATCTTGAAACGCTCCATCAGCTGCTGGTTGTCAGCCAGCTGCGGATGGACGACCTTCAGCGCCACGTCGCGGTTGAGCATGGTGTCGGTGGCGTAGTAGATGGTGCCCATGCCGCCGCGGCCGATTTCGGCACGGATGAGAAATTCCCCCAGCTTTTCGCCGATCCGGATCATGGAGAACAGTCCAGGTCGAAGAGCCTGTTGCCGTCGTCGATGACGAGCTTGCTGTTATCGGCCAGATCCACCAGCACTTTGACGATGCGCAGGTGAAAGTTATTGGCGGCGTAGCGGTGGCTTTCGCCCCGGCGGTCGCCGTCCCATTCCAGGCACTGGTCCGGAGTATAGCCGATCAACGCCCGGCCGCCGGCGTATTCCAGCCACAGGAGCGGCGGCAGCGGCGGCAGCGAGAATTCCCCGATTTTTTCCAGGCTGCCGTCGAGGCGCCATACGATGACATGGCCGCTGTCGGCGTCATGGTGCAGAACGGTCCTTCGGCCGCCGATGTTCTGGACGCACAGGCGTGCTCCGGGCGTGACGGCCAAACCGTCGATGGCGGCCGGCATGCCCTCCGGTTCCCGCCAATTCCTGATGCCATAATAGTGACGCTGGTCGTGGAAGATGAAGTAACTGCCGTCAATATAATCGGGCGTCACGGCGCCCTGCAGGCCGGCGATGCGGTACTGCGAAATGCCGCCGTTGCTCTCCTCCCTGGAATTCACCTGCCCGTCGTAGCGGATGCGCAGCAGCGCCTTCGGCGCCCCCTGCCGCAACAACAGATAGCCGGGATCGCGGGTCGGCTCCCGCCGCAGCAGGAAGATCCCGTCGCCACGGCAGGGCACGATCTGCTCGTCCTTTCCCAGCTCGATGGAGAGCATGTGCGGCGGGCCGTTCAGGTCAAACACGGTGAGGCGGCGGTCGCGCACGACGTGCAGCTTGCGCCCGCTCAGGAAGCGGCAGTCGGCAGCGGTCAGGCCCGCGCCGTTAAAGCGCGGGGAATCGATCTCGTTGATGCGCGGCGCCCGCATCCCGGTCTTTTCCGGCGCGGGGACGGACTTCCCGGCGCGGACCGGATTGTCCTTGGCATCGGCGCCTCCCCGGGCCGGGATAAAAAACAAATACGCCAGGACGGCGAGCAGCAGGAGGAGCACCAGCGCCGCGATCCCCTTGGCCAGCTTGCGCCGCGGCCGGCTCAGGCGGATGGGCTTGGTCTTTTCCAGCATTTCCAGCGAACCCAGGCGGATGACCTGGACGGTGATGTTGTCGGCGCCGCCGTGGTCGTTGGCCAGCCTCACCAGCGCCTCGGCCGACTCCTCGGGATAATCGCCGAGGGTAAGGTTCATCAGGCTCTCGTCGTCCACCATGTTGCTTAAGCCGTCGGAGCACATGACCAGCGCATCGCCGTCCTCGAGAAAGATATCGGTCAGCATCTCCGGGGTGAAGCTCTCGCGTGCGCCCAGCGACATGTAAAGGACGTTCTTCTGCGGATGATCACGGGCCTCGTCGGCGGAGATCCGCCCCTCCTCGACCAGTTTTTCCACGAAGGAGTGGTCGGTGGTGAGCCGCTTGACCCGATGCTTGCGCATCAGGTAGATGCGCGAGTCGCCGACATGGGCGATAGCCGCCTTCATGCCGGCAATGACCAGAGCGGAGAATGTCGTGCCCATCCCCCGCTTTTCGATATCGGCGGCCGCCTTGCGGAAAACCACCGAGTTGGCCTTGCGCACCGCCTGCTCCATGGCCGCATGGATCGGGATACCTTTTTTCCTCAGGGCGCGGTAGGATTCGAAAAATGTCTCGGATGCCAGCTTGGAGGCGACATCGCCGGCCTGATGGCCACCCATGCCGTCGGCGACGATGAACAGGTATTCATTCTCGGAGATCTTCTCGTTGAGGAAATAATCCTCGTTGGCGGCACGGACCTTGCCGGTGTCGCTCTTGGCAAAAAAATGGATATTCATCCGGGACCGTTCAGCAGCGGCCGCTCCCCCATTCCCCTTCCGTAGCGCGGCCTGGCGGCCGCCCAGGCGGAAAATTTCATTGCCTGCCTCCGATTTTCATTAACATAACGTCATTTTTTTGTCAATCGGGCCCGGCTCGTCATCCGGCCCGCTGCGGACTGCCGGCGGCAGCCTTGGCCAGGGCGGCGGCCACGAGTTCCTGGTAGCGCTCCGGCGCATAGTTCCGGCGGCAGAAATCCAGTGCCCGCGCAGCGATCTCCTTTCCGGCCGCACCGGCGGCGCGGGCGATGCCGGCGGCAAAAGCATCCGGCTCCGGCCGGGCCAGGACGGCGATCTCCGTGCTGATGGTCTGTGTATGCGTGGGCAGATCGGTGGCCACCAGCGGCACGCCGCTGGCCAGGTAGGAATAGACTTTCAGCGGGATATTGGTCCCCAGGGTGCGTGGCGATACCAGGACATCGGCGGCACGGAGATAAACCGGGATATCCGCGGCCGCCTGCCGGCCGAGGAGGACGACACGCCCCTCCAGTCCGCGGACGGCGAGGAGGCGGCGGAGATCTTCCACCTGCCTCGGAGTGCCGCCGACCAGGACCAGGCAATAGGAATCGTCCAGGCGCTCCATGCTGTCGATCAACAGGGGCATGCCCTGATAGGTCTCCAGCGTGCCGGTATACATGACGATGGTCCTGTCGCCGGCGCCGAAGGATTTTCGCAGGCGGCGCACCCTGCCCTCGTCGGTGCAGGCGGGGCGATCGTCCAGGAAATTCTCGATCAGGGTCAGTTTGGATGCCTCGGTGACCGCGGCGGCATGATCGTACAGGGCGCGGCAGATGACGATGACCGAAGCGGCGTTTCTCAGGGAGATCCTTTCGACGGCCCGGAAGAAACGGACGACGAGCCGCGAGCGGGTGAACTGGAAGTTGTCCATCTGCTGCACCAGGGAAGAGTGCATGTCGTACAAATGGGGGGTCCGGGTCAGCTTCTGGAACACGACCCCCATGATGTTGCCTTCCTCATGGCTATGGACCAGGTCATATCTGCCGGTGAACATGCGGCCCAGAACCTTCAAGAAAAGAAATAAATCCAGGACGAGCTTGGCGCCCGATGGCCCGGTCTTGACGGCCCGGATGCCGGGAGGGCGCCAGCTGCGGAAGATCCTCAGGCCCGGGATCGCCCGGTCTTCCCCGAAGGGATAGGTGACCAGGTCGACGCGATGCCCGAGGGCGGAAAGAGCCCGGATGCGGAAGTATTCGGAAAAGGGAGTGCCGCGGGGTTCAAAGAACGGTTCGGGAGCGATCATCAATATGTTCATCTTCAAACCCGATCAAGGCGCGGATGGAATATTCGTTCTTGTTCAATCCCTCATGATAAACGCGCGAGAGCATCTCGGCCAACAGCCCCAGGGAAATGGCCTGGAAGCCCAGGAAAAACATCAGCAGCGTGAAGAAGAGCAGCGGCCGGCCGGCGATGCCCTGGTGCAGGACGAACTTGGTGTACGTCAGCATGAGCCCGCTGACCAGCCCGGCCAGGAACAGCAGCAGCCCGGTGCCGCCGAAGATCTGCAGCGGCCGGTGCGAGTAGGCCAGCAGGAACTTGATCGAGATCAGGTCGAGGATGACGCGAAATGTGCGGCCCAGTCCGTACTTGGACTTGCCGTGCCTGCGCTGGCGGTGATTGACGACGACCTCGGCCGAGCGGATGCCCATGCGCGAGGCGATGGCCGGGATATAGCGGTGCATTTCGCCGTACAGCTTCAAATTCTTGACCACGTCGCTGCGAAAACCGCGCAGGGTGCAGCCATAGTCATGCAGTTTGACGCCGGTGATCCAGGAAATGAGCTTGTTGCCGAAGAAGGAGGGGACGCGGCGCGTCAGCCACTTGTCGTGCCGGTCCTTGCGCCAGCCGTTGACGATGTCGTAGCCTTCGGCCACCTTGTCCACCAGCAGCGGGATGTCGGCCGGATCGTTCTGCAGATCGGCATCCAGGGCCACGACCACCTCGCCACGGCTGAGATCGAATCCGGCCGAAATGGCGGCACTCTGCCCGAAATTCTTGCGGAATTGGATGATCTTCACCCGCGGGTCGGCCGCATGGAGTCTTTTGAGTTCCGGCAGCGATCCGTCGGAGCTGCCGTCGTCGACGAAGATGATCTCGAACGCCTCGTCGCGGCTCGCGACGACCGCGGCGATCTCGCCGTACAGCTGGCCGACGTTCTCGACCTCGTTGAATACCGGGATGACGATGGAAACAAGAGTGTTGTTCATTGGCCTTATTTTTAGCACAGATGACGCCATATTACAAGGGAAGACGGAGTATTTCGGCGAAGATCGGCCGTGACGCGTCACATGTGAAGGGTGACCGCAATAAAGTGAACTGCTCGAAGAGGCCCATGAATTCCCCGTCCACGCGGTTCCGATCCACACGTCGCTTATTGCTCCCGCTGAAGCCCGCTGATTTCCGCATCATCCCACGCGTCACGCGTTACGCGTTACGCGTTACGGGCCATGTTGACTTTGGCGCCCGCATGCGCTATGATTCAATATTAAGAGAACAGGGCTTTGCGACGAACAGACCGAATCGGATCGACCTTCTGTTTCCCGAGCATGATTCCCGACCGCTTAATGAAACCAAACACGAGGTATTGAAACAGATGACTTTTGAAGAACTGCAACTCGACCCCCGGCTGCTGCGGGGGATCAAGGACATGGAATTCACCGCATTGACGCCCGTCCAGGAGAAGACCCTGGTCTTCTCCCTGGCGGGAAAGGACGTCGCCGTGCAGTCGCAGACCGGCACCGGCAAGACCGCCGCCTTCCTGATCACGATCTTCCAGCGCCAGCAGTCCGTGGCCGCCGCCTGGCGCCGGGCGCTGATCGTCGCCCCCACGCGCGAACTGGCCGTGCAGATCGAAGCCGAGGCCCGGCTGATCGGCCGCCACCTGAACCTGCGCACCGGCTGCTTTTACGGCGGCGTGGGCTACAACCGCCAGGAGGCCGCCTTGAAAAAGGGGGTGGACATCATGGTCGGCACCCCGGGCCGCCTCCTCGACCTGGAGCAGAAGGGGACGCTGAGCATGAAGGGCATCGGCTTCCTGGTCATCGACGAGGCCGACCGCCTTTTCGACATGGGATTTCTCCCCGATATCCGCCGCATCCTGCGCCGGGTGCCGGCCGTGGAATACCGCCAGACCATGCTGTTCAGCGCCACGCTCTCGGGGCCGTCCCTGCAGATCGCCCGCGAGCACATGAACCAGCCCGAAAAGATCGCCATCACCCCGGAGAAGATCACCGTCGACGCCGTCAACCAGGAGCTTTACCACGTGGGCAGCCGCGACAAAGTCAGCCTGCTCCTGGGCATCCTGAAGCGGGACCATCCCCGAAGCGTCCTGATCTTCACCAACATGAAGTGCGACGCCGAGCGCCTGAGCCGCCGCCTGGAGATCAACGGCTACGCCAACGAATTCCTCACCGGCGACCTGCCCCAGAGCCGCCGCCAGCGCGTCATCGACGATTTCAAGGCGGGCAAGGGAAAGATCGTGGTGGCCACCGACGTCGCCGCCCGCGGCCTGCATATCGAGGACCTGGACATGGTGGTCAACTACGACCTGCCCGGCGAGTGCGAGAACTACGTGCACCGCATCGGCCGCACCGCCCGCGCCGGCAAGAGCGGCAAGGCCGTCACCCTGGCCTGCGAGAAGTGGGTGACCAACCTCGAGCCGATCCAGGAGCTCCTCACCGCCAAGATCCCCGTCGTTTTCGCCGAGGACGATTTGTTCCTGCCCGACAAGAGCCGCGGCATGATGTTCCGCGACTCCCGCGGCGGCAGGCCGCGGGACGACGGCAGGCCCGGCGGGGACCGGCGCGGCGGCCGGCCCCAGGGCGGCAGGCCCCGCCCGGGGAGCGAACGGCGCGACAGCCGCTCATCCCGGCCCAGGCCCGGCGGCGGCCGCCCCAGCGGACGGCCGCGCCATGACGGGCGCCGCCCCAGCTGAAACGGATCGATCATGGCCCACAACGCAAGGAGGGAACATGGCCCAAGGTGAAGGCCGGCAGATCATTTTCTCCATGGCCAACGTCAGCCGCGTCCACCCGCCGCACCGGCAGGTGCTCAAGGATATCTCGCTCTCGTTCTATTACGGAGCCAAGATCGGCGTCATCGGCCTGAACGGTTCGGGCAAGAGCAGCCTGCTGCGGATCATCGCCGGCGTCGACAGGGATTTCCAGGGCGAAGTGATCCCGGCCCGCGACTATTCGCTGGGTTTCCTGGAGCAGGAGCCGCATCTCGACCCGGAAAAGACCGTCAAGCAGGTCATTTCCGAGGCCGTGCAGCCGGTGCTGGACAAGCTGGCCGAATTCGACAAGGTCAACGAGGGCTTCGCCAACCCATCCTTGAGCGATGCCGACATGGAAAAGCTCGTCGCCCGCCAGGCCGCCGTCCAGGAAAAGCTGGACGAGATGGACGCCTGGAACCTGGATACCCGGCTGGAGACCGCCATGGACGCCCTGCGCTGCCCGCCCGGCGACGCCCTGACGGCCAACCTTTCCGGCGGCGAGAAGCGGCGCGTGGCCCTGTGCCGCC
>DCVB01000007.1:54994-70146 GCA_002327965.1 Candidatus Aminicenantes bacterium UBA2199 | reverse complement strand
TCGGCCAACGGCGACGAGGTGATGAGCCTGCTGTCGCAGCTGCACGGCGAAGGGACGACCATCGTCATGGTCACCCATTCCCCCGCCTATTCCGAGTACGCCCAGCGCGTGGTGCACCTGTTCGACGGCCACATCGTCACCGAGAACTTCAACCAGAAATTCCATGTCTGCGGGGGGAGGGGAAGCCGGAGACCGCTGGCCGGAGACCGGCAGAGCGAAAATAAAATAAAAGGAGGACGCCATGAGGCAACATGCACTGAAAAAAACCGCCTTTGACGCGGGCGTTTGGGAAAAAGAAAGCCGGCGCCGCCTGCGCCGGGGAAAAGCCTGGATCCTCGTCTCCAACGCCCTCGCTTTCATGCTGGCGATGGCGGTCGTCGTCTTCGCGCTCTGAGCCGTTGGCGCGATCAACCATGCATCCGGCGCATATCCTGAACACCCGCGCCAGGCCGGCCGGCTGCCTGAGGTGCGAATAATGGAGACCGGAGGCCGGAGACCGCAGACCGGAAGATGGAAGAATAAAATAAAATTGAGACCGGAGGCCGGAGACCGCAGACCGGAAGATGGAAGAATGAGATTAAATGGAGACCGCGGACCGGAGATCGGAGACCGGAAGATGGAGAAAGAGGGAAAGAAGCATGATAGAGAAATTTAGAAAAGGAATATTTTATTGGAATGCATTCCTTCTCTTCCGGTCTCCGGCTTGCGGTCTGCGGACTGCGTTCTCCGACTCACCAGGTGAATCATGCTGAGCAATTACCTGAAGACCGCCTGGCGCAACATCGTCCGCCACAAAGGCTATTCATTCCTGAATGTCTTCGGCCTGGCCGTCGGCATGGCCTGCGCCCTGTTCGTCCTCTTCTGGGTCCAGGACGAACTGAGCTTCGACCGCTTCCACGCCAACGCCGGCACCCTTTACCGGGTCGAACAGGATCAAGCGACCGGCCAGGGAAAGTTCCACGTCAACCTCACGCCGTATCCCCTGGCACCGGCCTTGAAGGCGGAGATCCCTGAAATAAAGGAAGCGACCCGGGCCGCCTTTCCGGGGGACTTGCTGGTTCGCTACGGGGAGAACGCTTTTTTCGAGAGCCGGGTGCTCGCCGTCGACCCCCAGGTTTTCCGGATGTTCACCTTTCCGCTGCTCAAGGGCGACCCGGCGACCGTCCTCAACCGGCCCGCTTCCCTGGTGATCAGCGAAAACATGGCCAGGAAATATTTCGGCTCCGCCGAACCCATGGGCAAGAACGTGACCATCAACAACGCCCATGCCTTCACGGTCACCGGCGTCATGAAGAACCTTCCCCTGAACTCCTCATTGTCGTTCGACATGCTGGTCCCCTTCGATTTCGTCAAGACCCTGGGTCAGTACAACGATTCCTTGGGGAGAAATTTCATCTGGACCTTTGTCCAGCTTCATCCTCAAGGCCATGCCGCCACGACCGGCGAAAAGATCTCCCGGCTGGTCACGAACCGGATCGCCGTTGAAATCGGAAGCGACCCCGAACTGCAAAAGCGGATGCAGGGCGATCCGGCCCTGCGAAAGCGTTTCGAGAATTACCGCGGTCCGGACTTTTCGCTCATGCCCCTGGTCGACCTGAAGCTGTTCGCTCATTTCGGCTTCAGCCGCAATAACATGGGCATCCAGTACGTAGTGGCCTTCAGCATCATCGCCCTCTTCGTCCTGCTCATCGCCTGCATCAACTTCATGAACCTGGCCACGGCCCGCTCGGTCAACCGGGCCAGGGAGGTCGGGCTGCGCAAGGTCGTCGGCGCCCGGCGCAAAAGCATCATCGGCCAGTTTTACAGCGAATCGATCCTGACCGCCCTCCTGGCCGCGGCGGCCTCGTTCGTTCTCGTGCTTCTTTTTTTGCCGGTTTTCAATACCCTTTCCGGAAAAACGATGACGCTCGCATCCCTGTGGCAGGGGAAATCCCTGCTGGGAATTCTGGCCGTCACCCTTTTTACCGGAATCGTCGCCGGCAGCTACCCGGCCCTTTTCCTTTCCTCTTTCCAGCCCGCCAAGGTCCTGAAAGCCGGCAGGAGCGGCGGCGCCAAGGGCGCCCTGCTGCGCAAGAGCCTGGTCGTTCTACAGTTCGGCATATCCATCCTCCTGCTCATCGGCATGGGGGTCGTCGCGCGCCAGGTCGACTATATGAGAAACAAGAAGCTCGGCTACGACAAGGATCAACTGATCTACCTGCCGCTGCGCGGCGAGACATTTTCTTCCTACGCCGCCCTCAAGGAGCAGCTGCTCCGCAATCCCCGGGTCATGAACGTAACGGCGACCCACCAGGAGCCGACATCCATCGGCAGCAACGGCGGCGGGGCCGACTGGGACGGCAAGGACCCCAGCCAGAAATACCTGATCGGCAATGCGTCGGTCGATTTCGATTATCCCGAGACCCTGAAGATCGAGATGGCGGCCGGCAGAACGTTTTCCAGGAAATTCGCCATGGACAGCGGCAAGTCCTGGATGGTCAACGAAGAGGTGACGAAACTGATGGGGCTTGACCCCGCCGCGGCGGTCGGGAAAAGATTCACTTGGGGAGTGGAGGGAACGATCGTCGGAGTCATGAAAAATTTTCATTACCAGTCGGTCCGCAGCGCCATCGAGCCGCTGGCCGTGATCGTCGCTCCGGAAAATTTCCGTTTTGCCATCGTCCGCCTCAAGGCGGGAGAGGTCCCGGCCTCCCTGCAGGACGTCAGGAAAACCTGGCAACGCGTGTTCCCGCAGTACCCTTTTGAGTATCGTTTCTTCGATGAAGATTTCGGCCGGATGTACCGGGCCGACGAAAGCATGGGCTCGCTGCTGAAAGCATTCGCCGGCCTGGCCATGATCATCGCCTGCCTGGGTCTGTTCGGCCTGGCTTCCTACACGGCGGAGCAGCGGACCAAGGAGATCGGCGTGCGCAAGTTTTTGGGGGCGTCTTCCCCGGGCATCGTCCTGCTTTTTTCGAAACAGTTCGCCAAATGGGTCCTGCTGGCCAACCTGCTGGCCTGGCCTTGCGCCTATATCCTGACAAAAAACTGGCTCCAGGGATTCGCCTACCGGTCGACCGTCGCCTGGTGGCTGTTCGCCCTGACCGGTTTCGGGACCCTGGCCATCGCCCTGCTGACCGTGAGCTTCCAAGCCGTCCGCGCCGCGCGGGCCAACCCGGTCGACAGCCTGAGGTACGAATAATGGAGACCGGAGACCGCAGACCGGAAGATGGAAGAATGAAATAAAATTGAGACCGGAGGCCGGAGACCGCAAACCGAAGAATGGAAGGAAGAAATCAAATGGAAGTGAAAAGAATTGAGAGATTTGAGGATTTGCAGGTCTGGCAGGAGGGTTATTCCTTGGCTACAGAAGTATACAAAGCCTTTAAGGCCTGCAAGGATTACGGATTTCGTGATCAAGTGCAAAGAGCGGCCGTGTCCATTCCATCGAATATCGCAGAAGGATATGAGCGGCATTTCAATAAAGAATTCATTCAGTTCCTATATGTTGCCAAAGGATCCTGCGGAGAACTGCGGACACAATTATTGCTGGCCATGGAGCTGGAATTGCTGGAAAAGCAATTGGGATTTGAACTGACAGAAAAGACTCGCAAAATATCTGCGATGTTGTTTAAATTTATAAAAACCAGAAAGGAGCGATTCTAATGATTCTGATCCCTTCATTTTCTTTTTCTCCCGGCCTCCCGTCTCCGGTCTGCGGTCTCCGTTCAAAGAGGTGAACCGTGATCCAAAACTATCTGAAGACCGCCTGGCGCAACATCGTCCGCCACAAGGGGTACTCCCTGATCACCATCGCCGGGTTCGCGCTGGGACTGGCCTGCTGCCTGATGATCATGCTGTACATCCTGGACGAGATGTCCTACGATCGCTTCTATCCCAACGCCGGCCGCACGGTCCGCATCGACGTCGACGCATCCTGGGCCGACAACACGGCGAGCATGGCCACCACCAGCGCGCCCCTGGCCGCCCTGATCCGGCGCGAGATCCCCGAGGTCGAGGCCGTCACCCGCTTCCGATACTATGGGGCTCCGGTGCTGCGCCACGGTGAAAAGTGCTTCAGCGAAGAGCGCTTTTTTTTCGCCGACCCCACCTTCTTCGACGTGTTTTCCGTCCCCTTCATCCAGGGCGACCCCCGGCATGCCCTCGCGCAGCCCAATGCCGTCGCCATCAGCCTTTCCATGGCCCGCAAGTATTTCGGCTCCGCTGAAGCGCTGGGCAAGGTGCTGACCGCCGACAACCGCCAGGACTACATCGTCAGCGGGGTTTTCGCCGACCTGCCGCCGCAGACCCACTTTCATTACGACTTCATCGCTCCCTTCGGCAACCGCAGGGACACTCAGGTGGACAGCTATGCCACCAACAACAATTTCAGCACCTATCTCCGGCTGCGGCCCGACATCACCATCACCCGGTTCGCGGCCAAGCTCGACCGCCTGGTACAAACCTTCGCCCACCCCGAGCTCGAAAAACTGTTCGGCAACAGCTGGGCGAAGCTGGCGCAAGGGGGGGCGTATTTCCGCTGGCTGCCCCGGCGCCTGACCGATATCCACCTGCGCTCCCACCGCGATTTCGAGATCGAGACCAACTCGGACATCCGTTATGTCTATGTCTTCAGCCTGATCGCTTTCGCCATCTTCGTGCTCGCCTGCGTCAACTTCATCAACCTGACGACCGCCCGCGCCACCACCCGGGCCCGCGAGGTGGGCATCCGCAAGAGCATCGGCTCGAGCCGCGGCGAGCTGGTGCGGCAATTTTTCAGCGAGATCCTGCTGCTGGTGTTCCTTGCCGTCCTGATCGCCGTGGTCCTGGCCCAGCTGCTTTCGCCGTATCTTGACCTGTCCGCGGAAAAAGGCGTGCCGACGGCCGTTCTCGCCAACCGCTCCCTGCTGCCGCTGCTGGGCGGGCTGCTGCTCCTGAGCAGCCTGCTGGCCGGCGCGTATCCCGCCTTCCTGCTGTCGTCATTCAAGCCGGCGGCCGTGCTGAAAGGCGACCCGGTCATGAGCAAGAAGTCGACCCTGCGCGGCCTGCTGGTCGTCCTGCAGTTTTCCGTTTCGATCATCATGATCATCGGCACGCTGGTTGTCAGCCGGCAGCTGCGTTTCATGCAGGACCGCGATCTCGGCTTCGGCAAGGAGCAGGTACTGGTCATTCGCAAGGCGAACGACCTGGGCAAGGGAGTTCGCGCCTTCAAGCAGGAATTGCTGGCCCGCCCGGACGTCGTGTCCGTCAGCTCCGCGAGCCATTTGATGGGCGATCCCGAGTTCGGCGATGAGCTTTACAAGAATCCCGACGCTCCCGCCGCCCAGCTGATGAAACTGCAGCGGCTGTTCTGCGACGAGAATTTCGCCAGGGTCTTTCAGCTGCGCCTGGCCGGCGGCCGCTTCTTCGACAAGTCCCGGCCGGCCGACCGCAAGGGCATCGTCATCAACGAGGCGGCGGCCCGGGCCCTGGGAATGAGCGATCCCGCGGGAAAGCAACTGATCTCGATGGGCGGGGAGAGGATCCCCGTCCTGGGCGTGGTCAAGGACTTCCATTTTCAATCCCTGCGCCAGAGAATCCTGCCCATGGCCATCAATTACTGGGGCGAAGACGCCTTCGGCCCGCTGCTGGCGGTGCGCATCGCGACACCCGACATGCGGCAAGCGCTGGCGGGCATCCGGCGCATCTGGGAACGCCACAGCCGCGGCCAGTCCTTTGATTTCCAGTTTTTCGACGATCGCTTCGCCAGGGTCTATGCGGCCGAATCGCGGCTTTCCGGGCAGCTGCTCGCCTTCTCGATCCTGGCCATCGTCATCGCCTGCCTGGGGCTCCTCGGGCTTTCCATCTTCATCGTCCGCCAGCGTACCAAGGAGATCGGCATCCGCAAGGTGCTGGGCGCCTCCATGACGAGGATCAGCTGGCTGCTGTCGGGGGAATTTCTCAAGCATGTCCTCCTGGCCAGCGTCATCGCCTGCCCCATCGCCTATTTCCTCATGAAGCGCTGGCTGGGCGACTTTGCCTTCCGCATCGGGCTCGATGCCGGACCCTTTGCATTGGCTGTCCTGATCACCCTGGGCGTGAGCCTAGCGACCATCGGCGTCCAGGTCGTGCGCGCCGCCCGCGCCAACCCGGTGGACAGCCTGAGATACGAATGATGGAGACCGGAGGCCGCAGACCGCAGACCGGAAGATGAAGAAAGAAAGCAAATGGAGACCGCGGACCGGAGACCGCGGACCGCAGACCGCAGACCGGAAGATGAAGAAAAGCCAAAAAAGCTTGAGTAGTTAGGAGGCAATGATGAAAGAGATCACGCTGCAAATCCCCGTGCTGGAGGCAGAGCAGAACGTCGAGATCGACGTGCGCATCAACGACCGGCGCCTGGTGATGAAGTACCGCGTCGAGATCGTGGAGTTCGAGCCCGACGCCGCGGACAAGAAAGACTCGGTGGCCATGCTCAAGCAGGTGATCCGCGAGCACGATCCCGACTGGCAGCTGGTGCAGATCGGCGCCCCGCTCGACCACAAGATCCCGGTCACCTTCCGCCGGAAGCAATCTTCCCAGTGAGCGGCGAAGCCAATGTCCGGAAGCGGACAGCCATTGTCCCGATTGCGGACAAGCCGGGACAACGGGAAACGGCCGCCCCGGAAGCGGGCCGCAAACCCTGTTCCCTAAAGGGTTTTCATCGCCGATTCCCGCTCTGAATTGGCATGCTTATTGCTTGACAATGATTGGGAACGATCTCCAAGGAAGGTGACGGATGAGCCTTAAGGAAATTCTCATGAAGCTGGTCGAACAAAAGAGCCCGCTATTGCTCTGCGACAGCCAGAGCGAATGGGAGGCCGAGTCGCTGCTGGGTTCATTGCCCGCGCCCAGGCTGTCGGCCTCCGCCTACCTGCAGCCGGGCCTGTATATCGCCGAGATCAACGAGGGCGGCTACCTGGGGCGGGTGCTCTACAAGCTCAAGGAGAAGCCGGCATGATCCGCTTGCGGGGGATCACGAAGTATTACGCGAACGCCTTCGTCAAGACCTTCGTGCTGCGCAACATCGACCTGGACGTGAAGGAAGGCGAATTCCTGACCATCATGGGCCCGTCGGGAGCGGGAAAATCGACCCTGCTCTACATCCTCGGCATGCTCGACGAGGCATGCGAAGGGGAATACTTCTTCTGCGGCCAGGCGGTGCACGAATTGAACGAGAAGAAGCGCACGCAGCTCCACCAGCAGGACATCGGCTTCGTTTTCCAGAGCTATCACCTGATCGACGAGCTGACGGTCTATGAGAACCTGGAGACGCCCCTGCTCTACAAGAAGGTCAAGCCCGACGAGCGCAAGAGCCTGGTGGCCGACGCCCTGGACCGCTTTCACATCGTGGCCAAGAAGGATCTCTTCCCCAGCCAGCTGTCGGGCGGGCAGCAGCAGCTGGTGGCCGTGGCCCGGGCCGTGATCATCCAGCCGAAGCTGATCCTGGCCGACGAGCCCACCGGCAACCTGAACTCACAGCAGGGCGAGGAGATCATGGAATTATTCAAGAAGCTGAACGCCAAGGGGACGACGATCATTCAGGTCACCCACTCGGAAAGGAACGCCTCCTATTCCGACCGCGTCATCCACCTCCTGGACGGCTGGATGATCAATGGGGAAAAATCGGCGCTCCCCGGCGAGCATCGGGAATCCGGGAAGCGCAAGAAAAAATATCCGGAGGGAACATGAAACAGATCCTTTTCTTCCTGTTGCTGCTCATTGTCCTGCTGAGCGTGTCGGCCTGAGGAGGGCTGAAGCATGATGAACCGGGAAACAGAGGATCTGGCAAACGGCCGGACCGGGCCGCGGTCCCCGGGCTCCAGGCTGGCGTCGCTCGGCCGACGGGGCTACTGGAAGCTGCTCATGCTGAAGAACACCCTGGGCATCACGCTGCGCAGCCTGATGAAGAACAAGGGGATCTTTCTGATCAAGGTCTTCGGCCTGGCGGCGGGCATCGCCTGCAGCATGGTGGTCATCCTCTACGTGGTGAACGAGCTGACCTACGACACCTACCATCCCGACCACGAGCGGATCTTCCGCATCGCCTGCCGCCGCGTCCACGACGGGGGCGAATTCACCATTGCCTCGACCCAGGGGCCCCTGGCCGCCGCCATCAAGGAGCAGATCGGCCAGACTGAAACCGTGGCCCGCATGATCCCCCCGCTCGAGAACGCCAAGCATGTCCTGGTGACCCGGGGCGAGAGGCGATTCTTCGAGAAGCGCGTCTGGTTCGCCGATCCCGACATTTTCAGCATCCTGAGCATCCCCTTCGTGGAGGGAAACGCCAGGGACGCCCTGGCGCGCCCGAGAACGGCCGTCATCAGCGAGAGCACGGCCCGGAAATATTTCGCCGGCCTGCCGCCGCTGGGCCGCCGCCTGACCATCGAGCTGGACTACGACACCGGAGCGGCCGTCACCGAGGATTTCGAAGTGACCGGCGTGGTCCGCGACGCACCGGCGAACACCCACCTGAAGTACGACATGCTGCTCTCCATGGCCACGCTGCTGGCGTATGTCCCCACCCTGAACCAGGATTGGGGGGAATATCACCCCAAGTATACCTACGTGAAGCTCCGGCGCCACGTCAAGCCATCGGCCTTCACAAAACTGCTGCGCCCCTATGCGGAACGGATACGCCAGGCGTTCGCCAGGCGGGCGGGATCCCCGATGCACAAGCTCGATTTTTTCCTGCAGCCCCTGGCGTCGCTGCATATGGGCTCCAACCTGCCCGACGAGATCGAGCCGGCCGGCAATATCCTGTATGTGTACATCTATTCCTTCGCCGCCCTGCTGATCCTGCTCATCGGCGCCACCAATTTCGTCAACCTCTCCGCCACCCTCTCCACGACGCGCAGCCGCGAGGTCGGCATCCGCAAGACGCTGGGCGGCAGCCGCGGCGACCTGGTCTGGCAATTCCTCGGCGAATCCCTGGTCATCACTCTGATCGCATTCCTGGCCGCGTTCGCCTTCCTGTCGCTGCTGCTGCGCTTTTTCAACCGCATGGCCGGCACCGCCATCGATCTCCAGGCGCTCGGCCAACCCCTGGTCCTGGCGATGCTGCTGGTTCTTTTCCTGCTGCTGGGGATCAGCGCCGGCCTGTACCCGGCTTTGGTCCTTTCCCGCTTCCAGCCCGTCAGCGTCCTGAAGAATCAGGCCACGCCCGGGACGATCGGCCACGCCGTGCAGCGCCTGCTGATCCTGGGGCAGTTCGCCATCGCCATCTTCCTGGTGGTGTGCACGCTGGTGGTGTTCCGCCAGCTGACGTTCATCAAGGGCAAGGCCCTGGGATTCGACCGCGAGCAGAAGCTGATCCTGGAGATCAAGAGCAACCAGAGCTATTTCCGCCGCAATTATGAGGCCATCAAGAGTGATTTCCTGAAAGCTCCCGGGATCGGCGCGGCCAGCGTATCCTCGCTGGTGCCGGGGGAGACGTCCGGCGGCGGCTATTCCCTGCAGAAGGGAAGCTCGTTCAGCATCCTGAACTCGAAGAGGCTGAAGGTCATCACCGTGGACCACGATTTCATCCCCACCTATGGCATCCGCATGACGGCCGGACGGGCGTTTCAGAAAGCGTCGGGAAACGACGAACAAGGCGCCTACATCGTAAACGAGGCCGGCGCCCGTGAACTTGGCCTGACGCCGGAAAGAGTCCTGGGCACGCAGTGGACCTCGCATTATCACCGCAAGACCAAGACGATCGTCGGCGTGACCGCCGATTTTCACTTCCTGGGCATGAAGGACGAGGCCGCGCCCCTGGTTCTGGACATCGAAAAATCACTGCTGCGGGTCATGACCCTGTCGCTGGACGCCAGGCGCGTTTCCCAGGCCCTGGCCGCCGTCAAGGAAACATGGCGCCGTCATTTTCCCGGCGTCCCGTTTGAATATTACTTCCTGGACGAAGCCTTCGGCCGGGTCTACCAGTACGAGGAGCGCATGGGCAACCTGCTGGGGCTGGTCTCCGGCCTGGGCATCGCCATCGCCTTCCTCGGGCTGTACGGCATGATCGCGTTCACCATGCGCATGCGCAGGAAAGAGATCGGCATCCGCAGGGTCCTCGGCGCGACGGCGACCTCCATCGCCCTGCTGCTGACCCGGCAATTCGTCTCGCTGGTGTTCCTGGCGGGCTTCCTGGCGGTCCCCCTGGCCTGGATGGCCACGATCCTGTGGCTGCAGGGCTTCGCCTACCGCATCCAGCCGGGATTTGCCGTTTTCGCCTTCGCCTTCCTCGCCACCTTCGCGATCGCCATGTCGGCCGTGCTGCTACAGGCGCTGCGCTCCGCCCGCGACAACCCGGTGGACGCGCTGCGCAGCGAATAATCTCGGGCCGGGACCGGAAAACGGTCGGCCGGCAGGCCCATTCAGCCGGTGCGGTTTTTGCGATCGGTGACGTTCCAAGAGATCAGGTGGCTGCCGTACTTGTCCGAAACCTGAACGGTCATGCCCCGGGCGGAAACTACTTTCCAGCGTCGCGCCGGGCGGATCAGAAGGAGATGCCGGCGCAGAGGAAGGTCTTGAACAGGTGGTAGCGCGCCTTGGGATCGTCGTTGCGCTCGTGGTTGCTGAAGGGCATGAAGAAGTGGAGCCCCAGGCTGGCGTCGACGGCGCGCAAATATTTCTTGAATTCCTGCAGCCTCAGGCGGGCGGTCGCGTACAGCCCGTATTGCACGCGGTGCAGGATGCTGGCCTTCTCGACTTCCTCCTTGTACACTCCCGAGACGTGGGTATAGCTGTTGCTCAGAAAGAGGTAGAAGAACGGGCCGGCCGAAAAATCAAGGGCAAAGGCCAGCGACTGCCTGGGCAGCGACAGGGGAATCGTCAGCACCTTGCCGACGCCCATGCCCAGGGTGGTTTTTTTCGTGTCCCAAATCCCGTTCTCGATCGCCAGCCCCTTCCCCGAGATGATGTTGCCGAAGACGAGGAACTCGTGGCGGTGGGGATGGAACGAGGAGAGGACCAGCAGCGTGTCGCGGAAAGATGGCTGCGGCTCCTTGTTCCAGATATCGCCGCTGGTAAAGACCGTAAGGCGCTCGCTGGAAAGGAACGAGAGGGAAAGGCCCAGGTCGGCGAACAGCGAGGCGGCCAGGCCCAGCCCCAGGAACAGAAAGACGGTTTTCTTGCTCATCGTTCTCTCCTTTGCCTCAAAGCTCCCGCACGGCCAGCTTGACGCCGATCCGGGAGCGGGCCAGGGCCAGGTCGCGCTCCAGCGCCTGGTTGGCTTCCCGCGCCCCGGGCAGGTCGCGGGTGGTTTCCTCGATCTTTCTTTCGCGCTTGAAGACCTTGGGCAGCTTGCTCAGCGCCGACAGGCTGAAGCCGATGCCGGCCAGGTTGAACACCCGCCGCGTGCCGAAGAGCGAGGATTTGGCGAACAGCGACGTGTCGGCGCTGTCGATGGTCGAGGTGATCAGGGTGGCGTTGACCACGAAGAAAGCGGCGCCGACCAGCAGGTCCTTGAGCACCGTCTTCTTGAAGAGTTCCTTGTCGAAGCGGATGCGCTGCGAGATGACTTTCGTCTCCGTCTCCTGTTCGGGCTGCGGCGCGCGCCCCTTGAGCGCCAGCGTCCCGGACAGGGGGTCGAACTCGACATCGGCCGGGACGTCGTATTCGAGCTCGACGACGAAGTACTTCTCGATCGTCCGCTCCGGGGCGCCGCGCGGGGTCAGCAGCAGCCGGAATGGCTGGCTGGCGGCACGGACGAAGTCGGCCCCGGCGGGCAGCTTCACCGTTTCGACATTCGCCGCCAGGGACCCCTTGGCCAGGGGGGTTCCCTCCCGCGAGAGGAGCTGAAAATCGCAGGGTATCGAGGCCCGCAGGCGCAGATTCAGTTCGGCGGGTGGATCGAAATAGGCGGCCGAGGCATGCTCAGGCGCCAGCGCAAGCTCCCAAAGGACGGGAAAATCCTTCTGCCACGACAAGCGGAAATCGTTGATTTTCCCGCGGACAGCGCCGGGCAGGAACGCCAGGTTGACGGCGGCGGCGCGGAACTCGCCGAGGTACTTGTTCATCCAGAACAGCTCGGCCTGGGCATTGCCGGCCCGGGACTGGCAGTAGCCGACGATCAGGCTGACCGCCGCCTTGTCCTTGTCGCTCAGCAGCGGAAATTGCCGCTGCAGGGATTCGATCAGCTGCGGGTAGTCGCTCTCGCTGGCGATGAGCCGCCGGGCTTCCGCCCGCCATTCCCCGGCGGGCGCCGCCGCCCAGGATGCCTGGGACAGAAGAAGGGCCGACAGGAGCAGGATCGATCGTTTCACGACCATGGGTTCCTCCTTGCGGGATCGGGGAAAATCATAGCACAGCAAGAAGACAAATCAAACCGTGGCCAAGGATGGTCCGGGAATGCCGCAAGGAAGAAAAACTGCCGCGGCTATCGGTTCTTCCAGCGCCGGAATCCGGCGACTAGTGCATGCCGGCAAGGTGGATGAAGCGGGGATCCTGGGCGTAGAACTCCTCCAGCAGCGCGAACAACCGCGGGCAGGAAGCGCCGAGACGGATCGGGTCTTCAAAGAACATCTCGCTGGCGCAGGCGAAAAACTCGGCTTCGTTCAGGGCGGCATAGTCGGGCAAAGGCGAGGCGGCGAAATCGTGCCGTTCATAGGCCATTTCGATGGCAACGCCCCAGGGGACGGGACGCGCCTGGTCGGCGGCGACGCGCAGGCCGCCCTTCCTCGCCTCCAGATCAAAGTAATGCGCCAGTTCGTGGATCATGACGTTGATGCCGTCGCGTTCGCCGGCGAATCCCTCCAGCAGGCTCTTTTCCGCCACCAGCAGCGGCCCGCCCGCCGGGGCCTGCCCGGCGATGCTGCCCCGGCCGGGGCGATAGTTCCGGTCAAAAGCGAAACCGGGATAGACCGTCACCCCGTCGTGAAGCGGCGGTTCCCAATCCGGGCGTCCGTGCAGCATGGTCGCGGCGCCGGCGGCGACCAGCAGTGCGGTCGGCCAGGAAACCGCGGCGCCGCCGCTGCCGGCGATGCGCGTCTCGGCCTGGAACAGGCGCACGTCGCGCTCAAAGCGCATCCGGCCGCTTTCGTCCAGGCCGCGGTAGAAGGGCGAGCGGGACAGCAGGAACTCGCGCCACTCCCCGGGGAACGGGGCGCCGGCCGCCCGGCGCCGGCGTAGGGGACGGCGCAGGGCCAGGAGCAAATAGGCGGCCAGCAGCGCCAGCGCCAGGGCGAACAGTGCCGGCAGGCCGGTGACGAGCCAGGCAACGAGGCCGACCAGGGGGATAAGCAGCGCATGAATGGCGATGAAAAACAAATCGAAGCCCGGGACGGTGCGCATGGATGGCGGCCGTTCTCAGCGCACCCGGCCGCGCGCCAGCGAAAAGAAGACGCCGGCGGCGCACATCAGGAAAAAGACGATGAACGACACGCGCATGCTCTTGAGGAAGAGCGGGTAATTGGCCGGGACGATGCCGGCCTTGCCGATGAACAGGGAGAAGACCAGGGTGGCCACGCCCATGCTCAGCATCTGGCCGACCATGCGCATGGTGCCCAGGGTGGCCGAGGCCACGCCGTAGTGGCGGCGTCCGATGGCGCCCATGACGGCGTTGGTATTCGGCGAGGAGAACAGGGCGAAGCCGAAGCCGACCAGCATCAGGTTGGCCACGATGGACGTCAGGCGGCTGGCCGGCCCCAGCCAGGTGAAGAAGAACAGGCCCAGGGCGCACAGGCCCATGCCCAGGGAGGCGACCAGCCTTGGCTCCAGGCGGTCGGAAAGGCGGCCGGCGGCGGGGGAAAAAAGGGCCATGACCAGCGGCTGGGCGATCAGCACCAGCCCGGCGTCGCGCGGGGTGAAGCCCTTGATGTACTGCAGGTAGAGGCTGAGCAGGAACGAGATGGCGAACGTGGCGCTGTAGTTGACCAGCGCCGCCAGGTTGGAGAAGGCGAAAACGGAATTGCCGCGCACGAGCCGCGCCTGGAAAATGGGATGGGCGCTGCCGGACTCCCAGATGACGAAAACCGGGAGCGCCGCGGCCGCGGCCAGCAGCATGGTCGCGCCGCGCCAGCCCGGCAGCCAGGTGAAACCGAGCATGAAGGCGGTGAGCATGGCGCTGTAGATCAGCGAGCCGATCCAGTCGAAAGGCTCGCCCCGGGAATCGGCCCACTCCGGCTTGAGCTTGCATCTGACGACGGCCAGCACCAGCAGGCCGAGGGGAACATTGAGCAGAAACACCCAGCGCCAGCCCAGGTAGTGGGTCAGCAGGCCGCCGACGAACGGGCCGAGCGAAAGGCCGGTATACGTCGCCCCCACGTTGATGCCCAGCACCCAGCCGCGCCGCCGCGGCGGGAAGACCGACGTCAGGATGGCCACGCCGGTGCCGAAGATCATGGCCCCGCCCGTCCCCTGCAGCAGGCGGGCCAGGAGAAAGGTGACCGTGTCGGGCGCCAGGGCGGCCAGCAGCGAGGCGGCGCTGAACACCGCCGTGCCCGCGGTGAACACCTTCTTGCGGCCGCGAATATCGGCCAGGCGGCCGAAAGGCAGGAGGAAGACGGCCGCCGCCAGCAGGTAGGAACTGGCCACCCAGCCCAGGGTGACGGCGCTCATGGCGAATTCGGCGCCGATGGCCGGCAGGGCGACGCTGATCGCCGAGGCCATCAAAGGCGTCAGCGACGAGCTCAGGGTCGTGACCAGGAGAGTGGTGCGCTGCAGGGAACGTTCTTCGCTGTGGCTGGTTTCCATGGGCGGTATTCGATCCGCGGCCGCTTTCTCCGTCACTCTTCGGCGGGGACGGGAATGGAAACGCCCATCACATTGTTCTTCCCGGCATTCTTGGCCTGGTACAATGCCTTGTCGGCCTGGGCCAGTAACTCCCGGGCGTTCTGGAATCCGCTCTCGTACTGGCAGACCCCGGCGCTGATGGTGGTGCGCACCTCGCCGTCGGCCAGGGGCAGGACGAACTCCTCGACGCTCCGGCGCACGCGGGTCGCCAGCCGGCAGGCGCCGTCCAGGGCGGTTTCCGGGAGGATGACCAGGAACTCCTCGCCGCCGATGCGGCCGGCGATGTCCTGCTCGCGCAAGGAGCGGGCGAAGAGCCCGGCAACCTGGCGCAGGTAGTCGTCCCCCGCCAAGTGCCCGAAGCGGTCGTTGACCCCCTTGAAGTCGTCGATGTCGAGCAGGATGACACTGAACACGCGGTTGCTGCGCCGGGCGATGCG
>DCVB01000007.1:0-54967 GCA_002327965.1 Candidatus Aminicenantes bacterium UBA2199 | reverse complement strand
TATTCCCTCTCGATCTCGTCGCCGTAGCTGAGCTGCAGCACGGTGTCGCCGACCTGGATCTTGTCGCCGGCCTTCAGCGTGGCCTGGGTGACCGGCTCGCCGTTGACGTACGTGCCGTTGGTCGTGCCCAGGTCGCGGATGCCGATGCGCTCGACGCCCCCGCGGCCGCTGACGATCGACAGGGCGCAGTGCTTTTTGGAGATCTTGCCGTCGTGGATGCGGACGTCGTTACCGCTTCCGCGGCCGAGCGTTACCTCGTCCTTCTCCAGGACGAAGTGCCTGCCGAAATCGATCTCGCCCCCGGCAATGATGACCAGCATGATGGCGCGCCCGTCCTTTTCACCCTTGCCCGCCGGCGGGACCATGACCCGGTCGCAGATCGTTTCATCGAACAGTTCCGTCATCGGCTCCTATCTACCCCTTGCATGTATTTTCGCGCAGGCCCCGCCAAACCGCGGCCGCCGCCTTCGTCAATCCTCGCCAGCGGTGGGAATGGAAACGCGCATCACCTTGTTCTTTTCCGACCGCTTGGCCTCGTACAGGGCATGGTCGGCCAGGTCCAACAGTTCCTTGACATCCTTCATGCCCCGCTGGTACTGGCAGACCCCGGCACTGATGGTGGTGCGGACGTCCTGGCCCTGCAAGGGCAGGACGAACTCCTCGACGCGCTTGCGCAGGCGCACCGCCAGCTGCATGGCACCGTCGATGGCGGTCTCGGGCAGGACGACCAGGAATTCCTCGCCGCCGATGCGGCCGGCAATGTCCTGGTCGCGGAGCGTGTCACGAATCAGCCCCGCCATGTGCTTCAGGTACTCGTCGCCCGACAAATGGCCGTAGCGGTCGTTGATCTGCTTGAAATCGTCGATATCGATCAGGATGACGCTGAAGGCGCGCTGGCTGCGCCGGGCGATGCGGCAGTAGTTCTCCAGCTCGTTGACGACGAAGCGCTTGTTGTACATGCCGGTCAGGGCGTCGCGGGCGGCGAAATCGAAGAGCTTGGCGTGGTACTCCCTCTCGATCTCGTCGCTGTAGCTCAACTGCAGGACGGTGCCGCCGGCCTGGATCTTGTCGCCGGCCTTGAGCGTCGCCTGCACCACCGGCTCACCGTTGACATAGGTGCCGTTGGTGGAGTCCAGGTCGAGGATGCCGATCTGCTCAATCCCCCGGGGGCTGCGGATCACCGAAATCTCGCAGTGCGCCTTGCTGACCTTGCCATCGCTCAGGGCGATGTCGTTGACCTTCTCGCGGCCGATCCCCGTGCGCTTGCGCTCCAGGACGAAGTGCTTGCCGAAGTCGACCTCGCTGCCGGCGATGACGGTCAGCACGATCGATTGCTCGCCCTTGGCCATCCCGTCGACGGCGGGGATCAGCTTGCGGTCAAAGATCGTTTCTTCGTAGAGATCAGCCATTTCGTGCCGGCTCCATTTGATCCAAATTAACATAGTTGCCGACTAATTTCAATCGCGACGCCCGACACGTACCGCGCATTGCCTGACGCGGAAAAAAAGACAAGCTGAAAGGGCAAAATGATCTCGGTTTGCGGTGGACGGTGATTGCCACGATTTGAAATCGGTTTACGGTAGACGGTTGACGGTCAGAAAACTGTAATACGAAGACTTAAATTCCAAATGCCAAATTCCAAATAACAAACAATATCAAAATTTCAAATTCCAATTTCCAAAACGCAAGCTCCTTGCAATTGTGTTTTCTTCGTTTGGGTCAAAGTCCCGTCAGGGGATTGGAATTTGGAATTTATTTGGAATTTGGTGCTTGTGATTTGGAATTTAAGTCCTATTAATATCATTCTTCCACCTTACGCCTTACGCCCCGAACCTTACGCCGACTGCCTTTCTTCCCTCTAGCCCCTCGCCTCTCGCCCATCGCCCATTCACCATAAATTTCCCGCGCCTCTTGATTATCATTCTCTGTCATTTCATAATATCCACATTTCACTTAAAGGAGGGATCCCATGCTTCATCTCATCATTCAGCTGGTCAGCGGCGCGCTGGGCGGCAACGGCGCCGGCGCCCTGATGAAAAAACTGTCCCTGGGCACCATCGGCAACTCCATCGTCGGCATCCTGGGCGGCGGCCTGGGCGGCCTGCTGCTCGGCCTGCTGGGCATGGCCCCGGCTGCCGGCAGCGGCGACCTGAGCAGCATCGTCTCCAACGTGCTCAGCGGCGGCGTGGGCGGCGGCGTGCTGCTGGCCATCGTCGGCGCCGTCAAGAAGGCCCTGGGCAAATAACAGGGGTCAGGGTTCAGGGTACAGGGGACAGGGAAGAAGAAGAGAAATTTTCGGTTGATTTTCCGGCTCATTTCCTGCCCTGCCCCGAATTGCTGCATTCTTGTTTCTTCCCGCGTCACGCGTCACGCGTTACGCGTCACGAATGAACCTTGACATCTTCCACGAATGGAGGCAAGCATGACACTTAAAAACACGGTTCTGCTGTACCTGGCCACCCTGGCGGTTTTCTTTCTCATCGACATGGTCTGGCTGGGGCTGGTGGCGAAGAACTTCTACCGCCAGCAGCTCGGGGAGCTGCTCAGCCCCAAGGTCACCTGGTGGGCGGCCATCCTGTTCTACCTGCTGTTCATCGCCGGCCTGCAGATCTTCGTCGTCGCGCCGGCACTGGGCGCGGGCGGGGCGCTGCAGGCGCTCTGGCGCGGGGCGCTGTTCGGCCTGATCGCCTACGCCACCTACGACCTGACCAACCTGGCCACGCTGAAGGATTGGCCGCTGACGGTGACCGTCGTCGACCTGGGCTGGGGAGCGGTGCTGGGAGGGACGGTCTCCGCCTGTTCGGCGCTGATCGGCCGCTGGCTGCTCAGGAATTGACCCGGCCGGCCATCCCCGGCCTCTCCGTGTTGACGGCCCGGGGAAATTATACCATGATTCGCGATGAAAACACGCAAGGAGAAAAGCCATGCGCTGGAAAGGAAGAAGAGTCAGTGATAACGTCGAGGACCGCCGCGGCCTGACCGGGCGGCAGGCGGCCGTCGGCGGCGGCCTGGGCGCCATCGCCCTGGCCGTCATCGTCCTGCTGCTGGGCGGCGATCCCCAGGAGGTCATGCAGAACCTGCAGACCGCCCCGCCGGCGGGCGGGGAGCAGGCGCAGGCGCTGAGCCAGGAGGACCGGGAGCTCGGCGAGTTCGTCGGCGTCATCCTGGCCGACACCGAGGACGTCTGGAACCATATCTTCCAGCAGGCCGGCGAGCGCTACCGCGAGCCCAAGCTGGTCCTGTTCAGCCGGGCCACCCAGTCGGCCTGCGGCTACGCCCAGTCGGCCACCGGCCCCTTTTACTGCTCCGGCGACGAAACCGTGTACATCGACCTCAGCTTTTTCCAGGAAATGCAGCAGCGCCTGGGCGCGCGCGGCGACTTCGCCTGGGCCTACGTCATCGCCCACGAGGTCGGCCACCACGTGCAGACCCAGCTGGGCGTCATGGACCAGTACCAGCAGAAGGCGCGGGGCTTGAGCCAGGTCCGGGCCAACCAGATGCTGGTGCGCCTGGAACTGCAGGCCGATTTCCTCGCCGGCGTCTGGGCCCACCACGCCCAGAGAATGAAGAAAATCCTGGAGGAGGGCGACGTGGAGGAGGGGATGAACGCCGCCTCGGCGGTGGGCGACGACCGCATCATGAAGCAGCAGCAGGGCTACGTCGTCCCCGACGCCTTCACCCACGGCACGTCGGCGCAGCGCGTGCGCTGGTTCACCAAGGGGCTGAAGACCGGGGACATCACCCTGGGCGACACGTTCGCTCTACCCTACGACCAGCTGTAACGGCCGCCGCTAGAAACGCTTTTTTTTCGGAGCGGAAGGCTTCCCCGGCGATTTGCGCCGGCGCAGGTCGACCAGGGCCCGGCTGGCGCCGGTGTGTTCGTAGGCGATTTCCTTCACCCGCTGGAAACAGCGCTCGGCCAGGTTCATCCGGCCCTGATGGCGATACAGCACGCCCAGGGCATAGACCGGGTCGGCGCTCCACGACTTGAGCTCGATGGCCTTCTTCAGGTTGATCTCGGCCTCGTTCTTCGTGAGCTCGGCCTCGCTCTGGCACAAGCCCAGCAAGTGATAAAAATCGCCCTGGCGCGGCTCCAGCTTGATGGCCTTCTTGAGCAACGGCACCGCGGCGGCATAGTCATGCTTCTCGTAGAGTTTCTTGCTCTTCAGCATCAGGTCCCACGCTTTTTCGTGATCGGGATCGGCCATGCGCAGCGGCAGCGGTTCCACCGCCGGGGGCTGCGGCTGCTCCGGTTCCGCATCCGGGGCTTCGGCGATGTCGGGCTCGACGATCCATTCCACTTCTTGCCGCGCAGGCGCTGCCGGCACTTCCTGCGCCTCCTGGAGCTCGTATATGATCTCCGGCTCGGGAAGCGGCTCGTCCATGACGATGCGCGGTTCCGGGACCGGGGTGTCGGCGAACGCCTCCGGCTCCGCGCCGGGCGCGTCCAGCTCGATCACCGGACCGGGGAGCGGGACATCCAGGATGATCTCCCTTTCCGCTGCCGGCTCCGCGTCGATGGCAAACTCGGGGGTCAGCTCGAACTCGGCCCCGGATTCTTCCTCCTCGATCGCCGATCGGCGCCATTCCGCCTCGCCGGGAAGTTCGGGCCCGTCCTGCGGCCATGCCGCCAGGGTCCGCAGGCGCCGGCAGACTTCGCCCGCGATCCTCCTGATCCCCGGGGCGGCGGTCGTGCCGAAGCGCTCGGGAGCGAAACGGTCCAGGAGCTCCGCCGTGACCCTGCGGACACGGGCGGCGTCCAGCGGCGCCGGCAACTCCAGCGGACCGGGGTCGCCGGGCTCGGCATGCTGCAGTTTTTGGTAGAGATCCAGCATGGCGGCGATCTCGGCGGAAACGCTGGATTTTTGTTTCCTTTCCATTGCCGCTTTCCTTTCCGCCTTCTCTTTCGCCTTCTCTTCCGCCTTATCTTCCTCTTCTTCCTCCTCGCCTTTCTCGAACTCGATGATGCCCAGCAAATGGAAGGCCAGCATGCTGCGCCAGAATTCAAGCGGGGTCATGTCCAGCCGGGCGATGAGCTCGCGGCATTTCAGCGGCCCCAGGCCTTGCAGCGCCGTGAAGAACTCCCGCTCGGCATCGGTGAAATAGATTTCGCTGGCCATGGGGATCTCGTTGAACAACAGCGGCACGGCCGACCGCCAGCGCTTCGCATAGACGGAAACATGGTCGACCGCCCGGGCCCCCTCGGTCAGTATGGCCTCCAGCGGGATCTCGAACACCTCGCGCAGGGGCGGGTCGGGCTCGCCGGCGGTGAAGATCCAAACCCCGCTCTGCAGGGCGAAGGTGGAGATGGCGATGCGCCGCAGCTGGTAGATGCGGGCGTAATAGATATCCTTTTTCTTGGCGAAATTCTGGTCGATGAGGATCCCCGCCACCTGGTCGTCGGAGAACTGGTGCATGCCGCTGAGAAAGTTGAATTGCTCTTCGCTGATAGTGCCCATCTCGCGCAGGATGACGATGAGCCTTTCTTCAAAGCGCGTGCTCATGCCGTTGGCCAGCTTGCCGTCGAGGAAGTTCAGGGTGATCTGGAAATCCCTGGCATTGACGAACAAGTGGCCGGAAAGTTTCTTCCGGCAGGCCTCGCGCAAGAAGAACGACACCGGCTCCCTTTCGATGTCATGGTACATGGGTTCATGGTAGCATTGCGTGCCGGCGAATGCAAGGCGGGGCGGGGCGGCAGGAACTAAAGATCGATATTCGTGACGCGTGACATGTGAAGAATTAAATTCCAAGCACCAAGCACCAAATTCCAAACAAATACCAAGCTCCAAATTCCAATTACCAAAACAAAGAAAATGCTATTACAAGGAGCTTTCGTTTTGGAAATAAGAATTTGGAGCACAGATCTGCATCCCCTTTAGGAGAATATTTCTACACTGAATTTCATTTTCTTCACTAACACTATCACTATCACTAACACTTTTTCTTGAGGGATTTGGAATTTGGGATTTGGGATTTAAGCCTTCGTATTGAAGTTTTCTGACCGTCAACCGTCAACCGTCTACCGCAAACCAATTCCGATTACGGCCACTCGCACTTCGTCATGATTCAGGCAAAAGAACAAGAGATCGATCTGTCCCTTGCCGTGGCCGTCGCCCGCGCCGTCTTCAACGGCGAGTACCCGCGCGGGCTGATCCTCAACTTCGCGGTCATCCTGTTGCTCTGCGTCGCCGCGTTCTTTCTCGGCGTGCGGCGCATGAAAAAGCGGCTGATCAGGTAAAACTCAATCGAAGCCGGCCAGGTAGAGGCCGCCGTCCATGGGAGTTTCTTTTTTAATGAAAGCCATGAGGGTCTTTCCCGACGGGAGGCGGACCGTATCGGGCGAGGTCGCGATCAGCAGGCCGTCGGCCCCGGGAATGAACTCGGGGGCCGACCAGTTGCGCGCATCGTCGGGGGAGCGCAGCAGGAACAGGCCGCCTTTCTGGGTCAGCACCACGTCGACGCCGTCGGGTCGAACCGAAAGCGCCGTCTTCTCGTTCACGGTGGAGCAAATATCGTGCAGAGCCTGGACGGTGCTCCAAGTGCCCGACGCTTCGCGGCGCATGAGATAATTGCCATAGAAACTGCTGTGGCCGGTCGTGGAACTGGCGCCCCAGGAGAAAAACACTTGGCTCTGGGAATTGAGGCGGGCGGCAGAGAATTTTTCGAACGGAGAGCGATAGTCGCCTGTCCGGAACTGCTGCGCGCGCCAATTCGCCCCGGCGTCGCTCGACGAGAAGAAGTAGAAACCATGCTCGCCGCCGAACTGACCGCCGTAGGCAAGGAAACGGAGGCCGTCCTCCCGTGAGCCCAGCACGGGGTCCCCCCAAGAATACCCTTCGGGGACAGCAAGGACACGAGTTTCCCAGGAAGCGCCTAGATCGACCGACCGGCTCAGGCGCAGGGCGTTTGTTTCCTGGCCCTCCTCGACGCGCCAGGCGACCGAGACGAAGCCACGCTCGTCGACGTCGAGGGCCGGGTTGGCCCCCGCTTCGTTTTCCCCGTTCAGGCGCTGCGGCAGGTGCCAGGTGGCGCCGTTGTCGAGCGAGCGGCAGAAATAGGCGCTCGACCCCTCGCTGCGGTAGACCATCCAGGCCAAATAAAAATGGCCGGCGCCGTCGACGGCCAGGTCCAGTTCGGAGACCGACTCGCCCGAGCGCGATATGTTCAGCACCTGCGACCATGTTTCCCCGCCATCAGCGGAAAAGGAGAAGAAAGCCTGATAAACGCCGTTCAGCAGCTCCAGCCAGGCCAAATAAACGTGCCCGCGGGCGTCGCAGCGAAGGAGCGGCTCTTGCGAGTGCGCCCATTCCGGGAACAGCCGGCGGGGGACGGAAAACTTCGTCTCGCCCTGGCTTATCTCCAGCTTGACGGGATCGGACACATATTCGGCATACTCACTAAAGTGGTCTGAAATATCGTATGCCTGGGGGATGCTGGTGACGCGCACGTTGAGGGAGGCGCTTTCCTGGGACCCCAGCATCTCGCTGACCAGCTCTTTGCTCAGCATCCATCCCAGGGCGGTTCGCCAGTATCCCGGAACATCCTGGCCGATCCGGCGATCATCAATGTAGAGGACATAGGAATCGTCTTCCTGGTATTCGGTGGCGACGTTGAGAAAGAAACCGGCGCCGCTGGACCGTGCGACTGCCGGGCTGATCCCGGTGATCACCGGCTTGTGCAGCCCCTCCAGGACCGAGTCGGGGACGAGGTCGCGGCTGCAGGCGCAAGTGCCCAAAAGAACTGTGGACAGGATGAAAAATAGCCCCCATTTTCTCATGCGGGTTTCCCTCCCCTAGGTAATCATGCGCCATGATTATCCATCTTCTGCAAGCGAAAACGCAATAGGGGAAAATGTGATGTCAAGACGCCGCCTGCTTCATTCCCCCCTGGCGGCCAGAGCGTACAGCGCGAACGTTGCCAGCCAGTGGCCGCCTTCATAGGAATCGCCGGCGACCGCGGGCAGCGAATGGCGCATGTGGGCGTCGGCGACCGTCCGCAGGTGGCCGTAGCCCTCGAGCGCCGCGATGCCGTACAGGCACCAGGCGCGGCTGAAGTTGAGGCCGTCGAGGTGGACCAGCTTGCCGTCCCGGCGGTCGGAGACGATCCCCGGCGCCAGCGCGAAGCGCCTGGCGGACAACTGCGGCAGGAATTTTTTCAGCCAGGCGGCGAACTCCTTCGCCGGCAGCACGCGGCGCATCAGGTCGGCCTCTTCCAGGCAGGGCGACAGGAAATCATAGCCGCTTGGCTCCCACTCCAGCGGGCAGCCGCGGTCGTCCAGGTAGAAATCCCGCGCCCGCTTTTCCAGGAGGCTTTTCAATTTCCCGTCGCCGGCAGCGACGGCGTAATCCCAGGCGAAGGCCATGGCAAAGGCGGTGTTGGCATGCTCGCCGACGCGCACCGGGTAGACGAGCTTGGGCAGGAACTCCAGCCAGCGCCCGACGACCAAGTCGGTGAGCGGCCGCAGGTTGCCTTCCAGCTCGCGCGCCAGCGGGTCGTCCCAGGCATGCAGTTCCGCGGCCAGCATCAGCAGCCAGGCCCAGCCGTAGGTGCGCTCGAACGACGTCTCTTCGGCCCGGCGGAAGTAGCGCACCTCGTCGAGGATGTGGGCGGCGGTGATGTTCGCGGCCAGCTGCCCGCGGATCTCCTTTTCCACCCGCAGGCCGGGAAAGGTCTTCAGCAGCCGCACCAGCAGCCAGTGGCCATGGACCGACGAGTGCCAGTCGAAGCAGCCGTAGAAGGCCGGGTGCAGCCCGCGCGGCGAGCCGATGTCGGCGGGCGCCGCCAGCGTCTCGCCCGGCTTGTTGGGGAATTCCCGCTGCAGGCACTCCAGCGGCAGCGCCGCCAGGCGCTCCGCCTGCTCCGCCGTCAAGGCGATCCCAACCTTGCTTTCCGCTTGCGCCACCGGTGAAAGGAAACCGCCCGGCAGGGCAAACGCAAATAAAACAATGGCGAATATTCTTTTCATGCGCGGATTGTGGAAAAAATCCCCGTCAATGTCAACCGCGTACCAACACGGCCACCTCGGATGTTATTGTTTTCAACATACGTTATAATGGCGGCGGCAATACCATCCGGGAATGCCGCTGGAGGCGCGACCGCACGGAGGAGCGATGACGACAGACAAGAAGCCCGCCCGCATACTGGTCGTCGATGACGAGAACAGCCTGTCCCGCCTGGTCGCGCAACTGCTCACGGCCAGGGGCTACGACAACCGCGCCTGCGGCAGCGGCGCCGAAGCCATCGCGGCGCTGCGGAGCGAGGAATTCGACCTGGTCATCAGCGACATCACCATGCCCGGCATGTCGGGCATCGAGCTGCTCACAGCGGCCAAGCAGGAGCACCCCGGCATCGCCTTCATCATGCTCACCGCCGTCGACGACCACGCCACCGCCGTGCGCGCGCTGGAGCTGGGCGCCTTCGGCTACATCGTCAAGCCGTTCGAAGCCAACGAGATGTTCATCAACATCAGCAACGCCCTGCGCCGCCGCGAGCTCGAGCTGGAGCGCGACCGCTACGAGGAGCGCCTGGAGGAAGAGGTGCTTGAGCGCACGGCCGAGATCCGCTCCGCCCAGGAGCAGGTCATCCTGCGCCTGATGAGCGCTTCCGGCTATCGCGACGAGGAAACCGGCGACCATATCCGCCGCATGGGCGAATACGCCGCCCTGCTGGCTCGCGCCGTTGGCTGGGACGCGGGCGCGGTGGACGAGATGCGCCTGGCCGCCCCGATGCACGACATCGGCAAGATCGGCGTCGCCGACGCCATCCTGCGCAAGGCCGGCAAGCTGACGCCCGGGGAATTCGCCCAGATCCAGGAGCACTCCCGCATCGGCTTCCGCATCCTGGAGGGATCGGGCATCCCGCTCTTGGACCTGGCTGGGGAGATCGCCCTGCACCACCACGAAAAGTGGGACGGCAGAGGCTACCCGGACGGCCTGACCGGCGAATCCATCCCGGAAGCGGCGCGTATCGTCGCCATTTGTGACGTCTACGACGCCCTGGTCACCGACCGCGTCTATCGCAAGGCCTTCAGCGAAGAACAGGCGCTGGCGATCATGAGGGAAGGCCGGGGCGGGCATTTCGATCCGCGCCTGTTCGACATTTTCCTGGCGAAACTGCCGGAGCTGCGCGAAGTCCGCGCCCGCTTCGCCGGTTGACCGCTCACGCGGGATAAGAAGCGGCTTCAGCGCTCTGGCGTGAGTTGCCCGACGAAATCAAGATAGCCGTTTGGGGGATCGGAAATCTCCACCCCGAAATCGACCAGGTTGGAGAAGGAGCGCCGGTTGCTCACCCAGCGCACGGACCCCTGCAGGGCAAAGGAGTATTCCCCGGCTTCCAGTTCGACGTCCACCCGCCCCGGCCGCGGCTGAAACGGCGACGACAGCTTCAGGCCGCTGCGGGAAATATTGAACAGCATGGCCGTCTGGCCGTCGACGCGGACAAAGGTGCGGTGCTCGATGCGCGGATGGCGCCGCTTTTCCACCCCCGGCATTGCCGCTTCTCCCGGGTTCGGCGCAGCGGCCGCGTCGGCGCAGGAGCGCCGCAATTCATCCAATACCTGGCTCATGCCCAGGCCGCAATGGGGGCACCAGGACGCCGTATCGGACCGGTTTCCCGAACATTCACTGCAAACGATCAAAGCCATTATATCCTCCTCGATGATTCTTTTTCTTCGTTTCGTGCCGGGGCGCCGGCGGCCGCCGCCGGTTTTCCGGCATCGCTGTCGGCGACCACTCGGTTCTTGCCCGATTTCTTGGCCCGGTACATGGCCATGTCGGTCCTTTTGATCAGCGCCTCGATATCCTCGCCGCTGCGGTATGCCGCCACCCCGATGCTGGCGGTCAGCCGCTCCGGGCCGCCGGAGCAGTGCGGCAGCCCGGAATTCGGGCCGACTTGCTCCGCCACGATCCGCCGCAGGCGCTCGGCGCAAACGAGCGCCCCTTCCAGGTTGGTGTCGGGCTGGATGATGATGAACTCCTCGCCGCCATAGCGCGATACGATGTCGATCTCGCCGCCCTTGAGCACCATGGTCTCGTCGTAGCGCCGGATATTGGCGCGGGTCGCCCGGGCCGCCTCGCGCAGGACGCGGTCGCCGAACAAATGGCCGCAAGAGTCGTTGACCTTCTTGAAGTCGTCCAGGTCGATCATGACCAGTGACAGCGGGTGACCATAGCGCTGGGAGCGCGCGATCTCCGCTCCCAAGCGCTGATAGAAATAGCGCTGATTGTAGAGGCCGGTCAGCGGATCGGTCACCGCCAAATTTTCGATCTCGGCATACATGCGGGCGTTGCGCATGCCGACGGCCACCTGCAGGGACAGGATGTTCAACAGGCGGACGTCGTCCTCGCCGAAGGCGTTCTCGCTGCAGCTTTCCACGGTCAGCACGCCCAGCAGCTCGCCGTTGGCGATGACCGGGCAGGCGATTTCCGAGCGCACGTCCGAGATTCCCGAGGCGATGTAACCCGGATCCTGGCGGACATCGCCGATGTTGATCACCCGCTGCTCCAGGGCGCAGCGGCCGGTGATGCCCTGCCCCAGGGGGATCTTCAGGCCGATCAGCTCCTTGGGGAATTCGCCGCTGGAGGCCTTGAATTCCAGGTGACGGTGGCGGACCTCGAGGATGGCGCAGGAGTCATAATGCAGGCGCTGCCTGGCGTCGGCCACGATCAGGGGGAAAAGCGCGTCCGGCTTGGCGATGGAGACCAGTTTCAGGCCGATATCCTGCAGCAGTTGCATCTGGGTCAGCGTCAGGGAGTTGTGCAGCGCCACGCCGATTTGACAGCTCATCATCCTGAGAAACTCGATGTCACGCTGGCTGAACGCGTTCCGGCGCCGGCTTTGGATGTTGAGCACGCCCAGCAGCGAGTCATGAAAGACGATCGGAATGTCGAGCTCCGAACGGAAAACGCTGTCCCCAAGGTGGATGTAGTGGTCACAGAGCGAGAGGTCGGCGACCAGCATCTCCTTGCGGCTCAGGGCGCAGCGGCCGCTGATGCCTTGACCCAGGGGGATCTTCCTACCGATGATCTCGTCCGGGTACTCGGTGACGGCGCGGATCACCAGCTCGCGGCCCTCCTTGAGCAGGATGGCGCAATACGAGAAGCCCAGGATAGCCTGGACGCGCTGTACGATTAGGAGCAACAACTTGTCCAGATTCAGTTCGCCATTGATCTGGGTCGCGATTTCGTGCAACAGCCGGTCCCGGCGCCGGCCCGGACAAAGTGAAAACAGCGGCGATTTGAGTTTCATGAGCTCCTCCTGTCCTGTTCCTTGTCAAGCGGTCACGGCCGCATCGGCGAGGCCGCACTCGTTCAGGATGATCCCCTGGACCAGGTTTTTTTGAAAATCGTTTTCAAAGAGGATCTGGCAGCCGCTGGAGTAGACCACGCCGGGGCGGAACACGCCCTCGGGCAGGCTCTGGAAGCGCAGGATGCGCGATTGGACGATGTTCACCGTGAGAGCGTGCTTCTCCCCGCCATAATGGATCAGGACCGGGTAGACATTGCCGATCAGCGGCGGGTAATTGGACAGGACGTTGATGCCGCCCATGGAAAGGTTCTTGACCAGGAACTCCTCGCGATTGAGGAACTCGCCGGTCACCTCGCCGGTCAACTCGAAGTAGCCGAAGATCGGCGCCTCGGGATCGAAACGTTCTTGCATGCGAATATTCATATTTTCTCCTTGATTCACGCCGCCTCCGGCGTCCCATCATGTTTCGGTGAGCGCAGCGGCAGGCATACGGCGAAACGGCTCCCCAGCCCCGATTCGCTGCGAACGCCCACCGTGCCGCCATGCAGCTCGGTCAGGCGCTTCACCATCGACAGCCCCAGGCCGGTGCCCTCGTATTTCCGGTCCAGCGATCCATGCAACTGCTCGAAGGGCTGGAACAGCCGCTGCATGTCCCGGGGGGCGATGCCGATGCCGTTGTCCCGCACCGCGATCTCGCAGCGGCCGTTGGCGACGCGTTGTGCTTCCAGGACGATGCGGCCGTTGTCCGGGGTGAACTTGACGGCGTTGGCCAGCAGGTTGTAGACGATCTGCTTGAGCTTGCGCCCGTCCACCCGCGCCTCGCCGATGTCATCGGCGATGCGCGCCTCGAGGGCGATGCCGTGGATCTGCGCCCGCTCGCGGACGATGGCCAGGCTGCCGCGCAGCAGCGCCGCCAGGTCGACGGTCTCCAGGTCCAGAGTCATCCGCCCGGCCTCGATCTTCGACAGGTCGAGGATATCGTTGATCAGCATCAGCAGGTGCACGCCGCTGTCGTGGATATCGCCGCAATAATCGCGCTGGCGCGGCTCCATCTCACCCGCCTGGCCCTGGCGCAGCACCTCGGAGAAGCCGATGATGGCGTTCAGCGGCGTGCGCAATTCGTGGGACATGGTGGCCAGGAATTCCGACTTGGCGCGGCTGGCCTCCTGGGCCGCCTCGGCATAGGCGGTGATGCGGGCGATGGCCCGGCGCGAGAAACGGTTGAACAGCATGACGATCAGCACCAGCAGGAAGGAAAGGGAGACGAGGATCATCGGCGTGGAGGCGTCGGGCATGTCGATGATCGTATCGTACAGGGTCTTCAGCAACAGGAACAGCAGGCCGTAGATGACGAAGGTAACCACTGCCTTGAGCTGGCGGACGTCGGACTCGAACTCATAGATGGGGGGCAGCACGCTGGAACGGCTCATCCGGCCCTCCGATCGCCGACCGGTTCCTGCAGGCGGGCGAAGATCTCGGCGAAGCGGGGCGCCAGCTCGCGGAACGCCGCCAGCACCGCCGGGTCGAAGTGCGCCGGCCGGCTGCGTTCGTCACCCTCGAGCAGGATGACGCAGGCGGCGCCGTGATCCATGGCCGGCTTGTAGGGCCGGGCCGCGCGCAGCGAATCGTAGCGATCGGCCAGGGCCGCGATGCGCGCGGCCAGGGGAATCTCCTCGCCCCGGCGCCAGCCGGGATAACCGCTGCCGTCCCAGTTCTCGTGATGGCCGAGGGCGATGTCGCGGGCCATGGCCAGGCGCGGGTGATCGCCGATGATCCCGGCCCCGAAGCGCGCATGGCCGCGGATGGTCTCCCACTCCTGGAAATCGGGGGCGCCTTCCTTGCGCAGGATCTCGAGCGGAATGAAACAATTGCCCACGTCGTGCAGGCGCGCCTGCAGGCGGATGGCGCGCGCGAAGGCCGCGCCCTGGCCGAGCCCGGCGGCCAGCAGGGCGCTGAACTCGCCCACGCGCTCGGAATGCAGTCCCGGGTCGACGTCGTGGATGGCCGCCAGGCGCAGCAGTGAATCGACGCTGCCGGCCAGGCTCTCTTCCGCGTCGCGCACCTGGTCGGCGAGGCGCTTGAAAAGCAATCCCTGGGTGGCGAGCACCTCCAGGATCACCGCCTCGTGGGCGCCGACCTCGCCCCCATAATTGCCGGCGAAGACGCACAGTTCGGAACTCAGGTAGCCGTACAGGTTGCGCATGGACGCCGCCAGCCGCGGCAGCGATTCCAGGCGCTGAACAAAGGGCTCCAGACCGCGGACAACAAACTCGGCGCGGTCGGCGAAAAAGGAGTTGGCGCCGCCGGGGGGAGGCAACGGCAGCAGGCCCGCGGCGTCCAGGTCCAGCTCGCGCCGGATCAGATCGCGGAACGGCGCCTCGTAATGCAGCCAGCGCCAGCCGGGGCCGAGACGGTAGCCGACCAGGACGCTCGCCGGGCGGTCGGTCGCGTCAGCGCTCTGGCGGATGATGCGCGACACCAAACGGTCCAGCCGGGGGATCAGCTCGAAGGAGTCGAGTTCGAACGCCCGCAGGCTTTCGGCGCCGAAGGTGGCCAGGTTGGCCACGCGCTCATAGTCCTGCCCCAACCTGTGGTTCAGCTCTTTCAGGCGCAGCAGCCCGCGGATGCGCGCCAGCACCTCGCCCTGGTCAATGGGCTTGGAGATGAAGTCGTCGGCCCCGGCCTCGATGCCCTGGATCCGCGCCCGGCGCTCCTGCAGGCTGGTGATCATCACCACCGGCAGGCCGGCCCGTTCGGGATCGCCCTTGATCCGGCGGCAAACCTCGTAGCCGTTCATTTCGGGCAGCATGACGTCCAGCAAGACCAGGTCGACCTTTTCGTTGGCGATGATCTCCAGGGCCCTGGCCCCGCTGGCGGCATGCAGCACGTCATAGCCCTGGGGCAACAGGACGGCATCGTAGAGTTTCAGGTTGACCGGCTCATCATCGACGCAAAGGATCCGCGGTTTGGCGGTATTCATATTCATTTTATTCTCCTCAGGCGCTCAGCGCCGGCGCCTTGCCGGCCGATTTGACCCAGGCCGGCCGGAAACGAAGCAGGTCGCCGAGAAGATGCTCGACGATGCGGCTGTCGCCGCCGCGCTGCCTGCGGTTGGAATTGGCGTACAAACGGACGATGGCCAGCGCCTTCAGATAGGCCAGCGTGTTCTCGTAGAGAAAATCCAGCGGCTCGCGCAGGGAGTTCCGGTAAAGCTGCTCGATGTAATTGGCGTTGCCGCCATTGAGCACCCGGGCCTTCATTTCCTGCATCTCCTGGATATAGAGGGGCTTGATGTAGAAGCCGGTGCCGCCGCGGCTCAGGTTGGCATACTCCAGGTCATTGAATTTTTCATAGATCTCCTCGAAGATGCGTGGGTCGATGCGCATGTGGCCGGCCACCTTGAGGAAGTCCATGAACTCCCGCAGCAGCTGCTTCTGCTGCTCCAGGGTCAGCATTTCCAGCCGCTCGGACTGGCCGTCATGGTCGAGGGCGATCACGTGGCTGAGCAGCAGCAGGACCTTGAAGCCGCGCTCTTCGCGCACCGTGCGCTTGAACAGCTCGCGGATCAGGTACGCCTTCAGCGCCGGGACGCCGCCATCACGATAGGCGCAGGTCAGGCGCGGGTTGCCAGGGTCGAGGACCTCGGCCAGTTTCTTCAGGCAGGCGCGGCTCTCGCCGGCGAAGCGTTGCACGACGGCCGCGAAGGGCTCCGTGACCTGCCCGACGGCTTCAGCGTATTTCTCCGGCTCGGCCTCGCTCTCCAGGCAGTCGCCGGAGGCCGGCAGGCGGCTGGCGTCGAACGCCACCTCGCCGTGCCGGATGGCGGGGACGGGATCGCTCGCTATTTCAAGGATCTCCCTCACTTTCCTCGCGCTGTCGATCAAGCAGACCAGCGGGGAATCCGCGAGGCGCACCCGAAGCAGCACTTCTTCCCCCTCAATCTTGTAGCTGCCGGGGGGCAGGATGCTGCCGATGCCCACGCCACGCTGACTGACCTGATTTTCTTCTTTCATGTTCGCCTCACACACTTTTATCAGCATGTCCCATGCCAATGTGGCCGCAAGGGGAAAAATATCAAAAATATCCTCTTATAAAGGCCATTTACGCAAGATCGCACCCACGGGCGATCGTCGCGCCCCCAGATGATGAATGATCGAGGGGTGCGACGAAAGCGGCAGGCCGCGGCCTTTTCCGGGCGAATCCGCCGCCAGCGATTGGTTGGCAGCCCGCTGCGACAATCACGACCAAAGCGAAAAATGTCGCAGCGGTCCGGCGATAATCCGCTGAAGGCGAGCCGTTGGAAATGGCCGCGAAGGCGGCGATCGGGGCCATGTGATACGGAGGGCGCCCGCTTCCCGGAGAGCGCCGTTGGGCCCGGGCCGGCCGAAAGTTGACAAAAGAGCCCGCGCATATATATAGTTAAAACATAACAGGAGCTTCGATGTGGCGTCTCCTGCCGCTTTGAGGAGAGCAAGGAGAAATGGGGATGAATACGACCTTGGGACGCGAGCCGAAATACAGCCACTGGCCGTTGATCCTTGTTTTCCTGATCCTGAGTTCCGCCATCCTCCTGTTCGGCCGGATCTACTATGTTCAGCAAAAGGAGAGTGAGATCGCCTGGCAGACCCGGCAGCTCCAGGCCATCGCCGATCTGAAAGCTGCTGATATCAAGAATTGGCTGGGAGAACGGCTGGGCGACGCACGCTTGATCAGCGGCAATCCCATTCTCAGCAGCGAGTTGATCTCTTTTCTGCGCGAGCCGGCAGCAGATCCCCGCCAGGAGCCGATCCGCAGCTGGATGCTGTCCCTGCAGGCCAACTTTCACTACGAGAACGTCCTGCTCCTCGATCAACGGGGAAGAATCGTCCTCTCCGCCAGTTCCCGTCGCGCCGACATCGGCGGCGAGGGCAGAAAATTGCTGGAGCTCGTTCGCTCCCGCCGGGATGCCATGTTATCCGACTTGCACGAGAACCCGGATGTGCCCCACATCCATCTCGACATGGCCGCTCCGCTGCTCGCCGGCGGCGACGTCGCCGGCTTTGTTCTGCTGCGCATCGATCCCGGCCAATTCCTCTATCCCCTGATCCAGTCCTGGCCGACGCCCAGCCCCAGCGCCGAGACCCTGCTGGTGCGCCGCGATGGCGACGGGGTGCTGTTTCTGAACGATCTGCGCCACCGTCCCGGATCAGCCATGAAATTGCGCCGCCCGCTCAGCGGCACGCTTCCCGCCGCCTCCGCCGTCCGCGGCCGCGTCGGCGTCTTCCGCGGGAGTGACTACCGCGGCATCCGGGTCTGGTCGGTCCTGCGCCCCGTGCCCGGCACGGACTGGTTCATGGTGGCCAAGGTCGACGAAGAAGAAATTTTAGCGCCGCTGCGCCGCAGCGCCCTGGCCATTTTGCTGATCGCCCTCTCCCTGATCCTGGCCGGCGCCGGGCTGGTTCTATTCTTGGGACAACGGCAGGACACCCGTTCCCGCCTGCGGCAACTCGAGGCCGAACATCAACGCCAGGCGCTGGTGAAGCATTTCGACTATCTCAGCCGTTACGCCAACGACCTAATCCTGCTCTCCGACGGGGAACACAACATCGTCGAGGCCAACGAGCGCGCGGTTCAGGCCTACGGCTACAGCCGCGAGGAACTGCTGGCCATGAACATCCGCATGTTGCGCGTCCCCGGCGAGTGGGAAGCCCTGGACGCCCATTACCGCCAGGCCAGGGAGCAAGACGGGATCATCTTCGAATCCCTGCACCAGCGCCGGGACGGCTCCACCTTCCCGGTCGAGGTTTCGGCCCGGATCATCCAGCTCGAGGACCGGGAGTACTTCCAGAGCATCTACCGCGACATCAGCGAGCGCAAGCGGGCGGAGCTGCAGCTGCGAAAAAGCGAGAGCGAATTAAGATCGCTCTTCCAAAACATGATCAATGCCTTCGTTCTGTTCGATTCCGTATTCGACGATCGCGGGAATTTCATCAGTTACCGTTTTGTCTTCATTAATAATGCCTATGAACGCATCACCGGGGTCAAGGACGACCAAGTGCGGGGCAAAACCGTGCACGAGATCTGGCCTGGCACCGAAGCGAGCTGGATCGAAGCTTATGGCCGGGTGGCGGTCAGCGGCGAGCCCAGCCGCTTCGAGATGTACCATGAGCCTACCAAAAAATTCTATTATTGCAACGCCTATCGTCCGGGAGAAAGCCGGGAGCGGTTCTGCGTCATATTTGAGGACATCAGCGAGCGCAAGCGGGCGGAGAACAAACTGAAAGAACAGCATGGGCTGCTCCGCATTGCCGGGAAGATGGCCAGGTTTGGCGGCTGGAACGTGAACCTGGAGGAGAACCGTTCATACTGGTCGGATGAAGTGGCCGCCATCCACGAAATGCCTCCCGGCTACTCGCCGCTGGTGGAAGAAGGGATCAGTTTTTATGCACCGGAGTGGCGCGAAAGGATAACGGAAGTTTTCAGCGCCTGCGCGCAGAAAGGCATCCCCTACAACGAGGAAATGGAAATCGTCACTGCCAAGGGCAAGCGGCTCTGGGTGCAGACGATCGGCGAAGCAGTCCGGGACGAAAAGGGCAGGATCTTCAAAGTGCAGGGGGCATTCCAGGACATCAGCGAGCGCAAGCTGGCGGAAGGGATCCTGCAGAGATTATCCGAGCGCAACCAGGCCCTGCTGGATGCCGTCCCCGACATCATTATGGAAGTGGATGCGAAGAAGGTTTATAGCTGGGCCAACCATGCCGGGATCGAGTTTTTCGGCGCCGATGTCATCGGCCATGAGGCAGCGCACTATTTCGAAGGCGAGCAGGAAACCTATCAAACGGTCCAACCCGTTTTCAACGGCAGGGAAGAGGTGCTCTATGTCGAAAGCTGGCAGCGGCGCCGCGACGGTCAAAAACGGCTGCTGGCCTGGTGGTGCCGGGTGCTGAAAGACACGGCAGGAAACGTTACCGGTGCACTCTCCTCGGCTCGCGACATCACCGAGGTCAAACTCGCCGAAAACGAGATCCGCCGCCTGAACGAGGAGCTCGAACAGCGGGTGCAGCAGCGCACGACCCAGCTGGAAGTCGCCAACAGAGAATTGGAGGCGTTCTCCTACTCGGTTTCGCACGACCTGCGCGCGCCGCTGCGGGCCATCGACGGCTTCGCGCGCATCATCCTCGAAGACTATGCCCCCAAGCTGGACAAGGAAGGCAAGCGCCTGTTCGACGTCATTACCGCCAACACCCATAAAATGGGCCTGCTGATCGACGATCTGCTGGCATTTTCCCGCCTGAGCCGCCAGCAGATGGCCGCGGCCCCGGTCAACCTGGCGCTCATGGCCAAAGTTATTTTCGCCGAAATGGAAAACCAGGAAAAAGGCCGGCACATCGAATTCAAGGTCGGCATCCTGCCTGTTGCCCGCGGCGATTACGCCATGCTGCAGCAGGTGCTGCAGAACCTGCTGGCCAATGCCGTCAAGTTCACCCGCACGCGGAAGGTGGCGCGCATCGAGTTCGGCGGCCGGGCAGAAATGACGGAAAACGTGTATTTTGTCAGGGACAATGGCGTGGGTTTCGACATGCAGTACGCCGGCAAGCTCTTCGGCGTGTTCCAGCGCCTGCACAGCGCCGACGAGTTCGAAGGCACCGGCGTGGGCCTGGCCATCGTCCAGCGCATCATCCTGCGCCACGGCGGCCGCGTCTGGGCGGAAAGCTCAAAGAAGGGCGCTACCTTCTATTTCTCCTTGCCGGCGGAGGCTTCACGCAAAATCGAGATCAAGGCGGTAATGGAATAGCCCCGTGCATTGCTATTTCATACAGGGCTACCTATAATTCCGAATGAGAGCGGATGAATGGAAAGGAGGGTGAAAATGGATGCAACGAATCCCGTCGAGATCCTGCTGGTGGAGGACAACCCCGCCGACGTCGAGCTGACCCTGCGCGCCCTGAAAAAACACAACCTGGCCAACCAGGTGCAGGTGGTCAGCGACGGCGCCCAGGCCCTCGACTACCTTTTCGGCACCGGCGCTTTCTCCGGGCAAAATAAGCCGCGGCCACCCAAGGTCGTCTTCCTGGACCTGAAGCTGCCCAAGGTCGACGGCCGCGAGGTGCTGAAGCGCATGAAGTCCGACGAGCAGACACGAACGATCCCGGTGGTGGTGCTGACTTCTTCGCAGGAGGAGAGCGATATCGTCGCAAGCTACAAGCTCGGCGTCAACAGCTACGTGGTCAAGCCGCTCGATTTCGACAAGTTCGTCGAGTCGGTCGCCGAACTGGGCATGTACTGGCTGCTGCTCAACCAGGCGCCGGTTTAAGAAGGGTTTAGGGTTGAGGGTCTAGGGTTGAGGGTCTAGGGTTGAGGGTCTAGGGTTGAGGGTGAAGAAAAGAAATGAAACGAGTTAGTAACGAACTCGGGTTCTTCCATGTCGCGCGTCACGCGTCACGCATCACGAAGGCTCTTTCTTTAAGCGAGGGATGATGAAAAAAGAGAAACAAAAGACTATGAAACCAATCGCACCGAAAATAAAAGATATAAAGAGCAATAAGCTGCGGGTGCTGATCCTGGAGGACAGCGCCGCCGACGCCGAGCTGATGGAAAGGCAGCTGCGCCGTAAAAAAATCGCTTGCGAAGCCCTGCGCGCCGAAACCCGCGGCGGCTTCATCAAGGCACTGAAGGAGTTCAATCCCGACGTCATCCTGGCCGATTACACCCTGCCGAAATTCGACGCCATGCAGGCTTTGAAGCTTGCCAGGGAGAGGTTTCCCTTCCTGCCCTTCATCGTGGTCACCGGTACCATCGGCGAAGAAAAGGCGGTGGCCTGCCTGCGCGCCGGCGCCGACGATTACCTGCTCAAGGATCGCCTGGCCCGCCTGGGCGAGGCGGTGAGCCAGGCCATGGAGAAGCACCGCCTGCAGAAGGAGCGGGAAAACATGGGCGAGGCGCTGCTGGGTGCAGCGGAACGCTGGCGCACCACCTTCGATTCCATGAACGACGCCGTGTGCCTGCTCGACGAGAAAGGGGCGGTCCAGCAGTGCAACCGGGCCATGAACCGCCTGCTGGGACTTCCCTTCAAGCAGATCATCGGCCGCGATTGCCTGGAAATGATCTGCGGCAGCGGCAAAAAGGCGGCCTGCGCCTTCCACCTGGCGCGCCAGGACGGTCAACGCCACGAGGAGGAAACCTTCTGGCGCGGCCGCTGGTACCGCGTCCGCGTCGAACCCTTCAGGAGCGCCGACGGCGGATTCGCCGGCGCCGTCCACATCATGAACGACATCACGATCGCCAAGGAGTCGGAAAACCATCTTCGCGAGAGCGCCGTGAAGCTCTCCCACGCCCAGCGCATCGGCAAGCTGGGGAATTGGGAGTGGAACCTCGAAGGCGACACGCTGGAATGGTCGGACGAGCTCTACCGCATCTGGGGCGTGGACAGGGATTTTCCCCTGACCTTCGATGGCATCACCGCCATGATCCACCCCGAGGACCAGGCGGTCAACCGGGCCATGGTCCGGCAGCTCCTGTCGGAGCGGGACGAGGGCGGATGCGAATTCCGCATCATCTGCCCCGACGGCGTTGTCAAGCACATCCACCAGCACATCGAGGTGACCCGCGCGCAATCCGGACAGGCTGTCAGGATGTTCGGCATCATGCAGGACATCAGCCAGCGCGTACACGCCGAGAAAGCCCTGCGCGAGATGAGCGAGATCTTCCACCTCTTCCTCAAGCACAATCCCATTTATGTCTTCATCAAGGACGAGGATATCCGCCCCATCTACCTGAGCGACAACTACGAGAAAATGCTGGGCCGCCCCTTGCAGGATATTTTGGGAAAGAACATGGATGAGCTGTTTCCCTCCGACCTTTCGCGCTCGATGATCGAGGATGACAAGGCAATTCTGCGCGAAGGCGTCGTGCGCGAGTTTATCGAGGAACTGGCGGGGAGGACCTATTCGACCGTCAAATTTCCCATCCTTATCGACGGCAAGCCCAAGTACCTGGCCGGTTACACCATGGACGTCACCGAGCGCCGGCGCGCCGAGGAGCTCCTGCACGAGCGCGACCAGCTGCTGCAGAACCTGTCGGCGCAGATCCCGGGCATGATCTACACGTTTTTGCGCCGCCCCGACGGCAGCTATTCCATTCCGTACTGCTCCAATGTCATCAAGGATAACTTCGGCGTCAGCCCCCAGGACGTCTACGAGAGCGCGGCTCCGCTTTTCGCCGCCATCCTCGCCGAGGATCGCCCGCGGGTCACGGCCGCCATCGAGGAGTCGGCACGCTCCCTGTCCACCTGGCAGCAGGAATTCCGCGTCCAGCAGCCCGGCCAGCCGCCGCGCTGGGTGTGGGGGAAGTCCGAGCCCTTCCGCCTGGCCGACGGCTCCATCCTCTGGTACGGCTTCAACACCGAAATTACCGAGCGCAAGCAGGCCGAGGAGAAGCTCCGCGCCGCGCTGCAGGAGAAGGAGGTGCTGCTCAAGGAGATCCACCACCGCGTCAAGAACAACCTGCAGGTCATCTCCGGGCTGCTGACCCTGCAGGCGCAGCAAGTCGACGACGAGCGGCTGCGGAATGTTCTCCGGGACAGCCAGAGCCGCATCTGGACCATGGCCCTGATCCACCAGACACTGTACCAGTCGGGCAACCTGGCCAACATTGAGATCGCCGACTACATCCGCGGCCTGACCGGCAACCTGCTGAGTTCCCACGCCCGCTTGGCCATGCCCCCGACCGTCATTTTTAACCTGCTGCCGCTGCGCCTGGCCATCGACAAGGCCATCCCCCTGGCCCTGATCCTCAACGAGCTGGTGACCAATGCCATGAAGCACGCCTTCCCCGACGATCGGGCGGGCGAGATCCGGATTTCATTACAGGAACCCAGGGGCGTAAAATTTTACGCCCCTACAGAAAATACGGGCCAGGCCCCATATACGGGCACGGATAGGTGTACGGGCACGGCGCGCCCTGCTCCTACAGGTGAGAACCGCGTCCCTGCCTACGAATTGACCGTCGCCGACAATGGCGTCGGCCTGCCGGAGGGCTTCGACCCGAAAAACCAGAAGAGTTTGGGCCTGCAGCTGGTCGACATGCTGACCAAGCAACTGGACGGTTCCCTGGCCGTCGAATCCAGCGGCGGCACTTCCGTGCGCGTCTCCTTTGAAACCAATGAAAAAAGCAAAAAACAAGCCTGAAGCCGGCCCGCTGCGGGTTCTGATCCTGGAAGACGAGCCCTCAGACGCCGAGCTGGTCCAGCGCGCACTGCGCCGGGTTGGGATCCGCTTCAGCGCCCGGGTAACGAAAAGCAGGCGGGAATTCAGTTCCGCCCTGGCTCACTTCCATCCCCAGGTGATCCTCTCCGATTTCAAGCTGCCCGGATTCGACGGCATGGCCGCCCTGGCCCTGACCCGCGCCCGGGCGCCGGAGATCCCCTTCATCTTCGTCTCCGGCTCCATCGGCGAGGAAGAGGCCGTCGCCAGCCTCAGCCAGGGCGCCGCCGACTATATTTTCAAGGACAACCTGACGCGGCTGGGACCGGCGGTAAAACGGGTGCTGGCCGAGGCGGAGACCCGGCAACAGAAAGCCGAGGCCGAGAAGTCGCTGCGCGAGAGCGAGGAGAAGTACCGCACCCTGGTCTCCCAGAGCCCGGACGGCATCTTCATCGCCGATTTGCAGGGAAATTTCGTCTCCGTCAACCAGGCCATGTGCGCCGGGCTGGGATACGGCGAGCGCGAGTTGCTGGCCATGAAGATCTGGGATATCGTGCCCGAGCGCTACCGCTCCCAGCACGAGCAGCGCCTGGCCGGTCTGCTGGCGGGAAAGGCCGGGAACGAGGCCGCGGAATACACGGTGCGGACCAGGGACGGGCGGGAGCGTTATGTCGCCATCCTGTCGGCGCCTTACACCAAGGACCGGACCCTCGCCGGTTTCATTGGCATCGCCCGCGACATCACCGAAAAGATAGAGATGGAGACGCGCCTGCGCGCATCGGAGGAATTCCACCGCACGCTGATCGAAACCTCCCCCGACGCCATCGTCACCATCGATGGCGGCGGCCGCATCACCTTCGCCTCGCACAGAGCTCTAGACCTGTTTGCCATCCCCGGCAACAGCGATGTCCTGGGCGCTTCAATGCTGGACTTCGTCGACCCTGTCGATACCTCCCGCGTGCAGGAACGGCTGGTCGAGATCCTTTCCGGAAGTTCGCTTCCCGAGATCCGCGAGTACCGCTTGCGGCGCCGGGACAAGGAACCGTTCTGGGCCGAAATAGTCTCGGCGCCGCTGCGCGACAGTGCCGGGCGCAATATCGGACTGCTGCTCGTCTGCCGCGACGTTTCCGAGCGCAGGCGCATCGAAATCGCTCTGCGCGAAAGCGAAGCCAAATACCGCTTGATAGCCGAAAACACCGTCGAAACCATCTCGCTATTGGACCTGAGCCTGAGATTCACCTACGTCAGCCCATCCATATTCAAGCTGCGCGGATACACGGCCGAGGAGTCGCTGAGCCAGGACCTGGGGCAGGTGTTGACTCCCGAATCCCTGGCCAGGATCCAGCAGACTTTCGCCGAGGAGATGGCACTTGAGGTTTCCGGCGGAGCCGATCCGAAACGCAGCCGCACACTGGAATTGGAGGAATACCATAAGGACGGTTCCATCGTCTGGGTTGAAAATTCCATATCCTTCCTTCGCGATCCGCAGGGAAACGCCATCAGCTTCCTGGTGGTGTCCAAGGACATCGGCGAACGCAAGCAAGCCGAGATCGCCCTGCGCCGCAGCGAGAACTTGCTCAGCAAGATATTCGATATCCTGCCGATCGGCCTGTGGGTCGCCGACGCCAGCGGCCGGCTGATGCGCAGCAACGAGGTCGGACGCCGCATCTGGGGCGCCGAGCCGCTGGTGGGACCGGAGGAGTACGGCGTGTTCAAGGCGCGCCGCCTTCCCGGCGCCGAGGAGATCGCCCCCGAAGACTGGGCACTGGCGCACACCATCCGCGACAAGGCCACCGTGACCGACGAGATGCTGGAGATCGACGCCTTCGACGGCAAGAAGAAGGTCATCCTCAACTACACGGCGCCGGTGCTCGACGAAACGGGAAGGCTGGAAGCGGCGGTCATCGTCAATCTGGACATCACTGCCCGCCAGCAGGCCGAGGAGTTGCTTCGCGCCTCACTGCACGAAAAGGAGGTGCTGCTGCAGGAGATCCACCACCGCGTCAAGAACAACCTGCAGATCGTCTCCGGCCTGCTGACCCTGCAGGCCGGCCACGCCGCCACCAAGAGCGTGGAAGAGATGTTCCGCGAAAGCCAGGACCGCATCCGCTCCATCGCCCTGGTCTACGAAAGCCTGTACAAATCGCACAACCTGGCCGAGATCGCCTTCGACGACTACCTGCGCATCCTGGTCGACAACCTGGTCACTTCCCACTTCGCCGCCGCCGGCCGAATCGCCGTCCAATACGAAATGGAGCGCATCCTGCTGACGATCGAAACGGCGATTCCCCTCGGCCTGATCGTCAACGAACTGGTCAGCAACTCCCTGAAACACGCCTTCCCCGGCGGGCGGCGCGGGCAGATCCGCGTCCAGCTCCATGGCCGGGAGAAGGAGCGCTTCGTTGGCGTGAAGACAAAGAGCGGCACGCTCTACCGCGTTCCAACCTGCGAGCTGACGGTTGCCGACGACGGCGTCGGCCTGCCGGCCGGGTTTGAACTCGCGGTACAAAAAACGCTGGGCATCCAGATCCTCTCCATGCTGGCCAGGCAGATGAATGGGGAACTGACGGTTCGCGGCGGTCCGGGCACGGAATGGCGCATCATCATTCCCGCTCAGCCGCTGAAGGCGAAGACGCACAAAGCCGATACATGAAAAGGAGCCAACCATGGCCAAAGCCAGGATCCTGATCGTCGAAGACGAAGCCATCATCGCCTCGGTGATCGCCGGGGCATTGAGGAAATTCGATTACGAGGTGGTCGACATCCTCAATACGGGCGCAGCGGCGGTGGCCGCAGCCCTGGAGAAAACTCCCGACCTGGTGCTGATGGACATCCGCTTGCAGGACGACGTGGACGGCATCGCCGCCGCCAAACGCATCCAGGAGACGGCCGACATCCCCATCATCTATCTGACCGCCTATGCCGACGAGTCCACCCTGGAGCGGGCCAAGCGCACCCAACCCTACGGCTACATCCCCAAACCCTTTCAGGAGATCGAGCTGCGCACCACCATCGAAATGGCGCTGTACAAGCATGGTTTCGAAGTACGGCTGAAAGAGAGCGAGGCCCGCTTCCGTTCCCTGTTCGAAAACTCCCAGGATATGATCTATATCATCGATCGCTCGGGCAAGCTGGTGGAAATAAATCCCGCCGGCCTGGACCTGTTCGGCTATGACCGCGAGGAGCTGCTCGGCAGAGAACTTGATTTTCTCTATGTCGACGGGAGCGATCGCGATGAAATGCTGGCAAAGATCTGGGACCGGCACCAGGTGAAGGATTACGAGGTGCATCTGAAAAAGAAGAACGGCGAGGAGCTGACGGCCCTGGTCACCGCCAGCGTCATGACCGACAGCCAAAAGAAGGTGTTCGGCTTCCAGGGAATCCTTCGCGACGTGACCATGAAGAAAAAACTCGAGGAGCAGATGCTGCATGTGGCCAAGGTGGACTCGCTGGGACGGCTGGCCAGCGGTATCGCCCACGATTTCAACAACTACCTGACCATTATCAATGGCTATGCCGAAATGCTGCTGGCCGAAAGCCCTGAGGGCAGCAGCAGCGAGAACCTGCGCCTCATCCTGCAGGCGGGCAAGAACGCTTCCAAGCTGGTGGCCAAAATCCTGGGCTTCAGCCGCCGCCAGGCGCCCGCCCCCGTCGTCATCGACATCAATGCCGCCCTCGGCGACCTGGAGCGCATGGTGCGCCGCCTGGTGGGAGAAGGCATCGAACTGCGCATCGAACTCGACCCCGAGGCCGGCAACGTGCGCATCGATCCCGGCCAGCTTGAACAGGCGCTGATCAACTTGGTGATCAACGCCCGGGACGCCATGCCCGGTGGCGGAAAACTGGTCCTGGCATCGGCACACGTCCAGCTGAACGAGGAGGGTGCCGTCGGGCACCCGGGACTTCACCCGGGTGCCTACGTCGCCATCCGCGTGCGGGACAGCGGCAACGGCATGGAGCCCCGGGTGCTGGCCCATATATTCGAGCCGTTCTTCACCACCAAGGCCGCCGGCGAGGGCACCGGCCTGGGACTGGCCTCGGTGTTCGCCGTCGTCCAGCAAAACGAAGGCAGGATCTGGGCCGAGAGCGTGCCCGGACAAGGCTCGACCTTCCACCTGCTGCTGCCGTGGGCCGGCGGCACGCCGCGGCCGGAAAAGGAAGAGCGGCCGCGGCGGCGCTTCGACGGCCGCGCGGTGCTTTTGGTCGAGGACGAGCGGGGCATCCGCCAACTGCTGCGCGCCATTCTGGAATCGCTGGGCATGGAGGTGCACGAAGCCGCCGACGGCGAACAGGGACTGCGGACCGCGGCGGCGCTGCCGCGGCTCGACTTGCTCCTGTCCGACATCGAACTGCCGGGGATCTCGGGGCTGGAAACGGCTGAGCGCCTGCGCGCCATTCACCCGCAGGCGGCAATCATCCTGAGCTCGGGGCAGGGGGAAAAGTACCTGAAGCGCGCCGGCCTCGACCTGCAAAAGGCCCATTTCATCCCCAAGCCGAGCACGCGCCGCGAGATCGAGGAAATGATCGCCAAGGCGCTGGGCTGAATCAGGAATGGGCCTGCGACTGGCAGGGGCCGAAGGCCGGGTGCAGGCAGGCATGGTTCGCCGGCCGCTCCGGTCCGGCCAGGTGATCGCCCTTGCAGGCCAGCAGGACGTTTTCCTCCGGCCGGCCGCGGACCAGGACGATCAGCCGCGGCTCGACCCATTTCCTCTTGATCTCCATGCCGCCCCTCACGACGCCAGCAGCGAGCGCGAGCGCAGCATGTATCCCCTTCTTGCGTCGTTTCCAGCATCGCGCCAGATGAAAGGCGGTTCGTCACCGCGGATGACCAGGCGCTCGCCCCGGTGCTTGATCAGGGCGTCGAGCAGCTGCCGGGCCGAGCTCATATGCCCTCCACGCGGGCGATATGGCGCTTGTTGACATGCACGAGCACGGCGTCCCCGCGGCCCAGGGTGACGAAGCGCTCCTCGTCGTTGAGCAGGTCGATGGGCCGCGCCCGCCAGGCGTGGCGGGGTTCGACGGTGCGCAACGCCAGCTCGGCGCCGCTTTGCATGAAGAGTCGCAACGAGCGGCCGGAGGCCACCGGCGCGGTGGGCGCCTCTGCGACCCACAGCACCTGATTGACGTGGACGATGAAGAATTCGCGGCTGGAACGCTCGCGCAGGGGAAAAAACGAGAATTGAGAGTTCAGGAAATCGGCGAGGCTTTCCTCGCCGCTGCGCCTCGGCGTATAGAGATTGAGATAGAAAAGACACTCCATCGAGTGCCCGGCATTGAAGAGAAACGTGACCTCGGCGGCAATCTCGCGCTTGGGGACGCGCAGGTCGTCGGTCAGGCTGAGGTTCAGGTCGACGCCGCGTTCCGTGTTCAATGACTGCAGGAGTTTCATGTTCTTCTCCATGGAGCCCAGCCATTCACTGGGAGACGACCAGGGAATACGCTTCGGCTTCCTTCCAGTAATCGTCGTAAGACTGGAAGCGGGCCAGGGTGAAATCATTGACCAGGCCCAGCGCCTGCACCCGGAAACCGTCGAACGAAAACAGCTTCATCTTGCCGCGCTCGCGGCGATGGCCCTTGAGCAGAGGCTCGGGAGAGGCGGCCATCAGCTGCAGGCTCTGCACCACGTGCACCATCTCGTGGCGGAACACCGCATCGGGCTTGCCGCTGACCACGGTGGGAAAGATGCTGTAGGCCCAGCCGCGCACGTTCTCGGCCAGGGGGGTATCCGCCTCAAAGGCCAGCATGCCGCCGCGAATGGCGACGCGGTCCGACTTGGCGATCGACATGGCCAGGCTGATGGCATCGCGCGGCGAGAACGAGACGCTCAACAGCGAACTCGGCTTCTTGGCCAGGGGCGTGGCCACCTCCAGACGCACCAGGGGCAGGGTGAACCCCAGATAGGACAATGGTCCCTCGCCGGTGGAGACATTATCCACCACCGATGCCGATAAATTGGCCAGCAGAACGCCGCTGAACGTGTGGCCGGCGGCAACCTGTTTCTTGGCCTGGTAAAAGCCGAACCCCGAGGCGGCGCCATAGGTCAACATTTTCACTGCATCTCGAAAATTATGCACATGGCCCTGGAGCAGGCCTCGCGCCAGCGTGGTCACGCTGCTGCCGATAACGTTCCCCAGTACAATCGTCTTTTCACTGACCGCCTGCGCCCTGGCCACGGGGACCAGGATCAACGCCGCCATCAGGACCGCAATTACCATCGTCTTTTTCATCGTCGACCTCCTTGAGATCTTCACGCCAAGGTAGGTGCACGACGACTGCCATCCTGAAAAAAAACAAAATATCCTTTATTGAAGGACTTATAGGTGAAAAATCAACTGGCAAACTACATTTAGGAGATCTGGGACAAAAGTTGCGGAAAAATCAGCTGTTCGTGTGAAAGTTCCAGATAATTAACCTATTCAGAGAATTAGCAACTTTTGTCCACATTGATTCAATGACGCAGGGGTTGAGCGGAGAATGCGAACTCCGGGAAAAAAATGGCTGTTCGAGTCAGTCTTGCTTTCTTTTTTCGCGTACCAGCCGCTTGTTGAGCGCCTGGCGGGTGATGCCCAGCAACTGGGCGGCGATCCCCTGATTGCCATTGGCCTGATCCAGGGCCCGGCTGACCAGGAATGCTTCGGCCTGCTTGAGGGTCGGCAGACCGGCCAGGAAGCCGTCGGCGCTTCTCGAAGCCGGTTGGGTCCCCTCGGGCCTTGGCCGTCCATGCAATTCGATGGCGCCGCGGAAACTCTCCATGGAAAGGACGCCGGTGCGATGGCGCGAGACGGCGTCGGCGACAAGGGTTTGCAGCTCGCGGATATTGCCCGGGAAATCGTAGGCCGAGAGCAGGGAGACCAGCTCCGGCGGCGGCGTCGGCGTCCGCTTGCGCAGGGCCCGGGCCGCCTCCTGGAGAAAATGGCCCAGGAGCAGGGGGATGTCTTCCTTGCGCTCGCGCAGCGGCGGCACGGAGATGACATGGGTATTGAGCCGGAACAGGAGATCGTTGCGGAAAGCACCCTGTTCGACCCGCTGCTTGAGGTCGAGGTTGCTCGAACAGATGACGCGGGCATTGGTCTTCCTGGCCTGATCCGCGCCCAGGGGATAGTATTCCTTCTCCTGGATCAGGCGCAACAGCTTGACCTGCGAAGTGGGACTCAGGTCGCCGATCTCGTCAAGGAACAGCGTGCCGTCCTGGGCCTGGGAGATGAGACCGTCACGGCTGCTTTCGGCGCCGGTGAATGCGCCCTTTTTGTGCCCGAACAGGGTGTCGGAAAACATGTTGTCGTCCAGTCCGGCCACGTTGACGGCGACGAAAGGCCGGGCCGGGTCGCCGGCCAGGTGGATGGCCCGGGCGATCAGCTCCTTGCCTGTCCCGGTCTCGCCGGTGATCAGCGCCGGGTAGGGCGAGGCGGCGACAACCTCGACGTATTTGAACAGCGCCAGCATCTTGCGACTGCCCGTGACCACGTGGGCGAAGGCGCCGGGCTTGCCCAGGCCGTCGGCGAGCAACTGGTGAGTCAGTGACGAGACCTGGTCCTGCAGGCGGGCGATCTCCAGGGTGCGCTGCAGGCTGGAGATCAGCCGGCTCCTCTCCACCGGCTTCACCAGGTAGTCGCTGGCCCCCAGGAGCATGCATTCGACCGCGGTTTCGATATCGTCGATGCCGGTGACCACCAGGACCGGCACCTCGGGGAATTCCCGCTTGACTTGGGCCAGCAGGTCGCGGCCGTTGAGGAAGGGCATATGGATGTCGGTCAGAACGGCCAGGGCCCGGTTTTCGCGCAGGAATGGCAGTACGAGACGGCTGTCGTCGAGGGTGACGACCGGTTCGATCCCGGCCGAGCGCAGCATGCCGCCGTAGAGCAGAAGCACGGGCGTCTCGTCATCGACCAGCAGAACCGGCAACTGGTCGCTCCGTTTCTCTTCCATGTCATCTCCCGTTGCCATGATACTTTTTCCCCGTCCCGCTGTCAAATGCCATCATCCCTGACGATAACGGCCTCCCGGAACGATGCGTTGATCTGTGGGAGGGAAGAAATCGCATGAATGTTTCGCAGCCCCCGAGTTCCGCTGCGGGGATCTTTCATGGAAAAGTTGTTGACTTCGCAAAATCGCCAATGGTATGCTGTTTCCGGTCCAGATGAACAAGATCTTTTTCCTGCAATTGATTTTCAACGCCTCCATGCTCCTCTCTCTGGCCATCATTTACGATCTGCTGGCCATCCGCCGGCATCACGACCGCAGCCTGCTGCACCAGGTGCCGAGCGGATTGATCATCAGCCTTGTCGGCATCATCCTGATGCTGTTTAGCTGGCAGATGGCGCCAGGGATCATATTCGATACCCGTTCGATCCTTCTGGGCGTGTCCGGGTTGTATTTCGGGGCGATACCGACCGCTATCGCCATGACGGCTACGGCAGTCTATCGCGGCTGCACCGGCGGTATGGGGATGATCATGGGCATCGCCGTCATCCTCACCTCCGGCGTTTTTGGCATCGCCTGGAGGCGCATGCGTCGCGGGCAGCTGGCCGACTTGACGTGGCGGGAACTCATCGGATTCGGGCTGGCCGTTCACCTGGTCATGCTGCTCTGCACCATTTTTCTCCCGGGAACGATTCGCTGGCAGGTGCTGAAGAATATCGCGCTGCCCGTCATGCTCGTGTACCCGGCGGTCACCGCCATGCTGGGCAAGCTGATGGCCGGCCGCTTAAAGCGAGAAAGGACCCACCGGCAACTGCGGGAAAGCGAGGAGAAATACCAGAACCTGGCCTCCGTGTCACCGGTGGGGATCTTCCGCACCGATGTCGGTGGCCGGACCACCTACGTGAATCCGATGTGGTGCGAAATTTCCGGTTTGGACGCCGGCGCCGCTCTGGGTGACGGCTGGTTGCAGGCGGTCCACCCATCCGACCGGGAACTGCTGCGTCAGGGCTGGGAGGATGCCGCCCGGGCGCACCTGCCGTCCATGGCCGATTACCGGTTCTTGCATGCCGACGGGAAGGTCGTCTGGGTGATGGGCCGGGCGACGCTGGAAAAGGACAGCGCGGGCCAGGTCACGGGTTACGTGGGAACGATCACCGACATCAGCGAGCGCAGACAAGCCGAGGAAATCGTCCGCGCCTCCCTGAAAGAGAAGGAGATCCTGCTGAAAGAGGTTCATCACCGCGTCAAGAACAACCTGATGACCATCATCGGCCTGATCAAGATGCAGGAAAAAAAGGCGGCAGAAGCCACCGAGAACACGCTGCTTCTGGAGCTGGAGGGGAGGATACGCTCCATGGCCATGGTCCATGAAAGCCTGTACAAGTCCGACAATCTGGCCAGAATCGATCTGCGGCAATACATCAAGGGCATGGTCCTGCACATTCAGGCCCAATTCAAGACGGCATGCAATATCCGCCTGGAGATGCGCGCCGTCGGCATCGACGTCGGTCTGGACATCGCGGTTCCTTGCGGATTGATACTGAACGAACTGATCACCAATGCCTTCAAGCACGCCTTCCCCGAGGGCGGCGCCGACGGGGGCGACGGCACTCCCGAGGTGAAGGTCGTCACTGCCGCCCAGGACGGCACCCTGATCCTTACCGTGGCCGACAACGGCGTGGGATTTCCCGCCAGCGGGGATCTCGGGGAAACTCAGACCCTGGGCCTCAACCTCGTCCGCATGTTGAGCCAGCAGCTCCGGGGCCGCGTTGAAAGCATCGGGAAAACCGGGACGGTCATCCGCGTGCAATTCCCCCTGCCGGTGAAATAGATATTTTTCCTCCGGGGCTGGATCGACGACTGGGGAGCGATCATTGCCGTCGTCGTTTTCAATGGCGGGCGGTCCGCGCCTGCATGACATGATTCCGGCGCAGCCGGTAAAACGGGTTTTTCCGGCAGCAAGGCATGGCAAAACTTTGAGCTGTCACCCGCGGCTCCATGCGATTTGCCATTTTCCAGCCGGAAATGATAAAATTTCCCCGCACAACCGCAACAGACCGGAAAGGGCCGCAGGCCGCGGAAAACCGCGTGCTGCCGGCGCAGGAGGGCATCATGTTCGTATTTGACCGCATGGACGAAAAGCTGGTCCGGGCGGTGATCGAGACCATGCCGGCCGAGATCACCGTCATCGACGCCAACGACGAGGTGGTGGCCTGGAACAAGAGCGACCAGCGCCAGTTCCACCGGCCGCAGAGCAGCATGGGGCTCAACTTCCGCAAGTGCCATCCCGCCTCCAGCCTGGGCAAGGTGGAGCAGATCGTCGCCGAGATGAAGGCCGGCACGCGCGAAAAGGCCCGCTTCTGGATCCAGGCCAAGGTCGGCGGGGAGCGCCACCTGGTGGTGATCGAGTTCTTCGCCCTGCGCGGCGAAGGCGGCGAGTACCTGGGCTGCCTGGAGGTCACCCAGGACATGGAGGAGGCGCGCCGCCTCGAGGGCGAGAGACGGCTCCTGGACTGACGGGGACCCCGGAACGGCGGAGAGACGCATGAGCCCCTGGAAGAACATGGCGCTGGCGATGCTGCTGTTCGGACTGGCCGGAACCCGGCCGCCGGCGCAGGCCGTGGCGCCGGAGCCCGGCGCCGGGCTCTGGCGGAAGGCCATCGAGATCTATCGCCGCAACCAGGACTGGTACCCCGAAAGGGTGGCCATCCTCTCCGAGATGCTGAACCGGCACGGCGAGCCCTACTCGGTGACCGAGATCTTCTTCCGCCTGCGGCTCGACGCCGAAGGCAAGATCCAGGCCGAGCTGGAGCGTTCCCTAAAAAACGGCCAGGACACCACCGAGAAGATGAAGAGCAAGGTGACCCTCCGCTCTCCCGAGGAAGGCATGGCCCCCGCTGACGAGAACACCATATCCGTCTCCATCGGCGACAGCCCTTTCGACCCCGAGCGCCAGGACGCCGTGACCGTCGATGCCGGCGGCGAAAGCCAGGTCCTGTTCGGCTGCCGCTGCCGCCGCTTCCATTTCTCCTACCGCACCTCCATCGTTCACAAGGGAAAGCGCAAAGAGCTGACCTGGCGCGGCATGGCCTGGCTGAAGGAGGACAGCGGCATCCCGGTCAAGCTGGAATTCACCCTCGACCCCTTGCCCAGCCTCATCCGCAGCCTGTGGACCATCTACCTGTACGACAGCGCCCGGCCCGACCACTGGGTGGTGAAACAGATCTCCATCGCCGGCCACGGCGGCTTTCTGTTCATCAAGAAGCGCTTCCGCTCCACCACGACCTTCAGCGACTACCGGCTGCCGCCGCCGGCGGACCCGACGGGATGACCGTCATGGACTGGCACATCGGCGCCGGCATCGCCATCGGGGAGAACGAGTTGAGCTTCGAGTTCGTCCGCGCCTCCGGTCCCGGCGGCCAGAACGTCAACAAGGTGGCCACGGCGGTCAAGCTCTACTTCGACATCGAACGCTCTCCTTCCCTGCCGCCCGCGGTCAAGCGCCGCCTGCGCCAGCTGGCCGGCCGCCGGGTCAGCAACGAGGGAGTGCTGGCCATCGACGCCCGCCGCTTTCGTACCCAGGAGGCCAACCGCCGCGACGCCCTGGAGCGGCTGCTGGCGCTGGTCCGCCAGGCCGCCGTCCCGCCCAAGCCGCGGCGGCCCACCCGTCCGAGCGCCGCCGCCAGGGCGCGGCGCCTGGAGGAGAAAAAGCGGCGCGGGGTTGTCAAACAGGGGCGGCGCCGAGAGACCCCGACAACGGATTGAATTTGATATTTTCGCCGTCTTGGCCTACAATCAGCCTGTCAAAAAGATCGCAAGCGGAGGTACGGCCATGAGCGTAAAGACAATATTCCAGGAAGGCATGAAGGAGCGCCGGCGCCGGAAGTCGCTGGGCAAGAAGAGCAGTGAATTCAAGGAAAAGGAAAAGGCCCTGGCCGAGCGGCTGACCGCCCTGGGAGAAAAGGCCTGGGAAGCCAAAATGGACATCTCCGCGTTCGCCGACGTGCGCGGTGCGCTCGGCGAGGCGCAGAAGACGCTGGACGAGTTGAAGGTCCAGGAAGAAGGGATCCGGGAGCAGCAGCGGCAGGCCGAGGAGAAAAAAAAGCAGGAGAATGACCGCCTGGCCGCCGCCCAGAAGGAAGTCGAGGAAAAAAAGCGCGATCTGGACAAGCGCCTGGACGAGCAGAAGGACATACTGCAGGCCGGCCAGAAGGAGGCGCAGCAGTCGCGGGAGCGGCTGGCGGCCATCGGCCGCGAGCGCAGCCAGCTGCAGGGCAAGAGCGACATGCCCGAGGCCGGCGAGGCGGAAAAAAGCGAGATCGCCAGGGGCCTGGAACTGCTGGACAAGGAGGAGAAGGCCCTGCAGGCCGCGATCAGCGCCCGCGAGGAGGCCGGCAAGCCGGTCGCCGCGCTCATCTCCTCGCTGCAGCAGGAGTCGGGCCAGATGAAGAAACGGATGGATGACCTGCGCCAGGAGCAGAAGCAGGTCATCTCCGAACTGGACAAGAAGATCGCCGCCCTCAAGAATGACATGGCCAAGAACGGCGAAAAAGCGCGCGAGGCCGATGCCATGCGCAAGCAGAATTACCGTGCCCTGGGGGAGAAACTGGCCCAGGCCGGTACCGCCGATCCCGGCCTGGCGGCGGAAATGGCCGCGGCAGCGGCCGCCCGCTCGGAAATGGAGGGCGTGCAGGCGATGATCGGAGGCCTGGAACGCCAGAAGGATGAAGGGCAGGTCAACGCCTACAAAAAGATGCTGACCATCCTCATCGGCGGCATCGTGCTGCTGGCGGCTCTGGCGGTCGCCCTCGTCCTGCTCCTCTCTCCCAAGAAGACGCCTCCGGCCTTCGCGGGACTGGAACCGGAGCAGGCCAAAGCGCTGCAACAGGTAATCAAAATGGCTGAAAAAGCGCAAAAAGGGATCGAGAAAAAAGCGGGCCAGCTGAAGGCCGCGGCAGACGTTTCCGAAACGGGCACGGCGATCGTCGACGAGATGCTGGCCACGTTCGACCAATGCGTGGCCGAAGCCGCGGCCCTGGCCGCCGCCAGACCCGAGGCCTCCGTGCTGCTGCCCCAGCTGGAAAAACTGTATGCCGGCTACGGCGAGAAAATGGCCTCCCTCAACGTCCGTTTCCTCGCTCTCCGTGACCAGGACATTTTCGCCTTCCGCCAGGCCAACGGCTACATGAGCCAGAACCGGCCCCAGCACGTATTCGCCAAGGACAATGCCCTGAGCCAGTCCATCGCCTATTACAACTTCGAAAAGGGCGAGCAGGAGGTTGTCGACATGCTCTCCAGGAAGATCGTCAAGCTGCTCGACCAGGCCGTCCAGCAATAGATACAGATCGAAATGCCAGTGACAGTGTCAGTGTCAGCAGGAGCATAAAAGACATACGAGTGTTAGTGTTAGTTGTTAGCAGGAGAAGAACGAAATCCAATGGCGGTGTCAACAGCTGAAATCGGTTGACGGCATACGGTTTACGGTAGACGGTAAGAAAAAGAAGGCAAACGTAAGAACTTAAATTCCAAATCCCANNCAAATCCCAAATTCCAAATCCCAAACAGGCACCAAATCCCAAATTCCAATTTTCAAAACGAAAGCCAAGGCAAGTGTCAGTGTCAGTGACAGTGTCAGCAAGAGCCTTGGGAAAAGCTCTTTTTCTTTCGCTTCAACGTTTCAACGCTTCAACGCTTCAACAATTTCTGCTCTTTAATTCTCGATCTTCGTTTGGGTCAAAGTCCCCGTCAGGGGATTGGAATTTGGAATTTATTTGGAGTTTGGTGCTTGTGATTTGGAATTTAAGTCCTATCAGTATCATTCTTCTGCCTTGCGCCTTGCACCTTGCGCCTTGCACCTTGCGCCTTGCACCTTGCGCCCTGAGCCTTACGCCGATAGCCTTTCTTTCTTCCCCCCTGATTCCCGTCACGTGTCATTGAAGCCGGTTTCCTCCGACCACGATCACTTTTACCTTGAATATTGACATTTTGTCCAAGAAGGAAATAGAATGCTCTCAGGGAGGACGCAATGGCATTCAAGAAGATTTCGGTCATCTGGCTGCTGGTCACCGCGGTGTCGGCGGCCCTGTTCTATCTCGTGAAGACCGTATTCAAGGGGCACCCGCTGTGGCCTTGGGCCATTCCCTACCTCTACATCGGCGTGCTGATCCTCTTCGCCCTCTACGTGCTCACAGCCAAAAAAAAGGACTGAGACTCGCCTCAAGTTGACAAGCTCCTGAAATCACGGCATTATTGTATTTAATGAAATATATTACCATAGTAATCTCATTTTTAATCACGACGGTCCTGCTCATGCTGCCGGCCCGATCGAGAGGAAACATGGACACCGATCAAAAACTGACAAGCGAGGAGGAGCGGGTCATCGTTCAGCGTGGAACCGAGCTCCCCTTCAGCGGGAAATACCACGACTTCAAGGAGAAGGGCACCTATGTCTGCAAGCGCTGCGGCGCCCCACTCTATCTTTCCAAGGACAAGTTCGACTCGGGCTGTGGCTGGCCGAGCTTCGATGACGAGATCCCCGGTGCCGTCAGGCGGCGTACCGACGCCGACGGCATGCGCACCGAGATCACCTGCGCCGCCTGCGACGCCCATCTGGGCCACGTCTTTTTCGGCGAAGGCTTCACCGCCAAAAACACCCGCCATTGCGTGAACTCCATTTCCATGAATTTCATTCCCGCTGACGGCCAGGGCATGGAAACCGCCATCTTCGCCTCAGGCTGCTTCTGGGGGACGCAGCACCTTCTGCAGCAGGCCGAGGGGGTGCTGACCACCACGGCCGGCTATACCGGCGGCAGGGTCCGCCGCCCCACCTACGAACAGGTGTGCGGCGGCGAGACCGGGCATGCCGAGGCGGTTCGGGTCGTTTTCGACCCGGGGCGGATATCCTTCGCCGAACTGGCCAAGCTGTTCTTCGAGACCCACGACTTCACCCAGGTCGATCGCCAGGGACCCGACATCGGCCCGCAGTACCGATCGGAAATTTTCTTCCTGGATCAAAAGCAGAAACAGGCCGCCGAAAAACTGATCTCCGTTCTCCGCGAAAAGGGATTCCAGGTGGCCACGCGCGTCACTCCGGCCGGGGAGTTCTGGCCGGCCGAGATCGACCACCAGAACTACTACTGGAAGAACGGCGGCAACGCCGCCTGCCAGGTTCGCCGCCAGCTGTTCCCGGCCCCGCCGGCGGACGCATGAACTCTGGCGCCGGCCGGGGGCGGCCACGGGGGGCGCTTACGTCCCGGTCGCCCGCCCCTGGCGCAGGAAACCCGCCGCCCAGAGGATGATGCCCGCATGGTACAGCACGCCGACCAGGCTGCTGAGCGCGACCGCCAGGAGCGCATCGCGGCGCCAGCCGCCGGCCAGGATGGCCGCGATCATGAACAGCACATAGGCGACATTCCGGACGAGCAGCTTTTCCTGCTTGCGGCAGATCTGAATGAAGAGCTGCCCGGGAACGCTGGCAAATCCGAGAACGAGCCACGGCGTCATCCAGCGGGCATACTCGCCGGCGACGCGCCATTGCCCGCCGAGGGCGAACGCGAACAGCCGCGGCCCGAACACCAGGAGCAGAAGGGCGGGAAGCGCCGCGATGCCCAGCAGGCCTGCCGTGGCGCGCTTGAACAGCGCGTACGTGTCCCCGCCCTGGTTGAACACTTCGCTCGCCTTTTGGAACAGCACCTGGCGCAGGGAGTTCAGAACGAAATTCATGGGCGCCTGGAGGACGCGCACGGCGACGGCATAGAATCCGGCGACGGCCGGGCCGAAGAGGGCCGCCAGCAGGAACATCGGGACATGCCTGGAAAGCGAGTACAGGAAGGCGCAGGCGCCGCTGAACAGGGGGAAATCCCGGTATTGCCGCGCGACGCAGCGGATCCTGCGCCAGGCCAGCGAACCTTTCAGGAACTTCCAGTCCGCGCGCCCGATCAGCCAGCCGGCCGACAGCGCGGCCAGCGCGTCGCCGGCCAGCATGCCACCGATCAGTCCCCGCGAACCGGCCTTCCAGATACCCGCGCCCAGCTGCACCCCCGACATCGATCCTGCGCGCAGGACCTGGCTGACGGAAGCCCGGGCGAATTTCTTGCGCCGCACCGACCATGACGTCAGGGTGGCATGCAGCCCCTGGAGGAAGATGCTGAGCGGGACGAGGACGACCCAGCCCGAAACGTCCTGAACGCGCAGGAGCTCCGGCGCCAAGCGAAAGAAGACGGCGCTGGCCAACAGCATGCAGGCGCTGACCAGGCCCACCGACAGCAGGGCGGCCCAGAACAGCGCCGCCGCGTCCTCCGCCTCTTTGGGCAGCATGAGGGCCTGGTCGTAGCGCAGCGTGACGAGGGTCGTCGCGACGAAGGTCAGCGACATGAACACGCCCAGGGCGCCGAACTCCTCCGGAGTGAACAGGCGGGTCAGCAGCGGAGAAACCGCCAGGATGATGACCTGGGCGACCGCCGTGCCCGACATGCGGATGACCATGTTGGCCCGGAACGAGCCCGGCGGAACCACACGGCGCCGCATCCTCCCGATCCTCATTCGCGCCCCGTCACGATGAACGTTCCAGGCGGCCGGCCAGCCTCTGGCGCAGGACGCGCAGGATGAACGGCGGGTTGCCGACGAGGTGGCGCCGCCACAGGCGCCGGGGCACTTTGAGTACGGCGACGACCTCGCCGCAGCCGGCGCAGAAGACCGTTTTGCTGCCGTTCAGGAACTTTCGCATGCGGGGCTCAGCGGCTGAGGACGACCTTCTCGATCTGGCGCACCTGGTCGCGGTACAGGTCCGTCACCCGCGTGCCGTAGTCGGCGATCAGCTGGATGATATCGCGCGGGCTGTCGGGCCGGTCGGGACCGTTGATGCGGTCGCCGGCGTCGCCCAGCCCCGGCAGGATGTAGGCCATCTCGTTGAGCGCCGGGTCCATCCACAGGGTGTAGATCTCGGCCTCGGGCACGGCGCGCACGATGCGCAGCGCTCCTTTCAGCGTCGAGACCACGTTGAAGAAGCGGATGGAGCGCGGCTCCACCCCCTGCGAGCGCAGGTGCTGGATCACCGTCACCAGGCTGCCGCCGGTGGCGTTCATCGGGTCGGCGAAGAACAGGTCGCGCCCCTGCAGCCCGTCGACGTGGAAATAGGAGCGCTTCAGGTCGAGGATATAGGCCATGTCGTTCTCGTGCCGGCTGTCGTCGCGGCTGATCTTGAACAGGGCGAAGGGGGTGACGGCGTGGCGCGAGGAATATTCCTGGATCTCCTTGGCCACGATCATCGACGGCAGCAGCGCCGCCCGCAGCATGACGCACATGACGCCGTTCCCGGTCATGGCGTCGATGTCGGGGATCTTGTGCACGGCGTAGTTGGACTGCGGAACGGACACCGGCGTGCGCACGAAGATCGGGTGGCGCTCGAGGCAGTGCGGGCCGGCGAAGGCCAGGTTGAACAGCATTTCATAGGCGCGCTGGATGTAATAGACGAACTCGGGATTGGCGGTGCGCTCATCGCGCAGCTTGGCCACCAGGCGCGAAGCTTCACCATGGATGAACTCGGGCGTCTCCAGCGAAAAGACATGAATGCGTTTTTCCCCGGCGACCACTTGCTGCAGGCGCTCGCCGAGCTCGTTGAAGACCGCCAGCAGCCGCGCCTCGGCCCCGGCCCTCCCGCCGTCCCCGCCCCGCTCCAGGACGGTGAAGTCATTCAGGGCGCGGCGGTAAAGCGCCTCCACCTGCGCAATGGCCTTGTTGTCGGCGGCGGTCAGGTAGCCGTCCAGGTCGGCGGCCTGCAGCACGATCTTGTCCATGGCGTTTTCTCCTTGTACGGCTTCAGGCCCAGTATACGCCCCGGAAATGGCCGAGGCAAGGAATCGGGATGTGAGTTCCCGGGGACGCGGGCTCAGTCCTGGAAAAACAGGCGGACCGACGTGGCCTTGAAGGTAAGGGTGACGTCGCTGCCCGCGGCCAGGCCCATTTGCGCGCAGGAGACGCGGGTGAGAAAGACGGTGAAAAGGACGCCGGAGCAGTCGACGCTCAAGGCCATGACCGCGCCCAGGTCGGCCAGGGTCAGGACGGTGCCGCGGAAGGAATTGCGCGCCGAGGAGGCGATCGGCCGCGTAGAGACGAGGATGTCCTCCGGGCGGATCACGGCGGCCGCCCTGCCCGTTGTTCTCTCGCTGACGACCTCGATGGTCAGCGGTCCTGGAAGCCGCGACCCCTGTGGGGTCAGCGGTCCTTGAAGCCGCGACCCCTGTGGGGTCAGCGGGCCATCAAGCCGCGACCCCTGTGGAGTCAGCGGTCCTGGAAGCTGCGACCCCTGAGGGGTCAGCGGGCCGCAGTCCAGGACCGTGCCGCCGTCGCGGCACGACAGGGTGCCGGAGAGGATGTTCTCGGCGGCGGAGAACTCGGCGATGTCCAGGGAGAGCGGCCGGCTGAGCACTTCGGCGGCCGAACCGGCCTGCGCCAGCCGCCCCTGCTTGAGGAAAAAGACCTTTCCCGCCAGCAGCCGCGCCTGGATGAGGTTGTGGGTGGCCATGACGACCGTCTTGCCCGCGCCCGCCAGCCGGGCGATGGCCGCTTCGATGCTCTTCACGCTCAGCGGGTCGAGGTTGGCCGTGGGCTCGTCGAGCAGGACCAGGTCGGGGTCGAGGAGCAGCACCCGCGCCAGCTGCAGGCGCTGCTTCTCGCCGCCCGACAGCAGTCGCGCCTCCTGCTTTTCCCTGCCGGCCAGGCCGGTCCGCTCCAGGACCTCGCCGACGGCGCCGGGCGCGAGGCGCAAATTGCGCAGCCTGGCCCCGAAGCTCAGGTTGGCCTCGACGCTGGCGGCCAGCAGCAGCGGCGTCTGGAAGACGAAACCGCTGCGCCGGCGCAGCCGCGTGCGCTCGCTGCGCCCCATGGCGCCCAGCCGCCGCCCGTCATAAAAGATTTCGCCGCGATCGGGCCGGTCCAGCAGCCCCAGCAGCCGCAGCAGGGTCGACTTGCCGGCGCCGTTGGGGCCGAGGATGACGTGGACCGAGCCGGGCGAGATGGCCAGGTCGATGCCTTCCAGGATGCGCTTGCCCTGGACCGCGCGGCCCAGGTTCTCGACGCGGACCTCCATCATTTCCCCTGCGCCGCCTGCAGGGCGATGTTGATCGCCAGCGCCGCCAGCAGCAGCACGATGCCCAGGGCGATGCCGATCTCGAAATTCCCCTTCATGGTCTCCAGCGAGATGGCCGTGGTCAGCACCCGCGTCTGCCCCCTGATGTTGCCGCCCACCATCAGCGTCATGCCGGTTTCGCCGATGACGCGCGAGAAGCCGGCGATGACGGCGGTCAGGAAGGCGAAGCGCCCCTGGCGGATGACCGCCCAGGCCAGCTGGCGGCGGTCGGCGCCCAGCGACAGGGCCAGGTCGCGGGCATCGCGCGCCACCCCCTTCAGCGCCGCCAGCGCCAGGGCCGTCATCAGCGGGAAAGCCAGCAGCGCCTGGGCGATGACCATGGCGCCGGGCGTGAACAGCAGGCCCAGCGGACCCAACGGGCCGTGGCGGCTGACCAGGCCGTAGACCAGCAGGCCGATGAGGACGGCCGGCACCGCCATGGCCGTGTTGATCAGGCCGACCAGCAGCCGCTTGAGGCGGAACTCCTTCAGGGCCAGGAACAGGGCGGCCGGGATGGCCGCCAGCGCGGCCAGCGCCGTCGCCGTTCCCGACACGGCCAGCGACAGGGCGATGATCTCCAGGATCTCCCGCCCGGGGGGCAGCAGCAGCGCCGCCCCCTGCCGCAATCCGTCCAGGATATAGCTCATTCCCGTTCTACCTCGCGCCGGCGGCCGCCTCACCGAACGGCATCGGGATGGTACAGCGGAGCGCCGTAGCGCTCACGCCCGAAATCGCGGATGATGGCCTGGCCTTCCGGCGAGCGGATGAAGGCGGCGAATTTTTTCGCCAGGTCCGTGTTCAGCCAGGGGAATTTTTCAGGCGACACCACGATCACCGAGTAGGGGTTGAACAACGGCTTGTCGCCCTCGACCAGGATCTCCAGGCCGGCAGCCTCCCGGCGGTGGGAAAGCCAGGTGGCGCGGTCGACCAGGCAATAGGCAAGCTTCTCGACGGCGATGCGCAGCGTCGCCTCCATGCCCGAGCCGCTTTCCAGGTACCACGGGCCGGAGGGGCGAACGCCCGCCGCCTGCCAGAGCCGCAGCTCCTTTTTGTGCGTCCCCGAGTCGTCGCCGCGGGAAGCGAAGCGGACGGCGGCGGTGAAGATCCTGCCGAAGGCAACGGCCGCGCGCGCCCCGCGCACCCCCGCCGGGTCGGCGGCGGGGCCGACGAGCACAAAGTCATTGTGCATCACGTCCAGGCGCTCCAGGCCGTATCCTGCGGCCACGAACTTTTCCTCGGCCTCGCGGTCGTGGACCAGCAGCACGTCGGCGTTGCCGTCGCGGGCCAGGCGCATGGCCTGGCCCGTGCCCACGGCGACGACCTTGACCGTGCAGGAGAATTTCTTCTCGAAGGGAGGGATCAGGGCGTCGAAGAGGCCCGAGTCGAGGGTCGACGTGGTCGAGGCCAGGGTCAGCGTGCGGGCGGCGCCGAGGGGCGCGGCGGCTCCGGCGGCCAGCAGCAGGGACAAAAAAAAGCATGCCGGGCGCATCAGGAACCCCTTTCGCCCAGCCGCCCCTGCCAGGCGTGCTCCCGCCGCCAGCCGGCCTGGCTATCATGGCGGACGAAGAAAACCTTGATGTCGGCCTGGCTTTCATAGGGGACAAAAAAAACCTTGACATCGGCCTGGCTTTCGTATCTCACGTAACGCCAGAGTTCGTCGCGGCCGCGGGCCTGGCTCTCGTAGCGCACGCGGCGCACGCACAGGTCGGCCTGGCTTTCGTAGGGAACGACAAAAACCCTGAGGTCAGCCTGGCTCTCATATTTCACGACATGGACCTGGGCCGCGGCCAGCGGAGCGGCCGCCAGCGCCAGGATCACGGGCAGCGCCGGCAGTGATCCCCTCATTGGATGCGCACCCGCTCGCCGCCCCGGTGCTCCGTCACCTGGCCGATCAGGAAATGCTCCTCCCCCGCCCGCTCCAGGACCGCCTCGACGCGGCTCAGTTTTTTCGGCTCGATGACCAGCACCATGCCGATGCCCATGTTGAACACGCGGTAACGTTCGCCGGCGGAAACGCTGCCGGCCTGGACCAGGAAGGAAAAGAGCGGCGGCACGGGCCAGGTCCTTTCGATGACCACGCCGGTGCCCGGGGGCAGGATGCGCGGCACGTTCTCCAGCAGCCCGCCGCCGGTGATGTGCGCCATGCCCTTGAGCAGCTTCTCCTCGAGCAGGGGGCGGACCGTCTTCAGGTAGGACCGGTGGACGCGCAGCAGCTCGGCGCCGATGGGCAGCTCCAATTCGCTCACCTTGCTGTTCACCTTCAGGTTGAGCTTATCGAAAACGATCTGCCGCGCCAGGGAATAGCCGTTGGTGTGCAGCCCCGACGACGGCAGGCCGATGAGCAGGTCGCCCTTGCCAATGGCCTTGCCGTCGATCACGTCGGCCTTGCCGACCAGGCCGACGATGAAGCCGGCGATGTCGTACTCGCCCTCGCGGTAGAAGCCGGGCATCTCGGCCGTCTCCCCTCCCAACAGCACCATCTCGTTGTCCAGGCAGCCGTCGAGCACGCCGGAGACGACCTCGCCGACGGTCCCGGGCTCGACGCGCCCGGCGGCGAGGTAATCGAGGAAGAAGAGCGGCCGGGCGCCGTAGACCAGGATGTCATTGACGCAATGGTTGACCAGGTCGCGGCCCACGGTGTTGTGGACGTTCATCATGAAGGCGACCTTGAGCTTGGTGCCGACGCCGTCGGCGGAGGAGACCAGGATGGGGTTCTTGAGGCCGCCCTTGAGGGGGAAGAAGCCGCCGAACTTGCCGATCTCCTGCACGCCCATTTTCCTGACCATGGACTGGATGCGCTGGACGGCCTGGTTGCCGCGGTCGATGCTGACACCGGACTTCTCATAGGCGCTCTTGGGCATGGATCCCCCTCCTGGCGACGGGCCACAGGGGAAATTCTATCACACTCCCCGCCCGGCCGCCAAGCCGGTCTCCGCGCCGCCCCGCAGCGACGGGACCATTCAGCACTTGCCAGGGGCGGGCCGTAGCCCTATGATGAGGGTGGCGGTTCACGCGCCGCCAAGGCACACGTTCCGGGAATTAAGGAGAACAATGAAGGGATCGCCGGCGGCGAAGACATTCCTTTCCCTGGCAAAAGCGGTGAAACGGGCCCGCGGCCTGCTGCTGCAGGCCGCCCGCTCCGCTCTTTTCCATTCGCGCTGCCGCGTTTGCGGCGCCGACCTGGTCGCGCCCGGGGAAACGGTCCTCTGCGGCAACTGCCGGGCCAAGATCATTTTCGCGGTCGAGAACCGCTGCCGGATCTGCGGCAAGTTCCTCCCCCGGGAAATGGCCACCTGCGGCTCCTGCCGCTTGAAGCCGCCCCCATTCGCCCGCCACCGTTCCTTCGCCGCCTACGAGGGAACGCTGCGCCAGGCCATCATCCTGTACAAGTTCGCCGCCGTCGAGCCCCTGAAGCACATCCTGGCCAGCCTGTACCTGGAAACGGTGCGCCGGGAGCTGTCCGGCGCCTATGACGCCGTGGTTCCGGTCCCGGCCGACAGGCGCAGGAGCAGGAACGATTTCCAGCCGCTGCAGGCCGTGGCCAGGGTGCTGGCCCGCCGCCTGGGCGTACCGTTCCGCCCCGGCCTGCTGCGAAAAATAAAGAGCACGCCGCCCCAGGTCGGCCTGACCCAGGCCCAGCGCCTGGCCAACCTGGACGGCGCCTTCGCCCTGGGCGCCCGGGCACGGGCCGCGGGGCTGCGCATCCTGCTCGTCGACGACGTGACCACCACCGGCACCACCGTCCGCAAGTGCGCCGCCGTCCTGAAGCGGGGTGGCGCCAGGGTGACCGCGCTCACGCTGGGGCAGACGCGCCTGTAGTCTGCGGCGTGGCATCCGCCGGGAACGGTTGACTTTATTTATTTTAATGCATAATATGGGATGACAACAGAGGAGGAATAGCCGCCATGAAAACACACAAGAAACTGACCGCCTTGTTCGTCGCTTTCGCCTTCCTGGCCCTGCTGCAGGCTTCGACCATGCCGCTGCGCGCCGACCAGGCTCCCGCGCCGTCGGGGAGCGAACTGGAAAGCGCCGACCAGGGGCCCAGCGTCATCGAGGAGGAGGGGACCGCCCCCGCTTCGGCCAAAAAGAAAAGCATCCTGCCCATCATCATCGGCGTGATCGCCGTCGGCGCCATCGCCGCCGTGCTGGCCCTGGTCGTCTTCAAGACCAAGTACGACATCACCGGCACCTGGGAGTTCAGTTTCACCTCCACCTCGCCGGCCCACACCTGGTCCTGGTCGCTGGCCTTTTCCGGCGACAGGAAGAACGGCACCTTCACCGACAACTTCGGCGACACCGGCAGGTACACGGCCGACGACAAGGACGTGACGATCCGGTACGATGCCTGGAACATCGTGCTGACCGGCAAGTTCGACAGCAAGGACAAGATGACGGGCAGCGCCACCTTCGCCGGCCTGACCGTCGGCGGCAAGGACATCACCGCCGCCACCTGGACGGCCAGCCGCACCTCCTCCGCCAGTTCGTTCCAGCCCGGCGCCGGGTCCATCCAGTCGCTGGACGGCCGCAAGGCAAAAAGATAAACCGCCGCCTGGCGCGCGAGACAAAGTCAATCCTTGAGGGAAGGGCGTTCCGCCCTTCCCTTTTTTTTGGACAAAACCAAGTTAAGACTGATTGTAATTCGTGATTCGTGATTCGGAGGAGGAAGAGATTGACATTCGTGACGCGTAACGCGTGACGCGTGACATGTGAAGAATTAAATTCCAAAAAACAAATCCCAAATCCCAAACAAGCACCAAATTCCAAATTCCAATAACCCAAACGAAGAAAACACAATTGCAAGGAGCTTTCGTTTTGGAAATTGGAATTTGATTTATTTGGAATTTGGTGCTTGTGATTTGGGATTTAAGTCTTCGTATTGCCTCGTTTCTTCCCGTAAACCGTATGCCGTCAACCGATTTCCCTGGCTCCGACTACCACTACCACTATCACTACCACTTTGCCTTCTTGCTGACACTGTCACTGACACTGTCACTGGCTAGTATTTCTTCCCGTCCGGAGAGACATAGATCACCTCCCGCTCCAGCACGATCCCGGTGCGCGCGGCCACCGCGGCGCGAATCTTCTCCTCGAGCCGCTGCAGGTCGGCAAACGTGCCGCCGCCGCGGTTGAGCAGGAAGTTGGCATGTTCCGCGGCCACGGCCAGTGCGCCCAGCGTCGTGTTCTTCAGCCCGCTCTCCTCGATGATCTTCCCGGCCGATATCTTCGCGCCCCCGACCTGCGGGTTCTTGAAAAAACATCCGGCCGAGGCCAGGCGGTAGGACGGGTGGCGCGTCACGCGGTATTCCAGGTACTCGCGGGTCCTGGCGGCGATCGCTTCGCCGCTTCCGGGGTCATGGCGCAGGCGCAGCGTCAGCAGGGCCTCGCACCCGAGCTTGAAGCTCGAGTCGCGGTAGCGGAAGCCGAAGTGCGCGGCGTTCACCCGGCGTTGGCGCCCCTGGCCGTCGACGATGTCCGCCGCCAGCAGCACGTCCGACATGGAGCGGCCGAAAGCCCCGGCGTTGACGGCGGCGGCGCCCCCCAGCGTTCCGGGGATGCCGGAAAGGAATTCGAACCCGCCGGCGCCGCTGGCCGCGCACCAGGCGAGGAACGGCTGGTTGCGCATGCCGGCATCGACCTCGACCGCGCCCTCGTCCGCGAACAGGAGCGGCGCCGGCGGCGTCTTCCCGCCCTGCGCCAGCAGCACCGCGGCCTGGACCAAACCGTCGGGGAAGGCGATGTTGGAGCCGCCGCCGATGACCAGGTACGGCCTTTCGCCGCCGCCGGCCAGATGCCGCAGCACAACGAGCCGCTGCCCGGCATCGCGCGGGCGGATCAGCAGGCGGACCGCGCCGCCGATGCCCAGGACCAGGTGCGGGCCGATGGCCGCGTTCTCCTGGAAGGGGACGCGCCGTTGACGCAGCCAGGCGGCCAGGGCGGCGAACATGCTAATCGCGCTGCATGCGCATGCGCACGATCCGCCATCTTGTTCTCATCGCTCCTCCATCCGGCCTTCAGAAGTGCAGATAAAAACGGGGCACGACCTGCCGCGCATCGAGAACCTGCAGGGACATCTCCTTTTGGACGTCGCGGTTCAGGCCCCTGGCCCGGACACGGATGATGTACGTTCCGGCCTGCGGCGGCACCCACACCAGGGGGGTTTTGCCCTCTCCCTTCATGCTCCGGCTGAACACCGCCTCCCCCTGCGCGTCGAGGATCACGCATTCCCAGCTGGGCTCGACCAGGTTCTGCGTGCTCACGAAGAAGCGCAGCGAGCTCCCCGCCCAGCGCACCGGGGCCGGCTCGAGCTCGATTTCGACCCCATAGCGGTTGCCCAGGCGCAGCAGACGGCAGGTTCCTTCCTCGCAGGCCATGAAGTACAGGTCTCCGCGCCAGGCCAGCGGCGGGCCGAGCAACCGGGCCGCGCCCGGGAACGGGGTCACCTGCCGGCGGCGCGGGTCAACGAACTTGATCTTGCGGTTCAGCAGCACGGCGGCCAGGTTCTCGTTCATGGGCAGCAGGTCAAAACTCAGCGCCGAACCCAGGCCCTGCCACCAGAGGATGCTGCCGCGCCGGTTCACCTGCAGCAGGTTCCGGTCCTCCGGGCTGGCCACGATGGTGCCGGCAAAAGCCAGGGGCTGCCGTAGAAGGGCCTGGCCCAGCTTCAACTTCCAGATCAGCTTCTTTTTTTCAAGGGAATATTTCACCAGGAACCGTTCGCCGGCGCCGTAATAAAGGTGTTCCGCAAAGAAGAGGAACGGGGAGACGGCCGGCTGAGGCAGGGGTTCGCTTTCGAAGCGGCCGCTCTTTTTCCGGAACGTCCGCAGCCGCTCCGGGGTCAGGATCAGTATCCGCTCCGGGGAGAAAAAGCAATTGAAAAACCGCTCCGCCTTCTCCTCGCTGCGGAAAACGGCGCCCGATCGTTTCCAGAAATTCACGGACAACTGACCGCTGTCGTGATAGACCAGGCAGTCGGCGTCGACGCCCAGCACCTGCCGGGCGCCCAGCCCCGAGGCGTCGAACTTCAGCGACCGCTCGGCCAGGTCATAGATCAGGAGCCGGTCGGAGGCCTTGTCCTGGAGCACCAGCAGGTCGCCCTGGAGGAAGGGCGGAACCGTGACAACGAAGGGAACGGCATAGACCTCCGTGATCTTTTTTGTTTCGACGTCGCAGACGACGATTTTCCCCGCAGCGTCGATCCAGCCCACCCCGTTGACGCAGGGAAAAAGAAAGTCCCAGGCCGGCGCCCCGGTCCAGGTACAGACCTCCTCCTGGGCGAGCGGCGGGCTGATCTCGGGGATCAGCACCGGCCGCGTCCGCGAACAGGCGGCGGAGAGGGCGAAAATGGCCAGCAGCAGGATCGATTGGGCTTTCATGAAGGAAAAATTATAGGCGAAAGCGCCGCCAGCGTCAAGGAGTCGCGGGAATGATCTCGAGCCAGGCATGAGCTGCAAGGCGCAAGGCAGGAACGACAAATGCTTTTCGGTCACTGTCCCCCTGTCTTCCTGCCTGAAAGCCTTGCGCCAGGAAATGAAAACCGACGGCTTAGCGGTGGAACACGCGGAACAGGATCAGGGTGACGGCCGCGCCCAGCAGGGCGCCGAAAATGACATCGCGCCAGGTGTGGATGCCGCGGCGCTGGCGCAGGATGCCCGTCAGCGCGGCCGCCAGCAGGCCCGTTCCGATCAGCCAGGGGCTGGCGGTGACGTGCAGCAGCGAGACCCAGAGCGAAAAAGCCGTCGCCGCATGGCCGCTGGGAAAGCCGCCGCGCAGGGGAAAGGGGCTGCCGGAACGGGACTTGATCAGGATCACCGCCAGCATGATCATGATCACGGCCAGGATGGCGATGTTCCCGGCCGCGTGGCGCGGCACGCGGTAAAGCCCTTGGCAGACCCTGGCGATATGCGGACCCAGGATCAGGTAAGCGACCACCAGGGCGCCGACGGCCGAGATCAGCACGGCCCCCGCCGCGATGTCCTTGGCTTTGCGCGCCAGTTCGCGATATTCCTGAACGGCGAGATCGACGGCGGCCTCCAGGGCCGAGTTGAACATCTCGGCGACGATGACCAGCAGGGTGACCAGGGCGATCAGGGCGAACTCGTACCGGTCCATTTCCAGGCTGAAGCTGAGCAGCAGGACGGCGAACGCCGCCGACAGGTGGAACTTCAGATGACGCTGCGTCCTGGCGGCCTGCAGGATGCCGTTGATGGCGTCGTTGGCCGCCGAGAACCAGCGGTCGATGACGCGGATGAAAGGCCGTTGGGACAGATCGCTCATGCGGCCTCCCCGGCCGCCTGCAGGCGGCTCACTGGGGGGTCACCGGCCTGCGGCGGCGCCGGCGGCGCGGCCGCCCGCCGCCCATGGGGGGCCGGCCGGGAAACGCCTTCTGGAAGAGCAGTTCGAACGATTCCCCTTCCTCCGGCACCCGTCCCTGGGTGATCATGAAGCACAGCCGCGAAGCCGGCTCATAGTTCGGACGCTGGCGGACCGACCAGCGCATGTTGCCGTCGCCCAGGGCGCGCAGCAGGCGGACGGCCAGGGCCAGGACGTCGATGACCTGCGCCCGCAGCCCCTTGGGCAGCGACACGACCATGCCGGCGTCCAGGAAGGCCTTTTTCAGCAGCGGGAAGGGATCGGGCCCGCCCGTGCCCAGCCGCGGCCCGGCCCAGGGCCAGAGCAGCAGGGCCACGAGCTCATCCAGCCCCGGCGCCCGGCCGGCCTCCTTTTCGGCGTCGGCGACGGCCAGCAGGGCGAGGGAAGCGGCGAACATGCGCCCGTCGTTTTCCAGCGCCTCGCCGATGCCGCCGAGCAGCAGGCGCAATATGCCGAACTCGCGGTGCAAGGCGAACACGTCCCGGGCCCGCGCGCCCAGCAGGTCCTTGGAGAATTCCTCGTACAGGCGGGCCTGCGAACAGCCGCCCAGCAGCTCGCGCTGCGCGCGGATGGCCGCGGCGAGCTCCCCGTCGATGGCGAAACCGAGCCGGGCCGCATAGCGGATCACCCGCCAGACGCGCACCGGGTCCTCGCGGAACCGCGCCCCCGCGTCGCCGATGACCCGGATGCGGCCCTGGCGCAGGTCGGCCACGCCGCCGACATGGTCGATGACCGACGCCGTGGTCGGGTCGTAGAACAGGGCGTTGACGGTGATGTCGCGGCGCCAGGCGTCCTGCTCCGGCGTGCCGAAAACGTACAGCGGCGCGCTCCCGCCCGCGCCGCCCTCAGGCGGCGGCGGGGGATCGCTGCGGAAGGTCGCCACTTCGACGACCTTGCCGCCGCGGAAGCGGATATGCGCCAGGCGGAAGCGGCGGCCGATGATGAAGGCGTTGGCGAAGTATTTGCGGATCTGGTTGGGCCGGGCATCGGTGGCGATGTCGAAATCCTTCGGCTTGCGACCCAGCAGCATGTCGCGCACCGCGCCGCCGGTCAGGTAGGCGGTGAAGCCCAGGCGCTGCAGGCGGAACAGGATCTTGAGGGCATCGGGATCGATGTCGCGCCGCGAGAGCGAGTGCTCGGCCCGGGGCAGGATGAGGGGGCCGCCCCTGCCGGGGGCTGCGGGCCGCGTCTCCTCCATGCCCGGCCCGCTCAACGGACGACCAGGCTGGCGTAGCCGACCACTTCGTCCATGTCCCCCGACGCTTCGCCCGAGTTCGCGTAGCAGACCAGTTCCGCCTGCGAGGCGCCGGCCCGCCGGGCCGCGCTGAGCATGATCACCGCCGGCGCCACGCCGCACATGGAGATGCGCCGGTCGCGGACGACCCGGTAGAGCCCCTCGGCATCCAGCTGCAGCATGCGCTCGATGGCCAGGAAGTCCAGCTCGCGGGCGCGTTCGGCCGCGATGTAATGGCTCATGTCGCTGGAGGCGATCATCGTCAGCCCGGCGTGGTTGCGGAACAGTTCCCCGATCCCGGCCCCGGCCTCCAGCAGGTCCTCCAGGCGCTGGGCGCCGACGGTGACGGGCAGGATGCGCGCTCCCGGGGCGGCATGCTGGATGAACGGCACCTGCACCTCCAGGGAATGCTCCAGGCGCCCGGCATCGCTGTCGACGCGGAACAGGGGCGAGGAAGCGATCAGGCGCGAGCGCAGCCCGGAGTCGACCTCCACCAGGCCCAGGGGCGTCTGCCAGTGATCGTTGCCGTCGACGGCCAGCTCCGCCCCGACGCCACGGTGGTTGACCCCCAGCAGGATGACCGTTTCGCCGAGCTCCACCCGGGCATAGCCCAGGCCGGCGCAGCGGCCGGAGTAGACGTAGCCGGCGTGGGGCGCCAGCAGGCCCAGGGCGCGGCGGCGCTCGCCGCCCGGCGGCAGCAGTTGCTGCAGCTCGCGTTCCAGCGCCTGGCGGGTTGCCGGGTAAAAGTGCCCGGCCACGACGGGTGTGCGGATCATGGCTTCTCCTGCGGCCCGGCCGGGTTGACGACCCGCCGGTCGTCGACCACGACCCGTCCGGATTTCAATACGGTGCGCAGCGGGTCGATGCCCGGGTGATAGGCGAGGTACTGGTAATCAGGGATGTCGAGCAGCAGCAGGTCCAGGTCCTTGCCCACGGCCAGCGAGCCGGCCTGTCTCTGGCGGTCGGCGGCATAGGCGGCGTTGATGGTGACCGCGTTCAGCGCCTGCTCGATGGTCAGCCCCAGCTGGAAGACGCCCAGGTGGAAGATGAACAGCTGCGAGGAGATCATCGAGCTGCCGGGGTTGAAATCGCTGCCCAGGGCCACGATGCCGCCCGCGTCCAGGATCTTCCGCGCCGGCGCGTAGCTCCCGAGGCGCAGGAAGAACGAGACGCCGGGCAGCAGCACGCAGGCGGTTTCGGAGGCGGCGATGGCGGCGATCTCGTCGTCGCGGATGGCGATCAGGTGCTCGGCCGAAACGGCGCCCAGCCGGGCGGCCAGCTCGGCGGCGCCGTTGGAAGTGAATTCATCGGCATGCATCTTGATGCGGAACCCCATGGCGGCGGCCCGTGACAGGTAGGCTTCGCTTTCCTCGTAGGAGAAATAGCCCTGCTCGCAGAAGATGTCCACGAATGCGGCCAGGCGCTCCTGCCGCACCCGGGGCAGCACGGTTTCCAGCAGCAGATCGAGGTAGTCGCGGTTGCGGCCGCGGAATTCGCCGGGAACCTCGTGGGCGCCCATGAACGTGGGCACGATGGCCACGGGGTGACGCCCGGAAAGCGCCTGCAGCGCCCGCAGCTGCTTCATTTCGGTCTCCAGGTCCAGGCCGTAACCGCTCTTGGCCTCCACGGTGGTGGTGCCGGCCAGCAGCATCCGGTCCAGGCGCCGGCGGCAGGTTTCGACCAGCTCGTCGAGAGGGATCTCGCGGGTGCTGCGCACCGTGCTGTGGATGCCGCCGCCGCGCGCGGCGATCTCCTGGTAGCTCACCCCCTGCAGCTTCTGCTGGAACTCGTCCTGGCGCGTGCCCGCGAACGGCAGGTGCGTGTGCGGGTCGACCAGCCCCGGCAGGGCGACCCGGCCCTTTGCGTCCAGCTCCAGCCCGCCCGGCTCGAGGCGACAGGTTCGCGCCAGCTGTTTTTCCGGGCCGATGAAGCAGATGCGCCCCTCCTTGGCGGCGATGCAGACGCCATGTTCCACGCGCAGTGCGTTCGCCTCGCCTCCGCGCGCCACGCGGTCGGAACCGGGGTTGACCAGCTGGCCGATATTGCGGACCAGGGTGTCGGCGGCGATCATTTTTTCTTGATCGGGTTCAGGCGCTGGAAGGTCGGCACGTCCAGCGGATCATCGAAACTCTCCGGGCCGTGGGTCATGTTGGGCATGTTGCCGTCGTTGACGTAGTTGCGCAGGTCGACGCCGCTGCTGCCCGGGCGGCTCTGGCCGAGGAACATCTGCCCCTGGGGCGTCGGCTGGCGATAGGCCGGCTCGATGGGCACGAAGGCCGGCGTCGGCGACTTGGCGCGCCCCTGGGCCTCGTGCCGGCCCTCGCGGAAGCCGGTGGCGATCACGGTCACCCGCAGCGCGTCGCCGGCGTCCGCGTCCTCGATCACCCCGAATTTGATGGTGGCGTCGGGGTCGGCGTTCTTGGTGATCAGGTCGGATATTTTCTCGATCTCGCTCATGGTCAGGCTGGCCGAGGCGGTGATGTTGTACAGGATGCCGGTGGCGCCGCTGATCGACTGATTGTCCAGCAGCGGCGAGTTCAGGGCGCGGTTGGCGGCCTCCTCGGCCCGGTTGTCGCCCTTGGCCTCGCCGGTGCCCATCAGGGTGACGCCGCGGATGGCCATGGTGGCTTTGACATCGGCGAAATCGACGTTCTGCACGCCGGTGGAGGAAATGATGTCGGCGATGCCGCGCACGGCCTGCAGCAGGACCTCGTCGGCTTTCTTGTAGGCGTTCTTGTAGGTGATGTTGGCGTCGCCGAGCTCGAGCAGCTTCTGGTTGGGAATGACGATGATGGCGTCGACGTTCTCCTTCAGCTTGCGGATGCCGTCCTCGGCCACGCGCATCCGGCGCTCCTTCTCGAAGAGGAAGGGCTTGCTGACCACGGCCAC
>DCVB01000023.1:48196-92588 GCA_002327965.1 Candidatus Aminicenantes bacterium UBA2199 | reverse complement strand
ACGATTTATTTTGGACAGCAGTGGTCTAATTCTTATTTTGAGAAATAATCACATTTTTCTCTATTGTTTTTCATTAGAATCTATTTTATTAGAGGCTTGCATGAGAGTGAGAGAGTTTTTATGATTGTCCGAATGGAGAAACTTTGTATATTGATGCGATTTTGGATTATTTAATACGATTATTTTATCCTCAGCAACAGATTAAGAATGGTGTCGGTATAATGTCATTCCTTTCTGTTTTGATTTTTAATTTGGAGTATCCAATGCAAACAAGAAAAAGAACAAAGCTTGTTTTTTCAATGGTTATTTTTTTCGCGTTCTTTTCTGTTCATGCAGCAAAGCCAACTATAAGTATTTCAGCCTCTCCGGCGACCATCTTCAAAGGGGGTTCTTCAACCCTGACCTGGAGTTCGACGGGAGCCACATCGGCTTATATCAATCAAGGGACCGGAAGCGTGCCGTTGAATGGTTCCCTCAGCGTCTCTCCGGCCCGGACGACGACTTACACCGTTACGGTCAGAAACAGCAGCGGCTACCGCAGGGCCAGTGCCAAAGTCACGGTAAAACCCGCCCTGCCATCCGTTACTTTCGGCGCTTCTCCCGATTCCGTCAGCCAGGGGCAGAGCGCCACCCTCAGTTGGACCACCGGCAATGCCACCACGGTCTCCATCAACCAGGGCATCGGTACGGTCGCCCTGAACGGTTCAAGATCTGTTTCGCCATCGGCAACGACCATCTATACCCTCACCGCCGCTGGCAGCGGCGGCACGGTCACGGCAGCGGCGACAGTCAATGTGAATGCCGGACCCCCCGAGATCACATTCAACTCCTCTCCGACAACCATCCAGGTAGGACAATGCTCGATCCTGAACTGGACAACCGTTTCAGCCACCTCCGTGACCATTGAGCCAGGCATCGGCGCCGTGGATCCCAACGGATCCGCGACGGTCTTTCCAGCCCAAACCACCATTTATACATTGATCGCGGTCGGGCCGGGAGGGACAGCGAGCAGCCAGGTCGAGGTCCAAGTTCAGAGCCTTGCCCCGACCGTGGCCCTGACCGTAAATCCCGCCTCAATTCAGTCCGGGGAAACGGCGACCCTGAACTGGACTTCAAGCAATGTCGATTCCGCCCTGCTCGACAACGGCATCGGCGCGGTTGAGTTAAATGGATCGCTTCAGGTCGCTCCTACTGCGACAACCACCTATGCCATCTCCGTGACTGGTCCCGGAGGAACGAAAACAGCAGCAGTCACGCTGACCGTTTTCAGCGGCACAAAATACTACGCCTATATCCCCGACGCCACCGATAAAAAGCTTCGTGTCGTCGATATCGATACCGGTTTGCTTTATCAAACCATCGATGTAATCGGAACCGGCACTAGCTTGCAGGGAATTGCCGCCGAGTCCTCGGGAGTGTTCACCTACGTGGCCGATACGGGAACGACAAGGATCATCAAGATTGATCCCCTGACCATGGCCAAAGTTGGCGAACTTCCATTAACGGGCAATTTCCAGGGCAGTCCCCGTCATCTCTCTCTTGCCCGGAATGGCTGTTATCTGTATGCGACCAGCAGCATACCTATGTGGAACCCTGATCTGGGAAAATATGTCGGGTCAATATGCACGATCAAGACCAGCGGCAATGCCATGTCAGCCGTCCGCGGAGTGAACGTCGAACTCCCCAGCCGGATATCTTTGGAGGGATTAGCGGTCAGCCTGGATGATACTCGGCTTTTTGTGGCGGATCCCGACAGCAGCCGGATACTGGTACTGGACGCGGCCAAGTTGCAGCAAGGGGCCGCGAACATGGTCCCGATCGGCGACGAGCTGATCGCTACCATCCCATTGGCCAGCCCTCCGCTGGATGTGGTGTTTTCGCCCGCTGGGCAAACTCTGTATGCCTTCGCCGACAGCACTTTGTTTGAGATCGATGCGCAGAACCTGATGGTCAACAGGTCTCTCGTCGTTCCCGGTGGCTCACGTTTCATGAAAACGCATCCCGACGGCAGCAAAGTTTACATCGCAACCGGCAACAGCCTTTCGATCGTGGAAACGCTGGGGTTGACCAAGACCGCCACGGTTAGCATCACGGGACTCTATTCCTGCTCGGGCCTTGACGTTCATCCCGACGGCAGCCGGCTTTGTTTGGTCGACAAGACAAACGACAGGCTGATCACGGTGAGCACCAACGACCATCAGGTTCTGTTTACAACCAGCATGGGGACGGATCCGGCGGCAAGCGGCAAATTTATGGGCCATCTGCCCCTGACTCTATCGGGTACTGTGACCCAGGACGAGAGGGGGCTGAGTGGTGTGACCATGACCCTGGACGGCGAGGGGGTACTGCGCACAATGCAAACGGCCGCTGCCGGCGAGTTCCTCTTCGGGTTGAAGCCAGGGGACTATCAGCTGACCCCGACGATGTCCAACCTGGCGTTCTCGCCGGAAAAGATGGACCTTCAGGTATCCCGAAGTCAAACTGGGCTCGACTTCGCGGTCTCGGGCGTCGTGCCGCCGCCGACTGTCACCTTGGCGGCCTCCAAAACCTGGGTCAAGCAGTTTGAGACGTTCACCTTGACCTGGGACTCGACCGGCGCCGACTACGTGACCCTGGAATTGCTCACCAGCGACCACCTGCCGCCTAGCGGCTCGCGCAACGATTCCCTCGCTTATACCTCGACCATCATCGCAAAGGCCTACAGCCGGGGCGGCACGGCCAGCGCCAGCGTTATGATTGTCGTCTCATCCGGCAATCCGCCCACGGCCACCATCAGCGCCAATCCTGCCTCCATTCTGCAGGGCGGCTCGTCCACGCTGACCTGGAATGTGACCGGCTTATCCACGGTGACCATCGACAACGGCATCGGCGCGGTCGCCGCCAGCGGCAGCAAGGTCGTCTCGCCCGCCGCCACGACCACCTATACCGTCACCGGCACCCGCTCCGACGGCTACCAGATCACGGCCCGCACAACGGTCACGGTCAGCGAATTTGACACGTCGGCCAAGCTGACCGGCATCGTGACTGACTTTGCCACCAGTCAACCACTTGACGAAGTACTGGTCAGCGCGGCAGATGCGTCTGGAGTTCCACAAACTGCTTCCACTGACGTTACTGGAAAGTACACAATATCAAACCTCCGAGTGGGTAGCGTAAATGTATCTTTTGCCAAAACGGGATATGATTCATACCAACAGACCATTAATATCCCTGCCAACACGACGTTTGATTTAACTTCACAACTTCACCAAACCCTGATTGGAGCGACATTGAGAGGGCTGGTCAAAGATGGTCAGACCAACTTTCCAATCGTTGGCGCAATGGTGATTGCTGCTTATTCGGGTTCCAATCAAACCTCCACTAGTGCTGCGGATGGTTCTTATATACTGACCAACATTCCCCTTGGAATCAGTACCACTATCACAGCAAGCTGCACTGGGTATCAATCAAAAACGATCCAACAAGCCTTTTCTCAGGCTCAGGTCTACGTATGGGACTTTGCCATCTACGATGCATCTGTCGTTGCCATTATAAACGGAAAGATTACTAACGCCAAGACCTTATTACCTGAGGCAGGTGTGAAGGTTACTCATGAGGGCAGTAGTATTTCGAAAACAACGGCTGCCGATGGAAATTTTGTTTTTGATAATATTCCTTTTGGCGAACAAACCTTTTATTTTGAAAAGCCCGATTTTATCGAAGAGGCAATCACTTCTACCGTTGACCACACTCCGTTTACCATTGATCTTATAAAGCCCAGTAGTGAAGGGGGGCAAATTGCTATTGGCCAGAACATCAGCGGCATAATTCAAGATTCCATCAGTCAGTTGCCCATTGCCGGAGCCAAAGTTCGCGTACCGGGTTTGAATATGGAAGTGGTGAGCGATGCCTATGGGAATTATTCCCTGACGGGATTACCGATCGGCACATTTCCCATTATTGTCTTGGCCGTTAACCATCAATCCATGAGTTTCACGGCCTCTGTAGTACCCGATGAAATGAACAAGGCCGATTTTGTCCTTATTCCATTAGTCAATGGCCTTATAAAAGGTACGATAACCGATGCAACTACTGGAAAGCCTGTCGTTGGAGCAAGCATAGAAATCGAAGGCAGTGCGATGCTCGCGGGAGTCAGCGAAGGCGATGGAACTTATAAAATGGTAGGCGTCCCCCTGGGCACTTACAAAGTTCTTATTACTAATGCGGACTATGCAGACGCATTTGTGGAAAATGTCGAAGTGCAGGACCTCACCCCGACGACCGTCGACCTGCAGTTAGACAAACGTCCGTTGACCGGGGCTTTGGCAGGCCGGATATTGGATAATACAACGGGAAGTCCAGTTAGCGGAGCAACGGTAACGGTCAGTGAAACGGCGATCATGGCTACGACCGATGTTGATGGAAATTACCGCCTCGAAAACGTGCCTGCCGGGCTGAATGATATTATTGTGTCTGCATCGGGTTATCCCGAGTCACCAAGGATTCGAGCAGTGATCGCCGATAAAGATCCTTCTTCCCCATCGACCACTTCTTCTGACATCAGGATCGATATCGGAAACAGCACTGTCGACGAAGCGGTCACCGCCATTATTACAGCCAGTGAAGGCGGTGATATCATTACTAAGGACAGCCGATTCTTGCTGCATATTTTTCCCGGGACTCTCAGCGCCGACGCCAGGATCACATTGAAGGATGCCAGCGATGGTCACTTTATTTCCATCGGCAGTAACCTGCCCTTGGATCCCGCCTTAGGAATCGAGGGAATCAAGGCAGCCAGCAGCATGACTCAAATTGAAATCGCTTCAATCAATGCAGGTGATCCCGCACCAACTATCAATGGCTTGGCCGCTTTCGCCGCTAGATATGCGCAAAAAGACATCGATTCCTTCCAACTGGATGAGAATACCGCGTTCACGTATTCCTGGAACGGAAGCTATTTCACTGCCATGAATCCGCGACCTTATGAGCTTGCGGTCGATAAAGTAAATAATATTGTTTATTCTGTAATGGATCTTTCCAAAACAATTGCAGGCTCAACAGCGCAGTTTTCCAGAAAAACATTGCTCACAACGGATCCGACTAAAAGAGGGGCCGTTATGTCTTTTGCCACAACCATTATGATTAAAATCATAGGCAAATCCATAAAAAATACGATCATTCCTCCCAGAACTAATGTTAAAATTTTTGATAAATGCGAACTGAATGCTGTCACTACTGCTCCATTTAGTAAAATCCCCAATCCCAATGCCTTGCCACTTTTAGTCATTCACGGCTTTGACCCTTCAAGTTTCTTGATTGACAGGGAAACCAATCCAAACAATGAAGAGCGATACCGGTTGATGCTCGAGGATATCGTCGATGCGACCAATGGGGTTTATCGACCGGTTTTTGTTTCTTACAATACCGAAGCCAAAATACCTTCGATCGCGCAATCCTTGGCAGAAAAAATTTTAGGAGAGTATCGGGATCAAAATATCAGTTTTAAAGGCTTACCTGCAAATCCCAACGACCCGGATTCCGGAACCTTCCCTTATTTGGACACATTCGGATTCAGCATGGGCGGCTTGGTTTCAAGAACTTTCATTTTATTTAATAGAATTAATAGGGTTCACAATATGATAATGATCGGGACTCCGAACCACGGAACTTTTAATTGTCTGAAATATCTGCTTGACAACAATTCCCTTTTCGGCAGCGCGAGCAATATCTTCAAGCCGCTGAATTTCGGGGCCTCGGATATGCTGGATTATGAAGATAACAATCCGATTGACGGAAATAACCATAATCCGTTTCTGTTTCGATTGAACTCCCCGATATTGAGTTCCGCGGTCACTCCACGCGGAGATATGACCCTTTTCGCCGGAAACGATGAAAGCGGCTATGGTGTTTTAGGCCCTTTTTTAAATGCGTTATTAGAAAGCCCAAACGACAGCTTGGTTCCGGTCCGAAGCGTTTACTGTCGGCCGACCGGCTCAACCCTTGAATCAAAACTGTCATTGTTGAAGACCAATGAACCCCGGGCCAAGAAATTCGAAATTCCTCCTAAAAATTTCAACCATGACAATGTAGGAAAAACGAGTAAGCGACTTAATGAATTCATTGAAGAAATTGCTTGTGGGCTTTCGGATTGGACCGTGGAAAGAGAGTATAATGAAAACCCCCTGGATAATGCTTTTCTTAAACCGACAAAAGATGTCGGTGGTTATGCCAAGACCAAAGTCAAAGTGGAGTATAATGTTTGGGATGGTTCAGGCGAGCGAATTGCCAGAGATTATGACAGGGTGGTTCTGGTGATCTACCATAAGGATGGCAATGATCATTGGCATATATCGGAACCCAAGGGTGGGTATAATGGTGCAGATTTGAATGGAAATATAAATGAATCAAAAGTCGAAAGAATTATTGGAAACTCCAAAGACTCACAATTAGGGCATCTGCCCAAGATTCTTGACGCTAATGTCAATTACGAGCCAAACCCGCCAAAAGGAGAGACAGGTTACGATCCGGAAAAAGATATCGTTGAAACCGTTTCTTTGGTCATCCCCCTTAAACCTGGCAAAATAACGGTTCCTCTTGATCCAACCAAATCTCATTTCAGGACTCCGAATTTAAATGAGTAAAAAATGAAGAAATATTTATTAGTTTCCCTTCTACTACTGATTAGCTATAGCAACGCCCAGTCGCGTAAACTTGCTCAACAGAATCTTGCTGCCTATCCCTGGCAGTTTGACTCTCCCATGCCGCATGGTCGTTACGGCCATGACGCGGTCTTTGCCCCAAACGGTAAGATCTATGTTATGGGCGGTTTGGTTTTCAAAGTGGCAAAGGGATTTAAAAAGGATAATAAATTTAACAGCTGGTTGATTGCTAAATATAATAATGGTCGCTATTCCAATTTAGCCTATGATCGCAAAATCGATCAGTGGGAATATATGACTTCCGTTCCTGGAAGTTTCAGCGATTATGTAACGTTTTATTATCCCGACGAAGATAGATGGAGTGAAAAACAAGGTACTGTGCAGAATTTGACAGAAGAAGACAAGATCAAGTTGTGTCAACCAATAGAGAAGGGAAAGAAACCAACTAAGATTTATGAAACAGATTTGGAAAGACAGGGGAATGGAGTTGCAATTGTTTTAAACAGGGCAGGATTAATCTATTGGACTGGTGGAAAAAATTTTATTGGCGGAGTTTTTGATGTGGTTTTACCTTATGATCCAAAAAGTGATGCATGGCCAAATGTATCACGAAAAAAAATAATTAAAAACGGTCTAGACTATATAGAAGGTTCTGGAAGCCCATATTCTTTTAAAACGATTTATGAAACAAATATTCCACCGATGCAGGAACGGCGAAGAAATCACAGAGCAACTGCTACATCCGATGGAAAGCTATATGTGTTGGGTGGCTTTCACGATGAAACTACAATTAATAAAGAAGGTTATGTATATCGAACTGGCAGAGATATCGTTTCCAAGACAATGGAGTGCTATGATCCCAAGACTAATAAGTGGGAATATAGAAAACAGCTGAGCCGCGAGCGGATGGATTTTGCAGCCGTGACCGGAAAGGACGACAATATCTATGTGTTCGGCGGCGCGGTCGGCATGTCTGATGATCCCAGGACCCAGATATTAAATACGGTTGAGATTTATGATCCTAAAATCGATAGCTGGTCGTTCAAGAAACCCATGCCGGTTAGGCGAACCGGTCATAGCGCTGCATTGGCTGCTGATGGCAGGATTTACATTATCGGCGGATCAGAATTGATTGACCAACCACAAAGCACTGTTTATATCTACGACCCCGAAATAGATGTCTGGGAAAAGGGGCCGGACATGATACTGCCAAGGTCAGCCCTTGCTGCTGCAGCTACGCCGGACGGCAAGATATACGCCATCGGCGGTACGGATGTTGATGTATATAATAATAAGGCCCAATGGCAGCGCCTTGCCAATTTGATTTCCGCAGATGAATTAGGAAACTACAACGGCAAAGTCCAGGATACTGTCGAAGTGCTGGATATCTATAAATGGAGAAAATCCAAAAAAATGGGTTCTTTTTAACAATGTGTGGTTGAGGGGAAGTTAAGTTTCCAGCGACAAGGTAAATAGCAGTTTGCAGGCACATCTGTCCAAAATAGCTTTTAAAAGATGACCTCCTAGAGGGTAATTGGTAAAAGATATTTTGCCCCAAAATTATCAAGCCCAAAAGGAGGTTAAGATCATGTTACGCAAGCTGTCATTGTTTGGTCAACTGCTCAACGAGTTTTCCCGATCCGCATTTGTGAGCCTGGTGCGCAAACATCAGACGGAACGTTGCGCCAAGGGGTTTTCGAGCTGGGCTCACTTCGTATCCATGCTGTTCTGCCAGTAGGCGCAGTCCAAGTCATTGCGGGAGACCTGTGACGATCTTCGCTGCTGCCCGTGCAAACTGGTCCATCTGGGCATGAAGGACTGGCTGTGGTGCTCTACCTTGGCTTAAGCCAATCAGCATCGCAACTGGGAGCTTTTCTAGGACCTGTTCTTTGAGTTGCTGCTGCGCTGCCAACAAGTGGCACCGCACAAAAAGTTCCATTTTAGAAAAGATTAGGGACGGACTGTAAATTTGTCTATGCATTCGGGGTAGGATTAGGGAAATGGAAATTGGCGTGTTGATGACGAACTCGAAAGATCGTCGCATGAGGATCCACTACGTTTAAGAGAAGTCTGGACATCATCCGTTCACTTCAATAGAATGGCGGCATGGGAAAAAGAGAGAGAATGATTAGGGTATGGGTTTTGGGGTGGATTCTGGTTGTGAGCCTGGCGCTGCCGGTAGAGGCCATTGTATGGTGCCACGATTATACGCTGTGGCAGGCGAGCGGCGAGGACGCCAACAATACATCGCCGGCCGAACTGCGCTCCCGGCTCGGCCAGATGAACTACAAGAGATTTCCTTTTACCAACGCCGCCCGCATGCCCCAGGCCCAGGGCAAGCTGCGCCCGGGCGACGTGGTGATCTTCGCCGACGCCCATTCGGGCGTGGTCAACGGCCAGGGGCTGATCGACCACTTCGTGCAGCGATCCGGCGCCTCCGGCACCCGCTACACTCCCGAAGAAGTCCAGAAACTGGACAGCCTCCACCGCGACTGGACGCTGCTCGACATCCTCAACTTCAAGCGCATCGGCCCGCAGGGCAACGAGATCTTCCCCTACCGCGAGGCGGCGGTCGAAATCTGGCGCCCAGGCCAAAATAAGTGAGATTGCGTTTGTAGAGGATAGGGCTGCTTCGGGAAAACCAGGGACGGACTATGCCAAACTGAATTTGTTCTATTTTTTAATGTCTAAGAAACAAGGTTTGAATGAGCCGATCATTTTCACATTTTCATAGTCCGTCCCCAGTTTCTCCCATTTTAATTAGAAAACTATTTACTTAAAAAAATTGATATGCTAATCAATAATCAAAGTGTTGTTAGAGAAGCGTATTTCTTATAATTTAAGTAAGGAGAAAATAATTATGGCATTTAATCCAAATATAAAAAGTTTAATTGTGCGTGATAAAACATCAAAAAAACATCTACCTTGTGTTATGTGTGGTACAACATATCCATTGCCAGATGCAGTACATATCATTGACGCAAAAGAATGGAAGAATAAAAATAAAAATGACAGCGTAATTAATGGAATTCCCTTATGTCCCAATTGTCATAGAGTCTTCGATGAAATACTTAGGCCATACCTATATAGAGCATTGCTAAATTTTGGGTGCAAAAAGCTGCCGGAAAGTTGGAGCAAAAACAATAAGATATCGGTGACCGAAAAAGATCTCGGATTAAATAAGACTCCTAACAAATCAAGGAGAAGATTAGGGGAGGACTAAGAAAAACTGGATTTGTTCGATTTTTTAAACGTCTAAAAAATCAAGGTCTGAATGAACCAATCATTTTCACATTTTCATAGGTTGCCCCCAGTTCCTTGGTGTCAACGACGATTCGCATTCCGTTCTTCGGTTATAGCCTTCTCGAGATCCCTGGTCGTCAAGCGCCTGGCTTTGGCCAGCTTGCGCGCCCGGGCCATGATGCCTTTGAATTCGGCTGCGGTTGGCTCCTGCACCCGCTTCAGGACCAGCGTGTCGTCGGTGCCGAAGATCAGAAATATCTCGCCGTCGGCCAGGCGCAGGCGTTCGCGCATGCGCCGCGGCACGACGATCTGCCCCTTGGACGACAGGCGCGTGAAATCGATATTTTCCATGCCCACCTCCATCTTACATGTAAGATAACGGACTGATAAATCAAAGTCAACGATTTCAGTTAGGCCGATGTTGATGTTTGGCAAACATTTGTTTAATATGTCACCATGGGCAAAGATGGATTTTGTGTCAAGGTGGCATGGATCATCCTGATATTTTTAGGTTTTTTCAGCTGCAATAAAAATGGAACGAAAACTGACCTAAGCGCTGAAAGCTTGAAAATATACAATTTACTGATCTACCAATTCTATTCCACTAACGAGGAAGAGACAGTTTTAATTAACAGTTTTAGCAAGCCGATCAGGAACACATTATATTATGAGCAATTATTCCTTAATCCTGGGATCGATCGAAAAACTGCACAGGATTTTATTGGAAAAAATCAAAGTGTCACTAATATTGCTTCGGATTTTCCTTTAGATGTAAGGTTTCGTTTTCTCTCTTTTAATATTGACAAATTTGATGGGGAATACCGGGAACGCAATCGAAGATTAAAGAATCTGATGAATCGAGTAAGAAAGCTTACGCTGTATTCAGATAAAAAAATCATCGAATTTTCCAAAGTAGGTTTTAATGAAAGAGCCGACCAGGCGATTGTGAGTTATATTATTTATGAAACTTTGATTCAGGATGGTACGGATGTTTCTGATTACGTTATCGGTTTCCATAGTGGGGATGTACTTCTGGAAAAAAGGATGGGACCCTCCCCACATGTCTGGGTAATTAAAATTAAGCATCCTAGATATGGGTGGAATTAAGGTTTTGCCTCAGGCCGGGCAATTTGGGACGCCCATTAGAAGGCGCGTGTCAAGTAGGCGGAAATATATTTTAGGATATTTTCTGGCATAACGAAATTTATTTTGATGCTGCGCCCGTTGATTTCGATCTTCAGTGGTTGCAGAACCTAGGTGTTCTGCACCAGACACCCATCGAGATCAAGCCTGGATCGATGCGGATCGATCAAGCCCTGGCAATCTTGTTGCCCCAGAAATCGTTCGGTTCCGTGGCATGCCCAACTGCAAAAAGGAAAGCGCAGTATGTTATGGCTCCTGTTACTCCAGGTCCAGTCCCTACTGGTTCATGCCTCGGGCAGAACATCTTGACTGTTGCAAAAACTATTTTGCAGCGCTAGGCAATTTGGGGACGGTGCTTGACTTTGTGACTTTGCCCGCATCCGCGGAAATATTGACTGGGCTCCGCGATATCCATCGCATTCAATGTCCATGCAAAATGGGGGTGCCCGGAAACGTCTCGCGGCCAAATAGGGATTGAGTCACCTGGTCAGTGGGAAGATTGGGGATGGATCATAAAAAACTGAATTTATTCAATTTTTTAATCGTCTAAAAAATCAAGGTTTGGATGAGCCGATCATTTTCTCATTTTCAAAGTCCGTCCCCAGTTCCTTCTTGCAATAGCATTTTCTTCGTTTTGGTCAAAGTCCCCGCCAGGGGATTTGGTAATTGGAATTTGGAATTTTAGTCCTATTAAATCATATCAACTTTTTACCTTTTTACCGTCCGCCCCCAGTTTTCGCCGTCCCCAGTTTTCGCGCCTTCTAATGGGCGTTCCCAAGCACCCTAATAACCAAAAACCGTCCATTTTTTCCCGTCGGCGGGTGAGATTTTCCCGCGGAAACTCGCATTTAATCTGTAAGCGGAGAGAAGGAGGTTCTTCATGAAAAACACCTTTATTTTCCTTGCCGTCCTGCTTTTCACCGCGGCGCTGGCCTGCGGCCAGTCGATCAGCGTCATTGCGCCCAACGGCGGCGAGAGCTGGACCCTCGGCACCCCGCAGGGGATCACCTGGAGCTCCCAGGGATGCACCGGCAACGTGCGCATCAACCTGGTCAAGGCCGGTGGCGGGGCGTTTGGCACCATCGCCGTCGTGCCGGTCGCCAGCGGCAGCTATTCCTGGACCGTGGGGCAGACGAACTCGGGGCCGGCGCCCGCCGGCGACTACCGGATCGGGCTTTACGTCCCAACCCAGGACGTCGACGGCCAGAGCGACGGAGTCTTCAAGATCATGACGGTCACTGCCCCCCCGGATCCGCGCAAACCACCTCTGGCGGTTGAAGTGCCTGCAAAACCTTTGCCAATCCCGAAAACGCCGGTCAGGACAGATGCCAGGATTACCGTGACCAAGCCCTCGTCGAGCCGCCGCTGGACCAAGGGTACAACGCACGCCGTCGAATGGGAGACGAATTTTCCGCAAAATTCATTCACGGTGGATCTTTATGATGCCAGGGGAGAAAACCGGATTGCAGGAATTTTTCAGGGGACAGTCACTCCCTTCGAACCGGGGAAATACAGGACCCATTGGAAAATTCCGCTGGAAGTGGCGGAAGGGAGCTACCGGATCAGGGTTTTATCGCAAAACACCATAAAAGATCTCAGTGCCACCATCTTTATTGCCGAGCCGGGCCAGCACAATTGGCAGGAAAAAGTCATGGTGCTGAGGCCCACGGACATTCGTCATGGCGGGATTCCCTTGCATTGCCTGCAGGGAAAAATGAGGGAAGACCAACTGCTGGTCGGAACAGTGTTTGCCGATGGCGGGTACTGGAATGTGAAAGCTTATCTCTATTTTTATTTCCTTCCCCTGGAGCAGGAGATCAAAAAAATCGGCGGATACATCCTGGAGGCGGAATTGGAACTGGTCAGAGGGTCGACCGCTCTCCCTTCGGACTACAACCCGAACAACTGCATTTCCGCTGCCAGAAAATTGTATGTGCTGACCGGTCCCTGGACGGATTCAGCGGTTATTCCCGGATATGTATACAAGGAAATTCCCGACGTGAACCGGCCCCGTGTCGATGTTCGCCAGCAGGTCATTTCCTGGATAAGCAGGCAGGAAGTGAATAGGGGATTCATCATCGAAGGGGGAAACTGCCCTCCGTCTAGCGGGGGTCAATTCAACACCATATATACACCCAAATTGAAAATCAAATACAGAGTGCGGTCAGACTAGTTCAACAAGGAAGCATTGGGGTCTCAACGGGTCGTTGCCCCAATCGCATATATTTTTAGAAAAATAATCTGATTTTCCAATAATGAAATATTGCTGAAAAAACCAGACAGGGGATGGGGCTGCTATTTTCCTTTGGGGACGCGTTTTCTTTAATCTGAACCGGATCTGGTGTTGCCGGCCATGCCGACAACGCAGCCGTGGTGACTGTTCACAGTCGCCACTTCAGGCTTTGTCGGCTATGCGGACGACGCGTTATGGGGACGCCTGTTCACAGGCGTCACGTCAAGCGTTGTCCGATAATATGTATTCCTTGCGCTCGAAGATGAGGACGGCCAGCCAAAGGAACAGGGCGCCGGCGGCCAGCGGCACGAGCACCGACGGCAGTGGCGGGGAGGGCTGCAGCTGGAAGATCAGGAAGCCGCCTTCGCCGGGGGGGATGGGCAGCAGCGACTTGATCCAGTGGATGACGGTGAACTTCTGGGTGACGCCGGGGAAGTACTGCACGACGCTCTCCCAGCCGAAGACGAAGAAGATGCCGGCCAGGATCGATTTTTTCATGAAGGCGCCCAGGGCGGTGAACAGCGCGCTGTAGCAGAAGAGGGCCAGCAGCGCGGCGCCGAGGAAGACCCCCAGCTCGCCCCAGGCGGCCGCCTCGCCCAGGCGCCCGAAGGCGGCGACCAGGAAGCAGAGCAGGAAGCCGCCGGCGACCAGCAGCGCCGCCAGCAGCAAGGCGGCCAGGTACTTGCCCAGCAGCACGGCGCGGCGGCGCACCGGTACCGTGGTCAGGTAGACCAGGGTCTTGCCGTCCAGCTCGTCGTTGACGATGCTGCTGCCGAAGAACAGGGCCAGCACCGGGACCAGCAGCTGGAAATAGAGGGAGAGCATGACCTTGGTGAAGAAATCGCCGCTCTCCTTCGGGTCGACGACGCGCACCAGGAGCGTCAGCAGCAGCGGTACCAGCGCCAGCAGGATGAAGACGCGGGTGCGCTTGGCGCGCAGGCCGGCGCGGAAAAAGGCGGCGAAGACGACGGGCAAGGGGGACGCGCTTTTCATGTTCACTTCCCGATCAGGTAGTCGAAGACCGCCTGCAGGTTGTCGTCGGGCGAGGTGATCTCCGTGATCTCGTTGCCCGCCTGGGCGGCCAGGGGCATCAGGGCGCTGAAGAAGCGGTCGCGCTGGTCCGTGCGGACCGTCAGGCCGCCGCCGTCGGCGGCGAACTCGATGCCGGAGACGAACTCGCCGGCGACCAGCTGCCCGGCCAGCCGGCGCGGCTGCGGGCAGCGGATCGACACCTGGTGCGGGTGGCTGTCGATCAGGCCGCGGATGCTGTGGATGTCGCCCTTGGCGAAGATCTTGCCCTGGTGGATGAGGACGATCTCGCTGGTCATGGCCTCGATCTCGGACAGGATGTGCGAGGAGACGATCACCGTCCGCCCCTGGCGGCCGTAGTCCTTGATCAGCTGCATGATGCGGATGCGCCACAGCGGGTCGACGCCGCGCAGCGGCTCGTCGAGCAGCAGCATCTCCGGCTCGTGCAGGATGGCCGAGGCCAGGCGCAGGCGCTGGCGCATGCCGAAGCTGTAGGCCTTGATCGCGCGGCCGCGGCTCTCCAGCAGCCCGACCGCGGCCAGGGCCTTGTCGGTTCTCTCCGTTGCCTCGGCGCCGGCGAAGCCGTGCAGGCGGGCCAGCAGCAGGATGAAGGCGCCGCCGCTCATCTCGTTGTAGGCGCTGTCGTGCTCGGGGCAGAAGCCGACGCGGCGGAAGAGGCCCGGGTTGCCCCAAACCGGCTCGCCGAAGACGGTCAGTCGGCCGATCTTGGGCTTGAGCTGCCCGGCGGCGATCTTCAGGAAGGTCGACTTGCCGGCGCCGTTGGGCCCCAGCAGGCCGGTGATGCCGCCGGCGACCTCCAGGTTGATGTCGCTGATGCCCAGGATGTTGCCGTACCACTTGGACAGCTTCTCGGCCCTGAGAACGGTGCTCATGCGCTCGCCTCCGCTTTGCGGATGCGCCAGGCGAGGAGCCACAGGGACAGGGCGGTGAGCGCCAGCGGCAGCAGCAGCGACAGCCAGGCGGGGAAGCCGTAGGCGGGCTTCAGGCCGAAAAGGAAGGCCCCCAGCTGCTGGATGTTGCCGGGCAGGGAGACCAGGAAAGCGTAGTCGCTCTTGAAGATGGCCCGCAGCACATGGGCCAGGTTGTTGGAGAAGATGTAGGCCAGGAAGATGGCGATCTGGACGAACTTGACGTTGGGGCTCAGGCTGGACAGGGCCAGGGTGAGGGAGGCCAGGCAGGCGCTGGCGACCAGGGGAAAGGCCACGATGCCCAGCAGCACGCCGGGCGCGATGGCCAGGCTGCCGCTGAACAGCATCTTGAAGAGCAGCAGCAGGATCCCCGGCAGCAGGGTGAAGGCCAGCAGGTAGAAGAGAAGGATGCCCAGCTTGCCCGCCAGGTAGTCGAGGCGCGACAGCGGCCGGGCGAAGTACAGGGGGAAGGCCTTGGACTTGAGGTCGGAGGCGACCAGGTCGGCGCCGCTGAAGACGCTGAGGATGACCAGCATGAAGGTCAGGAAACCGTTGCTGTAGAAGGTCTTGAACAGCTCGGCGTCGCTCCTGAGCAGGCGCACCAGCTCGCCCAGGATCTTCAGCTCGGGCTTGGTCGAAGCGTAGACGGCGACCAGGAAGACGAAGAAGGTGGAGGCGCAGAGGGAGAAGACGAGCTTGGCGTACTTTTTTTTGAAGACGGAGCGGATGCCGTTGCGGGTGATGGGCAGCCAGTGGCGGCGCGACGGGACGAACTCCCCCTGCCAGCGGCTGTAGCCCTTTTGCCTAATTTCCATTGTCGCTCCGGATCACGTCCATGAACGCGTCCTCCAGCGAGGTGCGGCTCTGGCGGAAGTGGCGGATCTGCGCCGCGTGCTCGATGGCGGCGCGGAACAGGGTCGCGGCCCCGGTGCCTTCGGGCGGCATGACGTGGAACAGGCCCTGGTCGCGCTCCTCGACCGCCCAGCCCGCCCGCGCCAGCGCGGCGAAGAATTCCGGCGCGCCGCCGACGGCCTTGATCTCGAAGACGTTGCGCCGCTCGCGCTTCAGGTCGGCGATCGCGCCCTGGGCCGCGATGCGGCCCTCGTTCATGATGACCACGCGGCGGCAGGAGCTCTCGATGTCGGGCAGCAGGTGCGAGGAAAGGATGACGTTCATGCTCCCCTGGCGGGCGATGTCGCGGATCAGCTCCAGCATCTCCCGGCGGCCGGCGGGGTCCATGCCCGAGGTCGGCTCGTCCAGCAGCAGCAGCTTCGGGTCGTGGACCAGCGCCTGGGCCAGCTTCAGGCGCTGCTTCATGCCGGTGGAGTAGGTCTCCACCTGGCGGTAGCGCGACTCCTCCAGCCCCACGTAGTAGAGGACGTCGTGGGCCCTTTTCATGGCTTCCTGGCGCGGCATGCCGCTCAGCTCGCCCAGGTAGGCGGTCAGCGAGACGGCGTCCAGCCCGGGGATCAGGCAGTCGCTCTCGGGCATGTAGCCGATCAGGCGGCGCAGCGGCTTCTGCCCTTCGCCCAGCGGCAGGCCCATGACCGTGCCGACGCCCGACGCCGGGCGCAGGAATCCCAGCAGCAGCTTCATCAGGGTGGTCTTGCCGGCGCCGTTGGGGCCGAGCAGGCCGAAGATGCCGGGCGGCAGGGCCAGCGACACGTCGCGGACGGCCTCGACGTCGCCGTAGCGGAAACGGATGTTTTCCAGGCGGATGATCTCTTCCATGGCGTTCCGCCCGACTATACGCAGCGCGCGGGGGAAAAGTTCTTGCCAACGGGCCGAACCGTTCCCTTTTTCTTTTCGTTATGCTATATTCTGCGCCGTGGTCAGTCCCCGCGGCTGCCCGCGCAAAAAGGAGTGTGCAATGAAAAAGAAAATGCTGGCGTTATCACTGATCCTGGTTGTGATGCTGCTGGTCCCGGCCTGCAAGAAGAAGGCCGCGGTCGGGATGAACAGCGAGGCCCTGCTGGCCATGGTCCCCGAGGGGCCCCTGATGGTCATGGCTTTCGACTTCCAGCGCTTCGCGGCGCTGAGCTTCTTCGACAAGGCGCTGAAGGAGGACTGGCAGAAGAACGCCAAGGGGGCCAAGGATTTCAAGGATTACCAGGAGTTCGTGCAGAAGACGGGCATCGACCTGCAGAAGGACGTCCACATGGTGGTCGGCGCCGTCTACGGCAGCTTCGACGACAAGGACGCCCAGCCGTTGTTCATCGGCAGCCTGAAGTACGACCGGGCCAAGCTGTTGTCCATCCTCAAGGAGAAGGGCACCATCACGGCCGAGGAGACGTACGGCGGGGCCACCCTGTACGCGCTGAAGGACGAGGATGCGTCCAAGGACATGCGCCTGGTCTTCATGAACGACGCCTGCATCGCGGCCGGCGCGCCCATGACGATCAAGAAAGCCGTCGACCTGGCGGCCAAAAAGGGCAAGAGCGTGCTGCAGACCCCGGCGATGATGAAGTACGTGAACCAGCTGGACAGGAAGAGCATGTTCTGGCTGGCCGTGGGCAGCATCCCCGGCAAGGTGAAGGAACAGACGGGCGGCGGCATGATGCCGGTCGACCTGAGCCAGGCCGAGGCCTTCACCGCCGTGGCCGACTTCAAGAACAAGACCCTTTCCGGCGAGCTGCGCCTGATCTCGCAGAACGAGGCGGGCAACAAGCAGATCGCCGACATGCTCAACGGGCTGAAGGCGCTGGGCGCCATGGGCGCGTCCAAGGAACCCGAGTTGGGCGAATTGCTCAACGGGCTGCAGCTGAGCTCGGCCGCCGACCATGTCAAGCTGACCTTCAGCATCTCCGAGGCGCTGATGGACAAGCTGGGCACCAAGGCCAAGGACAAGGCCCAAGGAATGACGCCGCCGGCGATGGGTGAGGATTACAGCGGCAATTGACCTTGACCGCCGTCGCCCTTGAGCAACCGGGGCGTCCCGGCACCGCCCGGAGGTTCCAGCCATGAACTGGCCTGTCGCTTTGCCCGTCCTGTTCCTGCTGCTGCCGGCCGTGCTGTACCTCGCCGGCGGCCGCAGGAAAGGCGGCGGCCTGTTCCGCCAGGCGCTGCCGCAGCTGCTGCTGCTCTTCCTGCTCAGCACCGCCGTTTCCCTGCTCAGCAGCAGCTGGCTGCGCGACCTGCCTTATGCCCCGCGCCTGCGCTTCTTTCTCTGGCTTTTCTTCTGGTTCTTCATGGTGGTGCTGTCCGTCAAGGCGGTGGCCTATCTCGTTTTCGACGTCCTGGTCCTGAAGCGCCAGGGGGTGCGCTATCCCAAGCTGATCAAGGACGTGGCCGTCTTCATCCTCTTCGTCGCCGGCATGCTGCTGATCCTCAAGTACTACCTGGGCCAGCCGATCTCGGGGCTGCTGGCATCGACGGCGGTGCTGACGGTGGTGGTCGGCTTCGCGCTGCAGGACGTGCTGGGCAACCTGTTCTCGGGCATCATCCTGCACTTCGAGGATTCCTTCAAGATCGGCGACTGGGTGCGCATCGGCGAGCGCCAGGGGCGGGTGGAGCAGTTCGGCTGGCGCTCGTTCAAGGTGCGCACCATCGACCGCGAGCTGATCGTCATCCCCAACCAGTCGGCCTCCAAGGCCGAGGTCCTGATCTACGGCGCCGGCGGCCGGCCGGTGGCGCTGCGCATCCAGGTTGGGACCGGCTACGGCGACAGCCCCGACCGGGTGGAGGCGGCCATCCTCGACGCCCTGGCCGCGGCGCCCGGCGTCCGCCGCGATCCGGCGCCGGTCGTGCAGCTGAGGGGATTCGGCGATTTCTCCATGAACTACGACGTCAAGATCTGGATCGATGATTTCGAGCGGCACAACGTCATCGCCTCCGACGTGCGCCGGCGCATCTGGTACGCCTTCCGCCGCCAGGGGATCGAGATCCCCTTCCCAAAGCGCGACGTCTACATGAAGCCGGAGCGGAGCGAGGAGTTCCCGCCCGCCGAGCTGGCCGCGGCGCTGCGGAAAAACGTCGTGCTGGCCGCGCTGGCCGACGGCGATTTCCAAGCCCTGGCCGCGGCGGCGGGCCGCCGGGTTTTCGGCGCCAACGAGACCGTCATCCGCGAGGGGGAGGCGGGCGACCTTTTCCACCACATCCATTCGGGGTCGATGGCCGTGCTCAAGGACGGCCGCTGCATCGCCCGCCTGGGCCCCGGCGACTTCTTCGGCGAGATCTCGCTGGTCACCGGCGAAAAGACCAACGCCACCGTCGTGGCCGAGCGCGAAAGCGTGGTGTTGACCATCCCCTCCGCCCGCTTCCAGCAGGTGGTGGACATGAACGAGGCCATGGCCCAGAAGCTGGCCGAAGTGATCACGCGCCGCCAGAACGAGACGCGGGCCGCCGGAGAGAAAAACCGCGCCGCCGACACCGTCGCGCTGCGCAAGGAATCCGCCAACCTGCTGAAGCGCATCCTGAAGTATTTCGGCGGGAAAGCGTAAGCGGGCCTAGCGGCCGGCCGCCTTGCGGCGCTGGATGGAGTAGACGCCGCTCAGTTCGCGCAGGCGCGAGCTGATCTCCTCCAGCTGGAACATGTCCCGCACCTCGAAAACGATCTGGACGCGGGCCACGGCCTGGCTGGCCGGCTCCATCTCGATCTTCTTGATGTTGGAGCCGCAGGCGGCGATGACGCCGGTGATGCTGCTGAGCATGCCCGGCTTGTCGTCGGCCAGCAGTTGCAGCTTGACCGGGTAGGAATAATCGGGGGCCTCGTTCCAGCTGACGCGCTTCAGCCGCGAGGGGATCTCGGTGTTGACGTTGGGGCAGCTCTTGCGGTGCACGACCAGGCCGCGGTTCTTGGTGATGTAGCCGACGATCTCCTCGCCCTTGATCGGGTGGCAGCACTTGGCGAAGGTGAAATCGATGTCGCCCTGGCCGTCGACGCGGACCAGCTTGTGGCGCTCGCCGCGCCGCGGCGCCGACCGGCGCGGCGGCCGGATGACGATGGCGCCGGCCTCGGGGAACAGGCTTTTCAGCGCCTGGCGGTCCAGCGCCCGCCGGCCGCCGCCGATGTCGCGCAGGAACGTCTCCAGGTCGTCAACCCCCAGCGCCTGCAGCCGGCGGGCGATATCCTGGTCGTTGAAGGCGAGCCGGTGGCGGCGGCCATATTCGCGCAGCACTTTCTGCCACAGGCGCCGGCCCTTCAGCAGGTCCCCGGCCGATTCCTCTTTCTGCAGCCAGGCCATGATGCGCTTCTTGGCGCGGGTGGTGGTCACGAAGCGCAGCCAGTCGGCGCTGGGGCTGCTGCTCTTCTGGGTGAGGATCTCCACCACGTCGCCCGAGCTCAGCCGCGTGCGCAGCGGCACCATCTTTTCGTTGACGATGGCGCTGCGGCAGTGGTCGCCGACCTCGGAGTGGATGGCGTAGGCGAAGTCGACGGGGGTGGCGCCGGCCTTGAGGTTGACGACCTTGCCCTTGGGGGTGAAGACGTAGATCTCGTTGGGGGTGAGGTCGCGCTTGACCAGGCTGAGGAACTCCTTGGGGTCGGGGTTGGTCTTGTGGTAGTCGATCATCTCGCGGAACCATTCCAGGCGGTGGTCGTGCTCCAGGAAGGCCAGCCCCTCCTTGTACTTCCAGTGGGCCGAGATGCCCTCCTCGGCGTTGCGGTGCATCTCCTGGGTGCGGATCTGGATCTCGAACTTGACCCCCTCGCGGGTGATGATGGTGGTGTGGATCGACTGGTAGAAGTTGCTCTTGGGGTTGGTGATGAAGTCGCGCCAGCGGCTGGGGATGTGCACCCACTGCTGGTGGATGGCGCCCATGATGACGTAGCAGTTGGCCACCGTGTCGGTGATCACGCGCAGCGCCAGCAGGTCGTAGACGTTCTCCAGCTCGATGTTCTGCTTCTGCAGCTTGCGGAAGATGGAGATCTCGCGCTTGATGCGGTACTGGATCTCGGCCTTGATCTTCAGTGCCTTGAGCAGCGCCTGGATCTGCTTCTTGAGCCCCTCCACCTGCGTCAGCGCCCACTCGGTCTTGTCGCCGACCTCGCCCTTGATGCGCTGGTATTCCTCGGGATACAGGTACATGAAGGAGAGGTCCTCCAGCTCGTCGCGGATCTTGCCCATGCCCAGGCGGTAGGCGATGGGCGCGTAGATCTCCAGGGTCTCGCGGGCGATCTTGATACGTTTCTCGTCGGGCAGCGGGGCCAGGGTGCGGATGTTGTGCAGGCGGTCGGCCAGCTTGATCAGGATGACGCGCACGTCGGCGGTCATGGCGATGATCATCTTCTTCAGCGTCTCGGCCTGGGCGTCCTCGACGTCCACCTCCGAGATCTTGGAGATCTTGGTCACGCCCCAGACGATGTCGCTGATCTCCTGGCCGAAAAGGCGGACCAGGTCCTCGCGGCTGTACTGCGAGTCCTCGATCACGTCGTGCAGCAGGCCGGCGGCGATGGAGATCTCGTCGAGGCGCATGTCGGCCAGGATGCCGGCCACGGTCAGCGGGTGGGTGATGTAGGGCTCGTTGGAGAGCCGCCGCTGGTTCAGGTGGGCCTCGGTGGAGATGGCGTAGGCCTTCTTGAGCAGGGCGATGTTGGCCTCGGGGTAGTACTTCAGGATGCGTTCCTGCAGTTCGTGAAAGCGCTTGATCATTTTCAACTATTATATATCAATTTCGGCCGAACTCAACGATAGGATAGCGAAATCGGCGAAAATCGCGGCCAAAAACGCCAATTCGGCGATTTTCTTTAAAAAAATGAGTCGATGAGTAGAAGGGTGGAAGAGTGGAAGGGGCAACGCATTGAAAAGGCAAAAGGCGAAAGGCAAAAGGAAAAAACAAGCACCTGAAGACGAGTGGACGGGTGCACGGTAATCGGGTAGAAGGGTTAAAGGGTGAAAGAGTTGAAGAATAGAAAACGCAATCCCACAGTCAGAAAGTTTTTTTCTGAACCCTTTGACTCTTTAACTCTTCAACCCGTCAACATTTCAACGCTTCAACATTTCGACGTTTCAACATCTTGGAAATTCAAGTCAGCTCGCGCAGGAACGGCAGCGCCGGCTGGACGCGAACTCCGGCGGGGGACAGGAAATCTTTCCTGCCGACGGCGCTCAGCTGCAGGGCCTCCGCGTCGGGGAACTTCTTTTTCAGGTAGGCCAGCGCGGGCGACACCGGCGAGTCGTCCCATTTCGCCTCGATGAAGCGCAGCGGCCTGCGGCCTTCGCAGACAACGAAATCGGCCTCGCGGCCGTCGACGTCGCGGAAATACCTGAGCTCCATGTCCAGGCCCAGCGTGTCCTGCTGGAAGTGGACCCACTTCATCAGGTGTGAGGCGACCAGGTTCTCGAAGCGCCGGGGCATGTCGGCCACCTGGCTCCAGTCGTAGTGATAGTGCTTGGCTTCCTTCTTCACCGCCCGGATGGCGGGGGCGCCGAAAGGCGGGAGACGGAACATGAAATAGAGCCGCTCCAGAACCTGCAGCCAGCGGCTCACGGTCTTGTGGCTGACCTGCAGGTCCTCGCGCAGGGCGTTGACCGACAGGGGCGAGCCGACCAGCTCGGGCAGGCGCAGGGCCAGCAGCTCGAGGTTGCCCAGGTCGAGGACGTGCTCCAGCGAGGCGACCTCCTCGCGCAGGATGCGGATGCGGTAGGATCGCGACCAGCGGCGCGCCGCCGTCTTCGAGCCCGAAAGGAATGGCTCGGGGAAGCCGCCCAGCTCCAGCAGGTCGAGCAGTTCTTGGGGCCGCTGCAGCCCGAGCTCCGCCGTTGAGAACGGGTGCAGGCGCAGGAAATGGTAGCGGCCCTGCAGCGAGTCGCCGCCGAAGCGGTAGGCGTCGAGGCGGGCGCTGCCCACGACCAGGATGTCCAGGTCGCGCTCCGGCTGGTCCACCAGCCCCTTCAGGTAGTTGCGCCACGAGCGGTACTTGTGGATCTCGTCCAGGACGATGCCGCCGCTCTGCGGCAGCTCGCGGCGCAGGATCGCCTCGCGGTGCCCGGGGACGTCCCAGTTGAAATATCGTTCCTTGGCGCCGATGATCCGCCGCGCCATGAAGGTCTTGCCCACCTGGCGGGGACCGGCGACGAAGACCATTTTTTCCTTCAGGTCGGCCCGCACCTGTTTTTCCAGGTATCGTTCTTTCATGGAACCAATATACTGTGATTTTAGCCTCCTGTCAAATTTACTCGCGAGTTTTTTGGACTATGGGTTAAAAAAACAGTGAGGGTGGATGGGTAGAAGGGTAGATGAGTTGATGGGTAGAAGGGTAGAAGAGTAGAAGGGTTGAAGAGTTAGAAAGAAACGGAAGTTTCAAGGGGCTTTTTCCGAACCCTTATACTCTTGAACTCTTCAACCCTTCAACTCTTTAACCCTTGAACCCTTCAACACTTCAAAATTCCGAACCCGGGCTGTTCCCCCATTTACCCATCTACCCATTAACCCTTCAATCCGTGAACTCGATCCGATATGAGGCTTCCGGGTCCGCTTTTGGATCCGTCCGGGCCCGATGCCTTGACCCGGCATGAAAAAGAATATATCCTTGAACCATGATCCGGATCAACAGCGGCCTGTACAAGGGAAGGGTGCTGCGCGGCGGCAAGAGCCCGCTCATCCGCCCCACCATGTCCAAGGTCAAGCTCACTTTCTTCGACATCCTGCAGACCGGCGTCAAGGAGAAGATCTTTCTCGACGGCTTCGCCGGCAGCGGCAACATCGGCATCGAGGCGCTGTCGCGCGGCGCCGAGTACGTGGTGTTCATCGACGACCTGCCCGAGGCGGCCCGCGCCATCCGCCACAACCTGGAGAAGATCGGCATCGCCCCCGATTTCTACCGCGTCATCTGCGGCGACTTCAACCGCTCGATCATCGCCCTGGCCAAGGACGGCTTCCGCTTCGACCTGGCCTATCTCGACCCGCCCTACGCCATGCTGGAGTACGCCAACCCGCTGAAGGTCATGCACAAGCGCGGCGTCCTGAGCCCCGACGGGCTGATCGTGCTCGAGCGGCCGGCGCGCATACGATTCGAGACGTCCTATTTCACCCGCGTGCGCAGCCAGCACATCGGCCGCGAGTGCCTCGACTTCTTCTCCCATGGCGACGGGGGATCTCCCCCGGCGGCGGCGGCGGAGGAAAAATGAAGCGCGCCGTAGCCGCGCTGCTGCTGCTGGCGGCGCTGCCTCTTTGCGGCGGCGTCTATCCGCAGTTCGGCGTGGAGACTTTCCTGGGCGGTGCCTACGGCCTGTTCTCACTGGCCCCCTGGGGCGGGGTGCGCGTCCCTCTCGCCCCGACCTCCTCGCTGATCGTCAAGTTCCGCCGGCAGTCCATCGCCTTCGACGTCGAGGACGACGAGGGGCTGCGCCGCCGGCACAAGTCCTCGCTGAACATGTTCACCGGCGTCTACTATTACCAGAAAAAGGGGCTCGACATGTACGCCGCCCTGTTCCAGATGTTCGGATCGGACGGCTACAACGCCAGCGGCGCCGACATCGGCCTCGCCGTCAGGCTGTTCAAGGGCCTCGCCGCCGAGACGGGCTTCTACCTGCTCAACGAAAAATCGAACCTCTGGTACCCCGACGAGGCGCTGCGGCGCATCTCCACCTATGTCTGGCATATCGGCGCCAAGGTCGCGGTCCTGCCCCGGCTGGAGCTCCACCCGCAGCTTCATTTCGGCGGCAACAACGAGAAGGTCGGCATGTTCGCTTACGCGCTGGGCCTGAACTTCACGCCGCGCGATCCCATTTACATCTCGCTGGCCTATCAACGCTACAGCGAGAACGACGAGTACCGCTTCAGCGGCAATTATTTTTCCGGGGGCATCAACTTCTATTTTTAGGCTCACGGAGGTGAGATGGCGGCACGGCGGATCAAGGTGCTGGCGGTCCTGGGCACGCGGCCGGAGGCGATCAAGCTGGCCCCGGTCATCGCCGGACTGCGCGCCCACCCGAGCTTCCGCGTTTGCGTCTGCGCCACCGCCCAGCACCGGCAGATGCTGGACCAGGCCCTGGACGCCTTCGCCATCACGCCCGACATTGACCTGGACCTGATGCGCGCCGGCCAGGAGCCCGACGACGTCGCCGCCGCCGTCCTCCGCGCCCTGCGCCCCGTGCTGCAAGCGGAGAAGCCGCGGGCGGTGATCGTGCAGGGGGACACCACCACCGCCTTCGCCGCCGCCCTGGCCGCGTTCCACCAGCGCGTGCCGGTGGCCCACGTCGAGGCCGGGCTGCGCACCGGCGACCGCTATTTCCCCTTTCCCGAGGAGATCAACCGGCGGCTGCTGACAACGCTGGCCGATCTCCATTTCGCCCCCACCGCCGGGGCGCGGCGCAACCTGCTGGCCTGCGGCGTCGACGCCCGCGCCGTCTGGGTGACCGGCAACACCGTCGTCGATGCCCTGCGCCTGGTGCAGGGACGGCTGCGGGCGCCCGCGGCCCGCCGGCGCTGGCTGGACTATTTCCGCCGCGTTTGGGACCTGGAGCTGGAGGATGGCGCCCCCCCGGTCATCCTGGTCACCGGCCACCGCCGCGAGAGCTTCGGCCCGCCGCTGCGCCGGGCCTGCCTGGCGCTGCGCGACATCGCCCGCCTTGACCGGCGCCTGCGCATCGTCTACCCGCTGCACCTCAACCCCGGCGTGCGGCAGCCGGTGCGCTCCCTGCTGGGCGGCGAGGAAAACATCCGCCTTATCGAGCCGCTGGCCTACGAACCGTTCGTCTTCCTGATGGCCCGTGCCCGCCTGGTGCTGACCGATTCGGGCGGCATCCAGGAGGAGGCCCCCGTCCTGGGCAAGCCGGTGCTGGTCATGCGCCGGGAAACGGAACGGCCGGAGGGGGTGGGCGCGGGACGTGCCGAGCTGGTGGGCACGGAGCGCCGGGTGATCGCGCGCCGGGTCATGGAGCTGCTGAGCGACCCGGCGGGCTACCGGCGCATGGCGCGCCCGGCCAGCCCGTACGGCGACGGCCGTGCCGCCGGGCGCATCGTCGCCGTGCTGGCGCGCCGCCTGGGGGGAACATGAGACGCGCCGGCTGGCTGGCGGCCGTCATCGGCCTCCTGGGCCTGGCGGCACCCGCGCCGGCCAGTGCTCCCTCTGGCAACGCCCTGATCCTCTATGACGGCGAGCCCGAGCGTTCCGACGGCTTTCTCTCCGCCCGCTACACCCAGCACCTGCTGGGCCATTTCGATCTCGAACGGGTGCGCCTGCGGCCGGTTTCCGCCTGCCCGCCCCGGGAGGCCGCCGACGCCGATTTCCTGTTCGTCATCTGCGAGGAAGGGAAGACGCCCCTGCCGCCGGCATTGCTGGAGGCCGTGGCCGGGCGCCGGCGCCCGATCGTCTGGATCAACCAGCAGCTGGACGAGCTGCTCGGCCTGGCGCCGGGGCGCTTCCCGCTGCGCGCCGGCAAGGAGGTCAGCGGCCGCGACTGGCGGGTGACCTACGGCGATCACGTCTTCGCCAAGGAGGACAGCCAGCTGCAGACGCTGATCCCCGGCAAAGGCGGCTGCCGCGTCGTGGCCTGGGCCGGCGAAGCCGGCGGCCGGCGCCTGCCCTATGTCGTTCACGGCTCCAACCTGTGGGCGTTCGCCGACTCGCCCTTCGCCTACGCCCGCGAGGGCGGGCGCTGGCTGGTCTTTGGCGACCTGCTGCACGATATCCTCGGCCGTGACCACGAGCCGTCGCGCCGCATCCTTCTGCGCATCGAAGACGTCACCCCGCAGAGCGATCCCGCCGCCATCCGCCGCATCAGCGATTTCCTGGCCGCCGAGGGCGTTCCCTTCCAGATCGCGCTGGTCCCGATCTACCGCGACCCGGCCAACCAGGAAGAGGCGTTCCTCGCCGAGAACCCCGAGCTGCTCGCGGCGCTGCGCGACGCCGTCGGCAAGGGGGCGGCCATCGTCATGCACGGCGTCAGCCACCAGTATCATGGGGCCAGCACCGACGATTACGAATTCTGGGACGTGGTCGCCGGCCGCCCCTTCCCCGAGGCCGGCGAGGACTGGCTGCGGCGGCGCATCGAGCAGGGGCTGTCCGAGTGCTGCCGCAACGGGCTCTACCCCATCGCCTGGGAGACGCCGCATTACGCCGCCGGCCAGCGCGACTACCGCATCATCGGCGGTTATTTCGACACCTTCCTTGACCGGCCGATGGCGGCCGACATCCCCGACTCGCAGGTGCTGGCGCCGTACGCCTATCGCCTGCCGGAACTCGGCGTCCAGGTCATTCCCGAGAACCTCGGCTACATCTCCGCCGACAACCGGGCGGGCGACGCCGCCGCCCTGCTGCGCAGCCTGGACAACATGGGGGCGGTGCGCGACCCCCTGGCGGCGTTTTTCTTTCACCCGTTCCTGCCCCTGGCGGACCTGCAGCATCTGGTGCGCGAGGTCAAGTCGCGGGGCTGGACCTTCGTCTCGCTGCGCGAATTCAACTGCAACGTGCGCGGCGAGGGGCGCTGGATCACCACCGCCGGCGGCGACGGCGGCGTGGTGCTGCTCAACCAGTACCTGCACGAGGTCACGCTCGATTCGCGCGGCCGGGTGAAGCGCGAGACCTATTCGCCGCAGCGGCTGTCCGGCACCGTTCCCCGCCGCGTCGACCTGCAGCCGGGCGAGCTGCACGTCATGGAGGCGGTCGACCTGCTTCCCGCGCCCAGGTCCAAAAGCGTGTGGCGCCGCGCCGGTTCCTGGCTGGGCGGGCTGTTCCGCGGCAAAAAGGCGCGGCCGCTGACGCTGACGCGAGTCCTGCTGCTGGCCAGCCGCACCCAGACCGAGACCGACCGCAACAACCAGCGCAGCTATGCCTCGCTGCTGCAGGTCTTCGGCTTCGCCCCCGAGGTGCGCGAGCTGGGGCGGCAGCGCGACTTCTCCCTGGCCGGTTTCGACCTGCTGGTCGTGCCCCAGGGGGCGGCCGGCGAGCTCATGACAGTGGAGCGCAACACGGTGCTGGAATTCATCGAGCGCGGCGGCACCCTGATCACCGACGGCCGCAGCGACCTGGCGGAAAAACTGGGCTTCCGCTTCCTGGCGCAGGCGATCTATGTCTCGCGGGTGCGCGAGCTCTCCATGCCCCTGCCGGCCTATGGCTGGAACCCGGGGGTGGTGATCAACCCCTTCCGCGCCGAGTCCGGCCAGGTCCTGTGCCTGGACGACGCTTCCGGCCAGCCGCTGGCCGTGGTCAAGGAGGTGGGGCGCGGGCGGGTGCTGTATTTCGGGACCCTGCTCGATCCCGTCACCCCGTTCGGCATCAGCCGCTTTCCCTACTTCCCCTATTACCTGAAGAACGTGCTCAAGCTCTCCTTTCCCGTGCGCCGCGCCAACCTGGAGTTCTATTTCGATCCCGGGCTGCGCCAGCAGGTCTCCTGGGAGCGGCTGGTGCGGCGCTGGCGCTCCAGCGGCATGAAGATCGTCTACCTGGCCGCCTGGCATTTCTACCCCGATTACAAGTTCGATTACGATTACTTCATCCGCCTGTGCCACGACCACGGCATCGCCGTCTATGCCTGGTTCGAGCTGCCCCAGGTTTCGCCGCTCTTCTGGGAGACCCATCCGCAATGGCGCGAGAAAACGGCCGCCGGCGACGACGCCCGCGTCGGCTGGCGCTACGCCATCAATCTCTACAATGCCGACGCCCGCAAGGCGGCCACCGATTTCTTCCGGCGCATCCTCAACGGCCACGACTGGGACGGGGTCAACCTGGCCGAGCTGAGCTACGACACCGATTCCGGCATGAAGAACCCCGGGCGCTTCGTGCCGCTCAACGACGACGTGCGCAGGGAATTCCGCCGCCGCCGGGGCATCGACCCGCTGGAGTTCTTCGATCCCGCCTCGCCGCGCCATTTCCGCCGCGACCCGAAAAATTTCGCCCGCTTCATCGACTTCCGCTGCGAGATGATCCGGGACCTGCACGATCACTTCCTGTCCGAGGCGGCCCGGATCATCAAGGCCCGCAGCCGCGACATGGAGGTGATCGTCACCGCCCTCGACACGCTGCTGCACCCCGGCATCCGCGAGGAATGCGGCATCGACAGCCGCGACATCATCGCCCTGATGGCCAGGCACCGCTTCACCCTGCAGGTCGAGGATCCCGCCTCCAGCTGGGTTGATCCCCCCGACCGCTACCAGAAGTATTTCCGCGCCTACGAGCCATTGATCAGCGACCGCAGGCGGCTGATGTTCGACATCAACGTCACGCCGCGCGCCGGCAGCAGCGAACGCGGCCTGCCCGCGCCGCAGGCCATCGGCAGCGAACTGGCCGCGACCTTCTACCACGCCGCCCTGGCCTCGGGGCGCGTCGGCGTCTATGCCGAGTCGACGGTCAACCCCTTCGACATGGACCTGCTGCCCTTCGTCATGGGCAGCGATGTCTCGCTGCGGCGCGAGGGCAATGGCTTCCGCGTCGATTCCCGGCAGCCGTTCACCCTGCTGATGGACGCCGCCGGCTTCCAGCCGCGGCTCGACGGGCAGCCCTGGCCGTTCTTCGACAGGAACCGCGTGTTCCTGCCCTCCGGGAACCGGCGGCTCACGTTCGCCAGGGCCGGCCTGTTCGCCGATCCCGAGCTGAGCCCGCGCCTCTCCTTCAGCGGCGACATCTACGACCTGTCGGTCTCGGGCAACGTCTACAGCCTGCGCTACGAGTCGCCCACGCCGGCGGCCCTGGCCTTCAACCGCATGCTGGAGAGCGTGCGCCTGGACGGCCGGCTGCTGCCCGTGCCGGCGGACAGGAACCACCTGGTGCTGCCCCGCGGCTCCCACCGGCTGGAGATCTACACCCAAAGCCGGTCGCGGCGGGCCATCGAGCTGCTGGGCTTCCTTTCCTCCAACGTTTTCCTCGTCGCCGGCCTCTCCTCGCTGCTGCTGCTGCTCTTCATTTACCTGCTGTCGCGGAGACGGCGGTGAAGCCCCTGCTGAACGTCCTGCTGCACGGCGTCTTCGTCTTCGCCGTGATCTTCATCTGGCTGATGCTGCTGTACCAGTTCGTCCTGTGCCTGGGCGGGTTCCTGCTGCGCCGGCGGCTGCGGCGGCATCCCGGGGCGCCGCCGCGGGACGAGGATCTGCCCGCGGTCACGGTGCTGGTGCCGGCCCGTGACGAGGAGGCGGTCATCGCCGGCACCGTCGCCAGGCTGCGGGAGCTGGGCTATCCCGAAGGCAAGCTGGAGATCATGATCGTCAACGACGGCAGCCGCGACCGGACGCTGGCCGCGGCCCGGCGCCAGGCCGGCGGCGATCCGCGCTTCCGCTTTCTCGACATCCCGGTGGGCGAGGGCGGGCGCGGCAAGAGCGCGACCCTCAACCGCGCCCTGCGCGAGGCCCGCGGCGATGTCATCGCCGTCTACGACGCCGACAACCTGCCGGAGCCGGACGCCCTGCGCCTCCTGGTTGCGGCCCTGGTCGCCGATCCCCGCCTGGCCGCCGTCACCGGCAAGTTCCGCGCCTACAACGCCAGGCGCAACCTGCTGACCCGCTTCATCAACCTGGAGTCGATCGCTTTCCAGTGGATCATCCAGGCGGGGCGCTGGTCATTCCTGCATATTTCCACCCTGCCCGGTACCAACTACGTCATCTGGAAGAAGGACCTGGAAGCCCTGGGGGGCTGGGACGAGCAGGCCCTGACCGAGGACAGCGAACTGACCTTCCGCATCTACGACCGCCGCCGGCGCATCGGCTTCCTGCCCGCCGCCGTCACCTGGGAGCAGGAGCCGGAGCGCCTGGCCGTGTGGCTGCGCCAGCGCACGCGCTGGGCGCGCGGCAACAATTACCTGATCGCCAAGCATGGCCGGCGGCTCCTGGGGCGGCCGAACGCGGCGGTCTTCGAGCTGCTGTACTTCTTCCTGCTCTACTACCTGTTCGTTTTCGCCATCGTGGCCTCCGACCTGATCTTCCTGCTGTCGCTGTTCGGGCTGGTGCATATCCGCCTGTTCGGACCCTATTTCGAGCTGTGGCTGCTGGCATTCCTGCTCTACGTGCTGGAGGTGATGATCGCCCTGGCCTACGAGCGCGAGGACACGCCGCTCAATTTCCTGGCGACGCTGCTGGCCTATTTCACCTATACCAAGCTGTGGGCCTTCGTCGTGCTTGCGGGCCTGTTCCAGGACCTGGTGCTGCGCAAGCGGCGCACCTGGGACAAGACCGAGCGCTTCGCCGGGCGTTCCGCGCAAGGGGAGTAGCGCTTCCCGCCGTCAGGGTGTCCCATGTCCTGTTTTTGCTGCAAAAATGGCTTCCCGAACTGGCATGGCGAATGCTTGCTCAGGGACAGGACACCCTTGCAGCGTTTCTGCAGAATGCTTAAGGAGGGAACGATGAACAAGGATCGCCTGCCGCGAACCGCCCGGAGGGCGCTGCTGCTGGTTGGATGGGCGGCATTCTCCATGCAATTTTTCTCCTGTTCGCCGGGGCCCGATCACCCCGGCCATATCGATGCCTGGGAGAACGACCCGCCCGCCTATGCCGACGAGCAGCGTTTCGTCGATGACGCCCTGCGCATCGACATCGCCGCCATCGACGCCACGCTGACCTACCTTCCGCAGGCAGCGGCGGCGGACGGGACCGCCCGTGTCCGCTTCCGCATGCGCCCGGGGCAGACGCGGCCGCGCATCCATTTCGACCCGGCCTGCCGCGGCAGCGTCATCTCCAGCTGGACCCTGGACGGCCGGGAGTGGGCGACCCCGGGCGACGCCTTTCGGGTGGTCGATGTCCCGGGCAGCACCCAGCGGATGCTGGAGTTCGCCGAAGAGGTCGATCCCGCCCGCGAGCATGAGCTGATCATTTCCTACCGGCTGGCCCTGCCCGGCGGCTATCCGTGCTTCAGCACCTCGGTGCACGACCTGAAGGGCAGCGGCAACGAGGAGCTGTTCCCGACGCTGAACACCCCCCACGAACTGGCCCGCCACCGCATCACCCTGCGCGTGGCCGGCGCCGTCCCCTACCGCTGCCTGGGCTCGGGTTCGGTCGAGCGCACCGCCGCCGGCGACGTTCAGGAATGGGTCCTCGACCCGGAGCGCGAAGTGGCCTCCTACACCCTGATGTTTGTCCTGGTCCCCGAGGCCGACACCGTGCTGCGCCAGGGGGCGATCGCCGGCATACCGGTGCGCATCGGCGCCTTCCGCGGCGGCGCCGATATCGACGCGGCCTGGGACGAGCTGGAGTCCTGGCTGCCGCAGCTGGTCGCCGACATCGGCCCCTTCCCCATGCCGCGCGGCCTGAGCGTATTCCTGGTGTCGGGCGGCGGCGGCATGGAATACTTCGGCGCCACCATCTCCTCCCTCTCCGCGCTCAGCCACGAGGTGTTTCACATGTACTTCGCCTGCAGCGCCGTGGCCCGCACCTACCGCGACTCCTGGATCGACGAGGCCGTCACGTCCTGGTACGACCGCACCTATCCCGACTACCTGTTCCCGATCGCAGAGGGTTTCCGCTCCAGCATGGTCAGCGGCCGCTCGCCCGTTGCCGTCGGCTTCGACGGCCGCGCCTACTATCAGGGGACGCAGATCATGGAGACCCTGGCCAACCGCCTGGGCGGGCGCAGCGCCCTGGTCTCCTTTCTTGCCTATGTCCATTCCCGTTACGCCTTTGCCCCTTTCTCGACCATGGACCTGGCCGACTACCTGCTGGATTTCTCGGGAATCGACATGCGCGGCCAATTCCGCGAGTGGTTCTACAGTGACGATGCCGGGGGAACCGCCGACGCGGCCGTTCCCGCCGATTGCGCCGCTCCGCCCGACCTGACGCCTCCCCGCGCCATCCTGCGCCGTCATGGCCTGGATCAGGGGCGACGGGAGCGCGAAGGGGGTGCGAGATGAACCGGCGCAAGGCCTTGGCGTTTTTGCTGCTCCTGGGGCTCGCCTTTGGCCTGCCCGTCGGCGCGGCGCGGAAAGGCTGGTTCGTCGAGTGCGCGGCGGGTTTTGCCGCCCTCGATCCCGGCGACCTGAACGCCCGCCCCGAGGCGCAGCAGCAGCGGCTGGAATTCCTCTACCGCGACGGCTACGAGGCGCTGCAGCGCTTCTCGGGCGGCGCGTTCTCGTACGTCCTGGAGGAGGCGCAGGGATCGGGGCTGCGGGGGCTGCACGGCGGTTTCCCCGTTGCCCTGCGCATCGGGCGCTCTCTCGGCGCCCGGGTCTCCCTCTTCGCCGGCCTGGAGTTTTTGGGCCGGCAGAGGACCTCTTCGCTGCAGCAGACCTATCGCGTCAATGACCAGCGCCCCGACCAGGTGACCCCGCCGGGCGCCTGCGTCGTCGATACGGGCTTCCCCGAATATTTCCTGTCGGCCCGCGCCTGGGTTCCGCAGCTGGGAGTGATCGTCGACCTCTGCCGCCGCCGCTCCTGGACCGGCGGCGTCCGCCTGGCCGCCGGGCCCATGTTCGCCGCGGTGCGCACCCTGGAGTCCCAGCATTACCGCAAAACCGATGCCGACGGCTACTGGCAGGAATGGCAGCAGGTCGTCGACATGAAGGGCAGCGGCGCCGGCGTGGCCGGTGATGCCATGGCCCGCCTGGATCTCGCCCTGTCGCGGCGCCTCGGCCTGCAGGTCGAGGGCGGCTATGCCCTGCGCCGCTCTTCGGGCTTTTTCGGGCCCGGCTCGTACGAATACCAGTACCGCGACATGAACGCCGCCCGCGACCCGGTCCGGAACCGCTGGCAGGGGGAGTGGCGCACGCGGAGGATCGAGCTGCAGCGGGAGTGGGGCCGACTGGGCTACACCCTGTCCGGGAACGACCTGGGCGGCTATGCCGACACCGGCGGCTTTTGCCTCGATCTCTCCGGCTGGAGGCTGGCCGTCGGCCTGGCCCTGGCGCTGTAAACCGCAGCGGCCTTCCGGAGCCCAAAGCGCCGAACGAGCCGGCCATGCCGGCTGTTTTCGCGGCCGGTCGGCAGTTGAAATGCCGGTGGTTTTTCCGTATAATCAGGTAACAGGAATAAAAAGGAGCCTCGTGGACAGCGATGACAGCGGCCCGGCCCTGACGGGCAGAAACATCCTCGTTACCGGCGCGGCGGGGTTCATCGGCAGCCATCTGGTGCGCGAGTTGCGGCGCAGCGGTGAACGGGTGACCTGCCTGGTCCGGCCGGGCGAAAACATTTCCCGGATCGCCGGCCTGGGTTGCCGGATCCACACCGGTGACCTTCTGGAAAAATCGACCCTCGCCGGCGCCGTCGCCGGCGCCGACTGCATCTTTCACCTGGCGGCGGTGATGGGCGGCGTGGCCCCCGAGACGCTTTTCCGGGTGAATTGCCAGGGAACGAAGAACCTCGTCGAGGTCTGCCGCGAGCAGGGCGTGGCGCCGGAGCGTTTCCTGTTCGCTTCCAGCGTGACGGTCATGGGGCCTTCGGGAAGGAATCATCTGTTGAATGAAGACGCGCCCTGCCGGCCGCTGAGCGCCTATGGCCGGAGCAAGCTGGCGGCCGAGGAATACCTGGCTTCCGCGGAGAACACCCTGCCGTACACGATCATCCGCCTGCCCGTGGTGTACGGCCCCGGGAGCGACGGCGGGATGTACATTTTTTTCAAGCTCATGAGCAGGGGGCTGCAGGTGAATGTCGGCACGCTGGAGGCGACGGTCTGTTTCGTCTGGGACGTGGTCCAGGGCATGATCGCCGCCGCCGGCAATCCGCGGACGCGCGGGGAAACCTATATCCTGGGGGAGGAGAAGACCTATCAGCTGGGGCAGATCTACCAGATGATCGCCGCGATCCTGGGCAAGCGCTACATCACGGTGCCCTTGCCCTATTTCGTGCTGCACGCGCTCTCGTTTTTCGTGGAGATCCATTCCCGGCTGACGAGGTCCATCCCGATCATGACCCGGGAGGAACTCACCATGTACCTGAAGAACCATTACTGGGGGTACGATACCCGCAAGGCCAGCCGGGACTTCGGATTTCAAAGCCGCTATCCGTTTGCCGAGGGAGCGGGCATCACCATCGACTGGTACCGGCGGAATGGCTACCTGTGATCGCGGCCTCCCTCGGCGGCGCCGGATAAAATGAAGGCCCTGGTCACCGGCAGCAGCGGCTTCATCGGCGGCCACCTGGTGCGGCACCTGCTGCGGCGGGGATACGACGTGTCCTGCCTGGTCCGGGCCGCCAGTTCTCCGGCTGCCCTGGCGGGGCTTCCCGTCACCCGGGTCAGCGGCAGCTATTCCGACCTGGATTCCCTGCGCCGGGCCGTAACCGGCATGGATTGCGTTTTTCACGCCGGGGCCGTGCTGAGCGCTCCCGATTGGCCGGGTTACTTCAGGACCAACGTTGAAGGCACGGCCAACATCCTGGAGGCCTGCGCCCGTGCCGCTCCCGGGTTGAGGAGATTCATCCTCGTTTCCAGCATATCCGCCGCCGGCCCGGCCCGGGACGGAAGGCCGCTGCGCGAATCGGACCCCGGCCGCCCCGTGTCGCTGTACGGGAAAAGCAAATTCCAGGCCGAGCAGGCCGCAACCGGTTTTTTAAGCCGAGTGCCCATCGTGATCGTGCGCCCGCCCAACGTGCTGGGCGCGGGGCAGAAGGAACTGCGGGACGCCATGAACCTGATGCGACGGCGCATCGTGCCCATCATCGGCCGCCGCGCCAAGCAGACCAGCATCTGCTTCGTCGAGGACCTGGTGCGGGCGCTGGCGCTGGCGGCCGAAGACGGCCGGGCCGTCGGCAAGACCTATTTCGTGGCGGCAAACGAAGCCTATTCCTGGCGCGGGATCATGTCCGAGCTGCTCCGGGCCATGGGCATGAAATTCATCCTGAAGATACCCCACCCGCTGCTGCTGGGAGTCGCCCTGGTTTCCGAAGCCGCCGCCGGGTTGACGGGAAAACCGCCCCTGGTCACGCGCAGCGACCTGCGCAGCGCCCGCGACAACTACTGGCTGTGCGACGCCGGCCTGATCCGCGAGGAGCTCGGCTTTCAAACCGAGGTGGAATTCTCCGCCGGGATACGGGATATCGTGCGCCAGTTCCGCGCCGGCGCCGCAAGCGATTCCTAGCGCAGCCCGGTCTTTTCCAGGACCCCGAGCAGGCGCGCGGGGTCGACGCCGGTCTTGGGGTCGCGCGGCGGCGTGCAGCCCTCGCTGGCGGCGATGGAAATATCGTAGGTGCCGATCTCCCGGGCCAGGGCCACGGTCTCGTTCTTCTCGAAGGCGATCAGCGGGCTGTAAACCGGGAACTCGGCGGCCGCGCGCGAGGCCTGGAGGTTCTTCAGCGTCTGCGAGGCCACCTGGGCCAGGTTGTCGCCGGTGATGACCCCCAATGCCCCCTCGCTGCGCGCCACTTCCGAGGCCACCTTGTGCATGCGGTACTTGCAGATGACGCAGACGTACGGCTCGAAGCGCGTGCCGTACAGGCCGGGCAGCTTGCCCAGGAAGATCTCCTCGCGGGGGATGACGATCAGCTTGAGCTCCTGGCCGGCGGCGAACGCCTGCAGCCGGTCGCGCAGGCGCCGCACCTTGGCGGTCTCCGCCTCCGATACGGCGAAATGGAGCAGCAGCGGCAGCACGCCGCGCTTCATCATCAGGAAGGTGGCCACCGGCGAATCGATGCCGCCCGACAGCAGGGAGACCAGCCTCCCCGAGCTGCCCACCGGGAAGCCGCCGAAGCCGCGGCGCTTCCCGGCGAACAGGTAGATGCGGCGCCGGCCGATCTCGACGTGCAGCTCGAAGGCCGGGTCCTTGAGCCGCACCGGCGTGCCGGTGTTCTCCTCGATGAGCGTCCCCAGCTCGCGCTCGACCCCCATGGAGTCGGGGGTGAAATCCTTGGCGATGCGCTGGCAGCTGACGCGGAAATCGCGGCTGGCGCGGATGGCGGGGAAAAAGCGCGCCGCCTCCCGCTTCAGTTGCCCGAAATCGCGTTCGATCTCCAGCGCCGGGCTGTAGGAATGGACGCCCAGGACCATTTTCAGGTCGGGGACGCCCCGGCAGCCGCGGATGTAGATGCGGCCGCGCTCGATCTCGATGACGGAAAAGGGCTGGCTGTGCGCGCGCAGGAACCCGGCCAGGTGGTCGCGCAGCATCTGCTCGAAGCCGCGGCGGTTGCGCCCCTTGAGGCTGATCTCGCCGTAGCGGACAATGACCGCCTCTTCCCCCCCGGGCGCGGCGGGGCGGTCTTCCGGAGCGTTCATGGTTGCGGTGCCGGCGGCGCCATTTCCGCCCGCAGGAAGTCAAGCAGGATGCCGCCCGTGCGCCGCCGGCGGTATTTTTCCAGCGCCCGCGCCTGCCCGGCCAGGACGGCCGCGCGCAGCGCGGGCCGGGACAGGACCTGGTCGCAGACGGCCGCGATGCGCAGCGGGTCCTTGTCGCGGACCAGCAGGCCGCCGTCGTTCAGGGTCTCGGCGACGGCGCCGGCGTCGAAGGCCACCACCGGGATGCCCAAATGGAAGCTCTCCACCACCGGGGCGCAGAATCCCTCGTGCTCGCTCAGGTGCAGGTAGAGGTGGGAGAGCTTGGCGTACGAAACCATCTCCTCCAGCGGCACGTGGCCGCTGAAATGGACGTCGCGCGTACCCAGCGCCGCGACCAGGCCCTGCAGCGCCGACAGGTAGCGCTCGAAGCCGCGGTGCTCGCCGACGATGAACAGCCGCGAGTCGGGGTTGAAGTGCCGCTGGTACATGGTGAAGACGCGGATGACGTCCTCCACCTTCTTGTTGGGGATAATGCGGCCGATGAACAGCAGGTTGGTCCTGTTGTCGGCGAAGAGCTCGCGGAACACCGGCAGCACCGGCAGATCGAACTTGGAGAAATCCATGACCAGCGGCAGGACGCCCGTGCGCTGGAAGCCCGATGCCTCCAGCTCGAGGCGGTTGTACTCCGAATCGCCCAGGGCCAGGTCGACCTGGCCGGCGAGGCTCTTCAGCTCCAGGCGCCCCTTGAAGCAGTCCTTGGCCAGAATGCGGTGGTAGTCCAGGAAAAAATGGTGCGGTGTGATGTTGTGGTAGATGATCACCTTGCGGTCGGGCAGGCGCAGGAACTTCCGCGTCACCGGCGAGCCGATGGAGAAGTGGTAGATGACCGTGTTGTTGGGGGCGGAGAAGCGGTCGTACTCCTGGTAGTTGCGCACCTGGCCGGCATAGCGCGGGTGGAACAGCAGGGTGAAGATCTCGGAGCCGATGCCCTGGCCGCGCAGGAAGTCGCGGATCTCCAGGGCCTCGTTGCCGATGGCGTCGCCGTAGGAATAGGAGGTCAGGAACTGGTGGACGTTCATGCGCCGGGAAGCCTTTTCTCCATGGCGCGCTGGCGGTTCTCCAGAAATTCCACCTTGTCCTCGAGGACGCGCATGCGCGTCTTGAGGAGCTCATGGTCGGTCTTCAGCTTCGTGGCCTCGACGATCAGGTTGTGCATGGCGTTGTGCAGCAGGCGGATGTACTCGCTGCTCTGCAGGATGATGGGCACCTTTTTCTGCAGGTCGTTGATCCCCGTCTTCAGCTCCACGTACAGGGGGCGGTTCATGAAGCGCATCCACGGGGCCAGCAGGCCGCGCACCTTCTTCATGATCCCCTTGACCAGGCCCTTCTCCTGGATGTCCTCCAGCGCCGCCGGCGGCGCCATGTTCTCGGCGAAGCCTGGATACAGGACCGGCTCGTAGATGTGGGGGATCTCCAGGAAATCGGGGAGCGGCTGCAGTTCCATCTCGGCGATCTCGTCGATCTCGCTCTGCCGCAGCAGGCCGGCGTCCTTCTTTTCCTGGATCTGCTTCTGGATGGCGGACATGATCTCCTCGACGTCGATCTCCGGGGCGGCTTGAATGAAGGGTTCCATAGGGTACCTCCTGCGCCGCTGATTATACAGCAAGCCGCCGTGCGTCACAAGCCGGCCGGTTCCGCCCGCCGAATACCGCGTCAGGAGTGGGTTTTCCGGAAGCCGCGTCCGGATATCCCCTTGTGCAAAGGGTTTCAGGGGGAAAAATTCACGAAACCCTTTATTTTACTTGACTTTCCCGAACCGCCTCCTTACAATCCACCGCAGGAGGCAAAGATGAACAAAACCGAACTGGTCAAGGCGATCGCGGAAAATGCGAACCTCAAAGTGTCCGAAACGGAAAAAATGGTCAATGCGTTCCTGGACTCCGTGGCCACCTGCCTGAAGAAGAAGAACAAGGTGACCCTGGTCGGCTTCGGCACGTTTGCCGTTGCCCACCGCAAAGCCAAGATCGGCATCAACCCCAAGACGGGACAGAAGATATCCATCAAGGCCAAGAACGTCCCCGTCTTCAGGGCCGGCAAGGCGCTGAAGGACAGGGTCAAGTAATCCGGCCGCCGGCCGTTTTTTCTCTTGCGGGGAGGGCGCCGCGCCCGGGGCCCTTGCCCCGTAACCTAAACGGCGCTGTTTTGCGGCGTCCTCAGATCCGGATCGAATCCCTGCCAGGGGACCGGTCCGGATCGCGGGTCAGTTGACGTCGATCGGGCAGGTGGCGCCGGCCAGCTGCAGCCGCTTGCGCCGGGCGTCGTAGGCGGAGACGTCGGGGATGCTCAGGATGTAGCGGCCCTTGGCGGTGAAGCGGACCTTCAGCTGGACGGTCGCCGCGGCCAGGGCCTGCAGGCTGTCGCCGGTGAACGACAGCCCCAGGTTGAAGCGGTTTCCCGAGAAATTTTTCAGGATCCTCACGTCCTTTTCGTTCAGGGAATCGGTGACCATCTCCACGATCTCGCAGGGCCCGCCGCTGATGTCGCCGCTGAGCGACAGGCTGGCGATGGGCGTCCCGGCGTGCAGGCGCAGGGAGAAGGTGGCGTCGGAATTGACCGGCAGGCTGGCCTGGGGTGGGTTGATGGATACGCGGTCGTCCCCGGCGGCGCCAGGGTCCGCTTCCGTTCCTTCATCCATTGCGGCGGGCTCCGCCCCCGCCTCCTCTTCTTCCATGCCGCCCGCCGCACCGGCGGAAGCCGACTGCTGGCCGCCGCTCCAGATGGGGCGGTTGTCCTCGGTGCTGATCGGGGTGCGGCGGATGATCTTGGGGGTGATGGAGAAGATCAGGTCGGTCTGGCTGATGTTCTTCTCCGAGTTGCCGAACAGCTTGCCCAGCAGGGGGATCCTGGCCAGGGCCGGGATGCCGTTCAACGATCCGCGCACGTCGTCGCGGATCAGGCCGCCGATGATGTTGGTCTCGCCCTCCTTGAGGCGGATCTTGTTCTCGATCTCGCGCTTGCCGAAGGTGGGGAACGACGAGGACGCTCCCGAGGAGATGAAGTTGATCGTCAGCTTGGTCTTGAGGGTGACCTCGTTGTTCTGGTGGATGAAGGGGGTGATCTTGATCTCCACGCCGACGTTGCGGTAGCGGTAGGTGGTCACCGGCGAGGAGTTGATGCCGCCGGCGGCGATGGCCTGGAACTGGGTCTCGGGGATGGGCACCTCGTCGCCGACCATGAAGGAGATCTCCTCGCCGTCGATGCCGCGCAGGTTGGGCTTGGCCAGGATCTTGTTGTTGCTGTCCGACTCCAGGAAATTCAGGGCGGCGGTGGGCAGGGTCAGGAAAAAATTGGTGCCTTCGAGGTCATTGACGTTCAGCGTCTTGCTGATCTCGCCGTCGGCGCCGGCGAGGCCGGCGGCGACGCCGACGACGCCGCTGCCGAAGTCGGCCCCCAGCTTGTTGATCAGGCTGCGGTTGATCTCCAGGATCTCGATGTGGATCTCGACCTCGCTCTTGCCCTTGTCGATGCGGCCCAGGAAGCGCTCGACGTCGGCCAGCGACTGGAAGTCGCCGCGGATGATCAGGGCGTTGAGGTTGACGTCCTCCTGGATCAGCAGCTGTTCGTCGCGGAAGACCGTCTGCACGATCTTGCGCGCGTCCTCGGCCTTGATGTCGGACAGGTAGAACGTCTTGATGCCGCGCAGGTCGAAGGCTTTCTTCTTGGCGAAGATGTCGGGGTAGACGATGACGGTCACCGGGTCGAGCACGCGGTATTGGGTGGCGGAGACCAGGCACAGGACGCGCAGGATCTCATAGAAACCCGAGTTCTCGATCTCCAGGCTGTGCAGGAAATCGCGGAAATCCTTGTCGAAAATGAAGTTGACGTTGAAGGTCCGGCCCAGGCTCTTGAAGATGTTGGAAATCGGGGTGTTCTTCAGGCTCAGGCTGACCTTCTCGTCGGCGCGCACCTTCAACTGCACGGGCGGCACCACGCTGGAAGCGGGCTTTTCTTTGGCGGCGGCCTTCCTGGGGTTGGCCCAGGCGTCGAACTCCGCCTGCAGCTCGCTGTTGTTGGCAAAGACCTCCAGGGCCTTGCGGTACTCCTGCAGCGCCGCCTCGCGGTCGTTGGCACGGCGCTTGGCGCGGGCCAGGTGCAGGTGGTAGTGGTAGCTGCTCAGCTGGGCGCGGAACAGGAGCGTCTTGACCTCGTTGTTGCGCGGGTCGGCGGCCGCTTCGCGCAGCAGGATCTCGCGGGCGCGGTCGAAGTCGCCGGATTTGAACAGCTCCCGCGCCTGGCGCACGCTGGAGGTGGTGGTCAGGCATCCCTGCCAGGCGAGCAGGGCGGCCAGCAGGAAGGCCAGGCGGCCCGGGTGTGCATGCGTTGCCATGTTACTCTCCTTTGGTGCGGATATCGTAGGGCTGGCCGTCGTACTCGATGGTCACCGTCTGGCGGGTGATCTTCAGGACCCGGATCTTGCCCAGGATCGTCTCCCCCTCGCTGACGGTGAAAAAATCGCCGCTGACGTTGAGCAGCGCCAGGGGCGTGCCGCTCTTGACGATGTAACCGTCGAAGCTCACCGACTGGGCGATCTCGTCGGCGATGGACTGCTGCAGCGTCTCGGCGGCAACGGGGCCGTCGGCCCGGCTTGCCGGCTGCGGCGCCGCCGCCTCGCCGCCGCGGAAAAGATCCAGTTTCACCGTGAAGCGCGGGGCGGGCTTTTCCAGCAGCGACAGCTTGAGCAGCTCGGCGCGCGCGGGCGCCGCGGCCGCCAGGATAACCAGCGCCAGCAGCCCGCCGGCGGTCTTATTTCCCAAGGTAGGCCTCCATGGTGAAGCGGCCGACGACCGTCTCGCCGCTGCCGTTCAGGTCGATCTGCTTGAAGAACTGCATCCTGGGCTTGCGCTCCATTTCGAAAATGAATTTTTTCAGGCTGCGGTAGCTGCCGTTCAGGGTGAATTGAAAGCTCACCGGCTGCAGGCCGCCCTGGACCCGGCCGAACGTGAAGGAGATATCGGGAGCCCGGAAGCCGTTGTCGTCCAGGCACAGGTTCAGGTCGCGGCGGAAGTGGGCGAAATCGTCCAGGCTGATGACGTGGCGGCTGCGGAACTGCTCCAGGTCGGCGGGGAGCTTCCGCCATTCGGCGTGCTGGGCGGCCAGCCCGGCGAGCTCCTCCTGGCGGAGGCGCAGGGCGGTGTCCTGTTGCCGGCGGCCCTGGCGTTTCACGTCCAGGTAGGCCCCGTAGGCCAGCGAGAACAGGCAGGCCGCCGCGCTGAGCGCCAGCAGGGCCAGCAGCGCCGTCACCGTGATCTTATATCCCTTCATCGGGCATCCTGAAGCTCAGGCTGACCAGGTATTCGTCCTGGGTCTGGGTCTCGCTGGCGATGGCCAGCTCGTAGGAAGCGAGTTTCTTGTACAGGGCGAACAGCTCCGGCAGGGTGCGGGCGGTGATGGCCATGCGGATGCGGGCGCCGCTCTTGTTCTCCAGGGTCAGGCTGCGGACACGGATGCCCGGGCTTGACGCCTTTTCCAGGAAGTCCAGGCGCGAAACGAAGGAGAAGCTCTTGCGCTCGATCAGCGAGTTGGCCTGCGCCAGCTGGCCGCCGCGGGATTTTTTCCAGGCGGCGATCTCCCGGCGCAGGCGGCCGCTCTCGTCGGCCAGGGCCTGCAGCCGGCGGCGGCTGACGCCGGCCTCCTCGACCTCGCGCCGGTCGCGGCCGCTCCGTCCGGCCAGGTTGGTCACGGCCAGGACGCCCAGCAGCAGCGCCAGCAGGAGCAGCAGTGCGGCGCGCAGGGCGAAGCGCAGCCGGTCCACCTGGGGCGAGCGGGCAAGGTTGTAAGCCAGCGGGTTCATGCGCATCCGGGAATGTGCGGCGCGGCGTCGGCGGCGAGAGGCAGGCGCGAGTACTCGCCGCCTTCCGCGGCCTCCCCGCCGGGGGTGCTCAGGGCCGCCTCGACGGCCGCCGCCGACGCGTCGCCCAAGTGATCATGAAGCCAGTAGCGGCGCGGGTCGATGCCGTACTGGCTGCGGACGAAAGCCACGGTCTTGCCGATCTCGCTGACGGTGTCGGCGGCGGAAACGTTCCTGAACTTGCGGATGTAGACGGGCAGGCGGTGCTGCTGGAAGACCAGCGTGCAGCCGGAGCCGTCGCGTTCGACGAAGAAGTCGGGCGCGGGCTTGGCCCGGCGGGCCCGGGCCAGGATCTCCATGGTGGAACAGCCGATGTAGGTCAGGGGCGTCCTTTTCCCTGCGAAAGCGGCCTCGGCGCGCTCCAGGAGCGAGCGCCGCACCAGGATGGAGAGGACCCGTTTCCTGTCCAGCCGGAAGAAGCGGTGATCGTAGGCGGCGATGTCTTCCGGAAAGATCTTCTGCAGCCGCCAGGCCACCAGCTCGTCCAGCGCCTGGCGCTGCCAGGGCAGCTTGTCGAATTCGAAAAAATTGAAGATGAACGGCGAGGCGCTGAACACGACGCCGGTCTCCTCGGCCCGCAGCGCCGCCAGGGCTTCCTCCCAGCCGGCGCCCTCGGCCAGCGCCGGCCCGGCGAAAATGGATCGGCTGGCGATGCGCCCGTTCCGCAGCAGGAACGTCCCCGCCTGGCGGTCGCCGGCGAACACGAACTGGCGCGGCGGGCGCTGGGGGAGAAAAATGGCGCTCAGACCCATTCCTTGACCGTTACCCGGTTCAGCTCCTCGATGGAGGTGAAGCCGGCCTTGACGCGCGCCAGGCCGTTGCGGCGGATGGGGACCATCCCCTGCTCCATGGCCACTTTCTTGATCTCGGAGGTCGGTTTCCTGGCCAGGATCATCTCCTTGACCTCGTCGGTCAGCTCCAGGATCTCGCCGATGGCCGTGCGCCCGGAATAGCCCAGCCCGGCGCACTCCTCGCAGCCCGCGGCGCTGTAGACGGGCTGGGTGAAGAAGTTCTTGTCGACGCGGTTGTAGGCCAGGTCGGCCTTGCCCAGGGTGACGGGCTTTTTGCACAGCGGGCAGAGGACGCGCACCAGGCGCTGGGCGGCGATGCAGTTCAGCGCCGAAATGAAGCTGTAGGTGTCGATGCCCATGTGGATGAAGCGGCCCAGGACATCGAAGACGTTGTTGGCGTGGACGGTGGTGAACACCAGGTGGCCGGTCAGGGCCGACTGGATGGCGATCTGGGCCGTCTCCGGGTCGCGGATCTCGC
>DCVB01000023.1:0-48154 GCA_002327965.1 Candidatus Aminicenantes bacterium UBA2199 | reverse complement strand
GGTCCTTGATCTCGTTCAGCGCCGCGTAGAGCGTGGTGGTCTTGCCGCTGCCGGTCGGCCCCGTGACCAGGAACATGCCGTAGGGCTGGCGGATGTAGTAGTTGATCTTCTCCAGCAGGTCGGGGGAGAAGCCCAGCTGGTCCAGCTTCAGCTCGCCGATGTTCTCGGTGATCATCTCGCGGTCCAGGATGCGGATGACGGCGTTCTCGCCGTAGATGCCGGGCATGATCGAAACGCGGAAATCGATGGTCTTCTGCTTGAATTTCATGCGGAAGCGGCCGTCCTGGGGAACGCGCTTCTCGGCGATGTCCAGCTCGGAGATGACCTTGAGCCGGGTGAGCAGGAAGGAGTGGAACGAGCTGTCCAGCGGCTCCATGATCTGGTGCAGGATGCCGTCGATGCGGTACTTGATGACCAGGGCCTCGCCGCTGATCTCGATGTGGATGTCGGAGGCCTTCTTGTTCACCGCCGTCAGGATGATGTTGTTGAGCAGCTTGATGACCGAGTCGTCCTCCTCGCTCTCGGTGATGCTCTCGATGGTGACGACGTCCTCGTCGTCGGTCTCCGCCACGGCGGTCTTCTTCAGGGCGAAGGTCTCGGTCTTGCCGCGCAGCACCTTGGTGTAGGTGTCGCTCTTTTTCAGGAACTTCTCCAGCTCGTCGCGGTTGGCCAGGAAGGGGACGACCTTTTTCTGGGTGAAGTTCTCGATCATGCCGATCTTGTCGAGGTTGTCGGGATCGGGCATGGCCACCGAGATGCTGCCGTTGTTCTCCTCGATGGGGAAGAAGAGGTTCTTGATCAGGAATTCAGCCGGGAAGCGGGCCAGCAGGGCATAATCGATCTTGACGTCGGCGATGTGTATGGATTTCTTCATCGAATGACCCTCACGGTGCTGAATATCGGCAAGTAAACGGAAACCAGCATCAAGGCGATCACCAGCCCCAGCCCGATGATTATAACAGGTTCGATCAGCGAAATCAACGCGTTGATGCGGCTGTCCAGGGAGCGCTCGTAGTAGTCGGCGCTTTCGTCCAGCACGGCCGTCAGGTTGCCCGAGGTCTCGCCGACGCGCACCATCTCGACCAGGATGCGGGGCATGATGGCGATCTCCTGCAGCACCGCCGACAGCAGGTTGCCCTGGCGGATCTTCTCCGGCATCGCGCGCACCTGGGCGTAGTGGAAGCGGTTGGCGAAGGTCTCCACCGCGATCTCGGCCGACTCGGGGACGGGGATGCCGCCCGAGATCAGGATGGACAGCGTGCGGGCGAACACGGCGATGGCGTTCTCGTAGGCGATGCGGCCCAGGAAAGGGGCCTTGAGCTTGGCCTGGTCGATGAGCGTCACCCTGGGGTTCAGGCGCTCCAGCAGGCGGATGCCGGCGTAGGCCAGGATCAGGACGGCGCTGATGGGCAGGAGATTGTCGCGCAGGAACTGGGTGACGGTCATGAAGAACAGGGTTACGGACGGCAGCTCGGCGTCCATGTCGCTGAAAAAGGAGGAAAAACGGGGGATGACATAGACGGCGATCACCAGCACCATGGCGATCATGAACGCCAGCAGGATGACCGGGTAGGTCAGGCCGCTGATCATCTTGCGGCGCAGGTTGCTGATCTTGCCCAGGTAGACGTTGAACTTCTCCAGCACCTGTTCCAGGTGGCCGCTGCGCTCGCCGGCCAGCAGCGAGGCGCGGTAGATCCTGGAGTACGGGATCTGCCGCGACGAGAAGGCCTCGGAGATCTGCATGCCGTTGCGGATGTTGGCGGCGGCCTGGGTCAGGACCTCGCGCAGCACCCCGAAGGGGGTGTTCTGGACGATGATCTCCATGGCGCGGATCGCGGGGATGCCGGCCTTGAGCAGGATGATCAGCTCCTGGTTGAACAGCAGGAACTCGGTGGTGCCGATCTTGCGGCTGAAGAGCTTGCGGAAGGAGAAATCCTTGAGCCACAGGCGCTGCATCCCGACCAGCTTCTCGTCCAGGCCGGCCAGGGACTGGCTGAGCTCGTCGCGGTTCTCGGCATAGTACTCGCGCGTCTGGAAGTGCCCCTGCTCGTCGACCAGGGTGCACTTGAAGTAGGGCATTACAGCAGCTCGCGGCCGGGGAAGTAGGGGCGCAGGGCATCGGGGACGCGCACGCGGCCGTCGGCGGTCTGGTAGTTCTCCATGATGGCGGCCACGGTGCGGCCGACGGCCAGGCCCGAGCCGTTCAGCGTGTGCACGAAGTCCTTCCTGCCGTCGCGGCCCTTGTACTTGATGCGCGCCCGCCGCGCCTGGAAGCTCTCGAAGTTGGAGCAGGAGGAGATCTCCAGGTAGGCGGCGCGCTCCGGCATCCAGACCTCGATGTCGTAGGTCTTGGCCGACGAGAAGGAGAGGTCGCCGCTGCACAGGGCCATGGTGCGGAAAGGCAGCCCCAGCCTGCGCAGGATGGACTCGGCGTCGGCGGTCAGCTCCTCCAGTTCCTGGTAGGAGCGCGCGGGGTCGGCGAACTTGAGCAGCTCGACCTTGTTGAACTGGTGCAGGCGCACCAGGCCGCGGATGTCCTTGCCGTGCGAGCCGGCCTCGCTGCGGAAGCAGGGGGTGTAGGCCACGTACTTGAGCGGCAGCTGGTCCTGGTCCAGGGTCTCGTCGCGGTGGATGTTGGTCAGCGGCACCTCGGCGGTGGGGACCAGGTAGAGGTTGTAGTCCTCGATCTTGAACAGGTCGGCCTTGAATTTGGGCAGGTTGCCGGTGCCGATCAGGCTGGCGTCGTTGACCAGGAAGGGCGGCAGCACCTCGCGGTAGCCGTGCTCGCCGCTGTGGCAGTCGAGCATGAATTGGATCAGCACCCGCTCCAGCCTGGCCAGGCCGTCGAAATAGAGGGCGAAACGCGAGCCCGATATCTTGGCGGCGCGGGCGAAGTCGAGGGTACCGGCGGCCTCGCCCAGTTCCCAGTGCGGGCGCGGCTTGAAATCGAACGTCGGCTTGTCGCCCCATTCGCGGACCATTTCGTTGGCGCCGGCGTCGTGGCCCACCGGCACCGAATCGTGAAAAAGGTTGGGAATGCCGAGCAGGAACTCCTGGAATTCGGCCTCGAGGGTCGCCAGCTCCTCTTCGCCCCGGGAGATCTGCTTGGAGAGCTCGATGGACTGCAGCTCGAGTTCGCGCGTCGGGGCGCCGCTTTTCTTGAGATATCCCGTCTCCCTGGCCAGCTTGTTCTTGCGGCTTTTCAGCTCCTCGCTGCGGGCCAGGATCTGGCGCCGGCGCAGGTCCAGGTCGCTGAAGCGGTCCTCGGCGAAGGGGACGCCCTTGGCCTCGACCTTCTTCTTGACCAGTTCCAGGTTGTTGCGGATGAAATGAGTGTCCAGCATGGCGAAAATTATAGCACAGCGGTTTTTTTTGCGCAAAATGCCCCTGAACGGCGAATCGCCAAACCAAAACCGCTTTTTTTCAGTATAAGCGCCTGAGGTGCACCATGGAGATCAAACGCCTGGCATTCCTGCCCTTGATGGCTGCGGCTTTTTTCCTCCCCGTCCTGCTCTGCGGGGAGGAGAGCCCGTCCGACGGCGAGCTGGTCCGCAAAGCCCTGCTCTGGCACGAGCGGGCGCTCACCGTCGACACCCATTGCGATACGCCCTTCAAGCTGCTGGAAAAGGGATGGGATATCGGCGAGTACCACAAGACGGGCGAGCGCGGCAGCGGCTGCCAGGACCTGCCGCGCATGAAGGAGGGCGGGCTCGACGCCTCGTTTTTCGCCGTCTTCGTGGGCCAGGGCCCGCGCACTCCGGAGGGACATGCGCGGGCCAGGGAGAAAGCCGACGCCATCCTGGACGCCATGGACGCGATGTATGAAAAGTACCCCGCCCTCTGCGGCCGGGCCCTGACCCCCGCCGACGCCCGGCGCCTGGAGAAAGAGGGCAAGCGGGCCATCTTCATCGGCATGGAGAACGGCTATCCCATCGGGCGCGACCCGGGCCTGATCGATCACTTCCACCGCCGCGGCGTGCGCTACGTCACCCTGGCCCACACGGCCGACAACGACATCTGCGACTCCTCGACCGACCGCAAGGATCCCGAGGACCGCGGCCTGAGCGAGTGGGGGAGGCAAGTGCTGGGGCGCCTGAACGACCTGGGCGTCATGATCGACGTCTCGCACGTCTCCGACCGTTCCTTTTACGACGTGCTGGCCCTGACCCGGGCGCCGGTGATCGCCTCGCATTCCTGCGCCCGCGCCCTTTCCGACCATCCGCGCAACCTGAGCGACGACATGCTGCGGGCGCTGAAGAAGAACGGCGGCGTCATCCAGCTGTGCATCCTGGACGACTACGTCAAGATGCCGCCGGCCAATCCCGATCGCGACAAGGCTTTCGCCGAGCTGTGGAAGCGGATCGACGAGACCTACGGCGGCTGGGGCGGCATCAAGGACAAGGCCGTGCGCGACAAGCTGGAGGCGGAGTACGACTCCATCCAGGCCCGCTTTCCGCAGCCGCCGGTCTATGTCAGGGACGCCGTCGACCACATCGACCATATCGTCAGGCTTATCGGCATCGACCACGTGGGCATCGGCACCGACTTCGACGGCGGCGGCGGCCTGGCCGACTGCCGGGACGTCACCGAGCTGAAGAACATCACCATCGAGCTGGCGCGCCGCGGCTACAGCGAGGAACAGGTCGGCAAGATCTGGGGCGGCAATGCCATGAGGGTCATGCAGCAGGTGATCGACCTGGCGCAGAAGAAATAAGTTCGAGGTTCGAAGTTCGAAGTTCGCTGTAGAAAAAAATGCCGTTCAAGAGTTCATGAGTTGAAGGGTTGAAGCGTTCAGGCGAAGAGCCTGAACAATCACTACCTCTGAACGCTTGAACTCATGAACCCTTAAACTCTTCAACCAGTGTCTTTAAACATCGAACATCGAACGTCGAACTTCGAACCTCTCTTCTAGTTTTTGATCTCGACTCCGCCCAGCAGGGCCGACGCCTTGATCACCAGCTTGCCGCCCGCGGCGTCGGGGTCCTGGCGCGTGTGGTCGTCGACGCCGCCCAGCATGGTGGTTGGCTGCACCTCGATGCGCCAGTCGCGCGGCAGGCGGATGTCGACGCCGCCCAGCACCGAGGAGACGGTGAGCAGCCAGTCCCCGGGAGCCAGCCTGGCTTCCAGCAGGTCGATCTCCACGCCGCCGAGGATATTGGAGATGTCGCCGCCCTTGAACTCGCGGCTGTTGACGCGGCGGTCGCTGCCGGCGAGGATGTTGTTCACGTGCAGGCGGGCCTCGTCCCGGGGGGCGCTGCCGCGCGCGCTGCCCGGCAGCATGGCCGGCTTGCCGCGGAAGAGGATGGAGACGCCGAGCAGGATGAGCACCGCCGGCCACCAGCGCCAGATGTCGCCCCAACGCATGGCATCAAGCTCGGCCGCCAGGAAGACGCCGCCCAGCAGGAGCAGGAACAGGCCCGAGAAGTCGAAGAGGTTGCGGCTGTCCAGCAGGTGGACCGCGCCGAGGACGATCAGGATGAGCGGCCACCAGTCGCCGATATGGAAGCGGAACGAAAAAACGTTCAGGTTGGCCAGCAGCACCAGGGCGCCGGCGCCGATCAGGACGATGCCCAGCAGGATCGTGCCGTTGGATAGCGGTTTTCTTTCTCTCATGGTTTCCTCCTCCAACGATCGGGCCCAGTATAAAAATACTCGCGGTTTTTGTCAAACCGGCCGGCTGGGATTTTCAGCGGGAGATCAGCGCGTCCCAGCAGCGAAAGCGCTCCGTTGCGGCCTGGCAAAAACGCTCCTTTTGCTGAGCCTGCACAATGGTTGTCCATGCGCTATTGAACTTTCAATGTGTTTCCCATACAATCCCTGCATGGGCGGGACCGGCTTTGTGACCAGTCGCCGCTGAGGGGGAAACGGAGGCGTTCATGGCCTTGAAAAACATCTGGATCCTGGTCAAGGCCGCGGTCTCATCCTGGGTCGCCGACTATGCGCAAAGCATGGGCGCGGCGCTGGCTTACTACAGCTTGTTCTCGATCGCACCGCTGTTGCTGATCGTGATCTCGGTGGCCGGGCTGATCTTCGGCGTCGAGGCCGCGCGCGGCGAAATAGTCGGGCAGTTGCAGGCACTGACGGGACGGCATGGCGCCGAGGCCGTGCAGGGTTTGCTGGCCCGCGTGAGCGAGCCGGCCGAAAGCGTCACCGCCATGCTGATCGGGGGGATCATGCTGCTGATCGGGTCGACATCGGTGTTCGCCGAATTGCAGGATGCGCTGGACCGCATATGGCGCGCGCCCAAGAGGAGACGGTCCGGGATTTGGAGCCTGCTGCGCGCGCGCCTGCTCTCTTTCGGCATGATCATGGGCATCGGCTTTCTATTGATCGTGTCACTGGTGGTCAGCGCGGCGCTGGCCGCGCTGGGGAGAATGTGGGGATCGGTGTTCGCGGATTGGGCGGTCATTGCCCATATGATCGATTTCCTGGTCAGCTTCGTGTTCACCACGATCATGTTCGCCATGATCTACAAGATCATGCCGCGGGTGAAAGTGGCCTGGGCCGACGTGTGGATCGGCGCCGCCGTGACCGCCATACTCTTTACGATCGGCAAGTTCCTGATCGGGTTCTACATCGGCAAGAGCGGCTTTACATCAGGGTTCGGCGCCGCCGGTTCGCTGGTGGTTATGCTGCTGTGGGTGTATTATTCCGCCCAGATATTTCTGCTGGGCGCGGAATTTACCTGGGCTTATGCGCTGACGTTCGGATCACGCAAGGCGCAGCCGCTGCCCGCCGCCGCCCCCGCCGTTCCCAGCCAGACGGCCAAAAAAAAGCCTGACTTGCTCATGGCCGCGGCCAAGCAGGCGGCGGCAACGGAAGAAGCCATCGACAAGAAGAACGAAAGCTGAAGAACGTGTCGGTGATCGGGTCAGTTCAGAGACTTGCTCGAACTTTGAGTGTCAATGGCAGCAAAAAAAAGCGAGCTGCGTGTTGGTGTTGGCAGGAGACCTGACGGGCCATAGTGGCAGTGATAGTGATGGGGGTAGCCGGAGATTGGAAGCAGCTCTTGCTCTTTTGCATAACGCATAACGATAAACCGATTTCTTTCTCTTTCGCGTCACGAATGACCGCAGTTGCTATTTCCGCGGCCCTCTGCTATCGTTCAGGCATATGGAAACCGTCCTGCTGATCGTCCTGCTGGCCGTCGCCGTCGCGCTGCTGCTGGGCGTGCTGGTGCTGCAGCTGCGGCCGCGCGACACCGGCCTCAGCCAGCAGGTCATCGACCTGAAGAACCAGCTGCAGGATCTGCGCACCTCCCAGGCCGAGGCCCAGCGCCAGTCGCTGTTCCAGCAGACCGACATGCTGCGCCGCACGCAGGAGGGGATGTCGGGGCAGCTCAACGAGATCATGCGCATGGTCAATGACAACCTGAGCAAGACCCAGGGCACCATCGCCAGCCAGCTGGGGCAGACCGGCACGGTGGTCGGCGAGATCCAGAAAAAGCTGGGCGTGCTCGAGGAGTCGACCAACCAGATGAAGGCCATCGGCAGGGACATCTCCTCGCTGCAGGACATCCTGCGCGCGCCCAAGCTGCGCGGCAACCTGGGTGAATACATGCTGGAGGACCTGTTGCGCCAGGTGCTGCCGGCCGGCAACTTCACCCTGCAGTACGCCTTTCCCGACGGGGCCAAGGTCGACGCCGTCATCACCCTGGGCGAGCGCCTGATCCCGGTCGACGCCAAGTTCCCGCTGGAAAGCTTCGTGCGCCTGTTCGATGCCGGCGACGACGAGAACCGCAAGAAGCACAGGAAGGAATTCGTCAAGAGCTTCAAGCTGCGCGTCGACGAGATCGCCGAGAAATACATCCGCCCCGACTGCGGCACCTACGACTTCGCCCTGATCTACATCCCGGCCGAGAACGTCTTCTACGAGGCCGTGATCAGCGACGGCCTGGACGGCAGGAACTACGGCATCTTCAACTACGCCGTGGAGAAGCACGTCATCCCGGTCTCGCCCAACAGCTTCTACGCCTACCTGATGGCCATCGCCTTCGGCCTGAAGGGGCTGCGCATCGAGCAGCGCACGCGGCGGATCCTCAAGGACCTGGTCAAGGTCCAGCAGGGCTTCGCCCAGTTTCACGACGACTTCCGCCTGCTGGGCAAGCACCTGGGCCTGGCCGGCAGCAAGTACGAGGAGACGGCCAGGAAGGCCGAGAAGTTCCAGGACCGCCTGGCCGACTTCACCGGTGCGCGCGGCGAGCTGCCCTGCGGCGACGACTTGCCCGGCCTGGACAAGTAGCACCCTATCGGGAAAAACAAGCGCGTCCATTTTTGGCCGATGGTCAATGGCAGATAGCAGAAAAAATCTGATGGCAAATATTGATAAATCATCACGGCATGTTGATATTTCAATATTGATGTGGTAGGCTTATCCCAGGCAAGGGAGGATTAATGGTCAATCGTGAAGCAGACCGGCGTGAAATCAAGAAGCTCTTGCGGCAGTTCCCGGTGACTGCCCTTATTGGCCCGCGTCAGTGCGGCAAGACGACCCTGGCCCGGGAATTTGATGCCAAGCATTATTTTGACCTGGAAAACCCGAGGGACCTTGCCGCATTGGAGAATCCACAGTTGGCGCTGGAGGATTTAAGCGGATTGATCGTCATTGACGAAGTCCAGCGCCGTCCAGAAATATTTCCTTTGATCCGCCACCTGGTCGATCACCGGCCAGGGCAAAAATACTTGATACTGGGAAGTGCCTCGGGCCATCTGCTGAGGCAGAGCAGCGAGTCTCTCGCCGGACGCATCGCCTTCCATGCTCTTGGCGGGCTGCGTCTCCAGGATGTTGGCGGCAGCCATTTTAAAAAGTTATGGCTGCGTGGGGCCTTCCCCCGCTCTTTTTTGGCCACAAACGAAGCACAAAGCAGGTTATGGCGCGACCACTACCTGACCGCCTTTCTGGAGAGAGACCTGCCGCAGTTGGGGATCAACATCCTGGCCCAGGCTTGGCGCCGCTTCCTGACCATGCTGGCGCATTATCACGGCCAGGTGATCAATTACAGCGAATTGTCCCGTTCATTCGGAATCAGTGACATGACGGTGCGGCGGCATATTGAAGTTCTTGAATCGACGTTTATGGTGCGCCTGCTGCAGCCCTGGCATGCCAATCTGGGGAAAAGACTGGTGAAACGGCCAAAATTGTATTTGAGCGATCCCGGCATATTGCACTCTCTGCTGGGCATTGAAGGAAGTATTACATTGATCAGCCATCCAAAGGTTGGGGCATCCTGGGAAGGTTTTGCCCTGGAATGCGTTTTGCGGAGCCTCAATAAAAGTGTGGGGGAAGCCTTTTTCTGGGCGACCCATGCGGGGGCCGAGCTCGATCTATTCTGGCAACATGGTGGAAAAAACTGGGGCGTAGAGTTCAAGTACGGAGATGCACCGGTCGTCACCCCATCGATGAGGATCGCGGTGAGCGATCTTTCCCTTGAGCGGCTTTGGGTGATTTATCCGGGCGATAAATCATACATTTTGGGCAAGAAGATCCATGTCCTGCCCATCGGCGAGATCCCAGTAGCCTGGCATTACTGATGCGTGGAGGCGACTGGCTAGCAAGAAGGGTCAGAATGGACCTTGATAAATAAAAAGAACCATTGGCTCCAAATCTAATGCAAGGATCCCGATGATGATCAAAAACACGGGCAACAATTTTAAAATTGTCCTGATACTGGAGATAGCCATTCTTTTGGTCGGGCTGCAGCATGTGTTTGCCTCCTTTCAGGAAAACCCTGCTATCCCTGACTTTTCCAACCGACCCCGCAGCGAAGTGCCCGCAGAATTCACTTGGAATGTAAAGGACCTTTTCCCAAGCTTTGACGCTTGGAAAGCCGAGATGAATTCATTTTCCAAAGACATTGAGATCATCGATTCTGCAAGAGCCGGCTGGACCGTCTCGTCCGGAAAAATGTTCGCTTTCGTCACGCTGGTCGAGAAATTCCAGATCAGATTAGAGCGTCTGAATGCTTACATTCATTTGTTGACTGTAACCGATGACAATTCCCACTATTCCGCCCTGAGCGGCGAACTTCATTCCATCAATGTGCGCTTCAACCAGAAGCTTTCCTCATTCAATATGGACATTTTAGCTTTGGGAGGAGAGCGTTTTTCCTCCTATGTCGAGGAAGAGCCGCGCCTGGCCTGTTTCCGCATGCAAGTGGACGGTATACTCCGGTTGAAAGACCATTTCCTGCCGGAAGCGCAGCAGCGGATCTTTTCTCTTACCTCGCTCTTCAGCGGCGTGCCAGCCCGGGCCGTGAACAAGCTCAACGACGAAATGCCCCCAGCCGAGATCACCCTCAATGACGGCAGCAAAGTGACCTTGAATGCCGCGAGTTATGGACGCTTGCGCCAAAGCGGCGATCCCGAAGTACGCAGGCAGGTTGCGGTCCAATACTTGCAGAACAAGAAACGCTACGAGAACACGTTTGCCATTCTGTTCGATGGGGCCGTCAAGCAGCATCTCTTTTCAGCTCAGGTTGCCAGATTCACCGACTGCCTGGAGGCCCGGCTTTTCCCCGATGCCATCAGCAGCGATATCTATCACCAGCTCATTTTGTCGGTGCATGAGAACCTGCCGGTACTGCATCGCTTCCTGAGAATCAAGAAGCAGCTGCTGGGGCTCGACTTCTTCCGTTATGAAGACATTCACTCTCCTATGGTCGGCTCGATTGATAAAAAATTCAGCTTCAGCGAAACGGAAAAATTGATAAAGGCTTCCATGAGACCCTTAGGGAAATCCTATTCCGCTGCCTTGAAAACAGCCTTTGCCGGCCGCTGGATGGACATTTACCTGAATAAGGGTAAGACCAGCAATGCCTATGTCATCAATGCCTATGGCATTCATCCTTTTATCTTCCTTGACTACAGTGGCGGCTTCGGTTCTGTCCTCACCGTCGCCCATGAGCTGGGGCATGCATTGCATTCATATTTTTCCGATCAGAGACAGCCCAAGGCGATGTCCGAATACCCGCTTTTCCTCGCCGAAATCGCCTCGACCTTCAATGAGAATCTGCTCATGGAATACATGCTCAAAAGCGAAAAAAATGAGCAAAGGAAACTTTATTTTCTTGACAGGCACATCGAAATGATTCTAGGCTCAATTTTCCATGATACGTTATTCGCTGAATTCGAGCTTGCCATGCATCGACGGGTGGAGGCCGGGCAGGCCTTGACCGCCGACTGGCTCGACCAGACCTATTTGAACCTGGTCCGGCAATATTACGGTCACCCGCAGGGCGTCTGTGAAGTGGGAGACTACATCCAGAGCGAGTGGATCGGCATTCCCCACCTTTTGTTCAATTTCTATGTTTATCAATACAGCATCGGCAGGATTGCTTCTTTGGCCCTATCCGACATGGTGCTGCGCGAAGGTCCCAAGGGGGCCGAGCGCTATATGGATTTTCTCTCAGCCGGAGGCAGCGCTGATCCGCTTGAGATCCTCAAAAAAGCCGGTGTCGACATGAGCCGCCCCGATGCCGCCAACGCCGCCTTCCGCCGAATAAATACTCTTTTGGATGGAATGGAAGAGGTCATTGCCCGGATGAGCAAGTCGGGCATAGGAGACAGGCCTTGATACTGAATATTGACATGTAAGAATTAAAGTCAAAATATCTTCGACTGTTTTGCTGATTGCAAAAAATATTCCCATTCATATAATACAGATTCACGGCTGATCCAAGGTTCCGCTGGAGGTGCAAGGCATGGACAAGAACACGTTCGACGTCATCATCCTCATCGGCCGGCCGGCCGCCGGCAAATCGGAAGTCATCGACTATTTGAAGAAAGTTCCCCTGAAAGAGAGGATCAAGCGCTTCCACATCGGCGAGTTCCAGGAGATCGACGATTTCCCCATCCTCTGGGAGCGCTTCGAGGACGACGACCTGATGGAGGAGATGGGCCAGCCGCGCCTGATCACCGACAGGGAGTTCACCTACGAGGGCAAGACCTACCCCGGCTACGTCTTCAAGGGCAAGTGGTTCTGGAACTTCCTGATCAAGAAGCTCAACCTGTCCTACTCCAAGATCCTGCGCAATGACCCCGCCTTCCACGAGAAAAAGACGCTGTTCATCGAGTTCGCGCGCGGCAGCGAGCACGGCGGCTTCCGCGAGGCGTTCTCCCACCTGTCGCCGCAGGTGCTGGACCATGCCGCCTGCATGTACATCAAGGTCGACTGGCCCGAGTCGCTGCGCAAGAACCGCCGGCGCTACAACCCCGACCGCCCCGACTCCATCCTGCAGCACGCCCTGGAGGACAAGAAGATCGAGATGCTCTACAAGGAATCGGACTGGGACGAGTTCGCCTCCGACCCGAAGTTCCTGCCCGCCGGCGACCGCAGGGTCCCCTATGCCGTTTTCGACAACATGCCCGAAAAGACCGACCAGCCCGAGGTGCTGGGCGCCCACCTCGAGGACGTCCTGGACAAGCTGTGGTCCGCCTGGCGGGAGGCAAGAAAATGAGCCTTCTGTCGCGCAACCCGATGAAGCACTGCAAGGAGTTCCGCCGCCGGCGCTTCCTGAACTGGTTCCCGCTGGGACTGACCTACGCCACCATGTACATGGGGCGCTACAACTTCAACATCGTCAAGAACGACATCGGCGCCTGGTACCATTTGGACAAGGCGCAGATGGGGCTGATCGCCACCTTCGGTTTCTGGACCTACGGGCTGAGCGTCATGCTCAACGGCCCGCTGGCCGACCGCATCGGCGGGCGCAAGGCGATCCTGATCGGCGCCCTGGGCGCCGCGCTGCTCAATCTGGGCGTGGGGCTGATGTTCTTCAACGGCTGGACGGCACACGTGCTGTGGAGCATGAGCTGGCTGTGGAGCCTGAACATGTATTTCCAGAGTTTCGGCGCCCTCTCCGTGGTCAAGGTCAACTCCACCTGGTTCCACGTGCACGAGCGCGGCATCTTCGGCGGCATCTTCGGCATCATGATCTCCTCCGGCTATTTCCTGGCCACCACCATCGGCTCGGTGCTGCTGGCCAGCTTCGCCAACTGGAACGTCATCTGGTTCGTGCCCGCCGCGGCCATGGGCGTGATGTTCCTGGTGGACCTGCTGCTGGTGCGCAACCGTCCCAGCCATGCCGGCCATCCCGATTTCGACACCGGCGACGGTTCGAACGCCCATCTCGCCGAGGACGCCCCGCTCCCCCTGAAGGAACTGCTGGCCAAGGTGTTCCGCAACAAGGTGATCCTCTTCCTCATCGGCGCCGAGTTCTGCACCGGTTTTGTGCGCCAGGGGGTGATGCTCTACTTCACCGAGTACCTGGACGAGGTGTACCACCTGGCCAAGAAGGAACCGCTGTTCTGGTGGACCGGCGTGGCCTTCATGCTCGGCGGCATCTTCGGCGGACTGCTCTGCGGCTGGATGAGCGACCGCCTGTTCCAGTCGCGCCGCCCGCCCGTGGCCTTCACCTTCTACCTGGTGCAGGTGGTCATGCTGGCGCTGCTGGGCCTGAGCCTGGGGCGCGGCACCTGGCTCGGCCAGGCCTGGGCGGTCGTGCTGCTGGGCCTGACGGCCATGTTCATCTTCGGCGTGCACGGCATGCTGTCGGGGACGGCCTCCATGGACTTCGGCGGCCGCAAGGCGGCGGCCACCGTCGCCGGCGCGCTCGACGGCATCCAGTATATCGGAAGCGGCCTGACCGGTTTCGGCCTGGGCTGGATGCTGAAGACCTACGGCTGGGACGGCGTTGCCGTCGCCGGCCATGCGCCGGCCAACGCCTGGGTCTGGGTGTCCTGCATCATCCCCTTCAGCCTGATCGGCGCCTTGATCATGACCCGCATCTGGCACGCCAAGCCGGGGCACGCGGCCCATTGAGGGCGGCGGCATTCCGCGAAGCCGATTGCCGGGAGCCGCGGCGGCCGTTGCAGACAGTACCGGCCGTCCTCAATGCAGGCTTTCGGCCTGGGAAATGTCAGTGTCAGGAACCGTAAAATAACGTTCCATAAAGGGTATTCTTTTTTTGTCTTGCTAACACTAACACTATCACTGGAAGTTCTGAAAGGTTATCCCCTGGATCGGCCGTTGTAGACCGTCCCGGCCGTTTCCTTGTAAAGGCTCAGCACCTCGACCGCCTCGGCGCGCAGGAACTCGCCCGCCACCGTGATGCCGCGCTTGCCCAGCTCGCCCTGCCAGTCGCGGGGCAGGGGCCCCTCGTCGAAGCCGACGATGCCTTCGACGTCGGCCGCGGTGGCGCCGTACGTGAGCCGGGTCACTCCCGACCACAAGGTGGCTCCCAAACACATCAGGCAGGGCTGCGAGCTGGTGACCAACTCGCAGCCGGCGCCGACGGCGTTCAGGTCGAAGGTGCCGGCCCGCTTCTGGGCGAAGGCGCAGGCCACGATCTCGGCGTGGGCCGGCGACAGGTTCAGCGGCTCGACGAGGTTGACTCCCGCGCCCAGCAGTTGCCCCGTCTCGCGCGCGAACACGGCGGCGGCGAAGGGGCCGCCCGTCCTTTCCTCGACGTTGCGCCGCGACAGCCCGATCACCCAGCGCATGCGCTGCTCGGGGTCGCGCATCTCCAGGTCGCCGGCGAGCATCGCCTTCAGCCAGGCCGGCAGGGTCAGGGTGACGGATGCAGGATGTTTCATTCATTCGATTATACAAAGGCATAAGGCAAAAGGCAAAAGTATAAAGCAAAAAAACCCCGATTGACTTCTTAACGAAATACACCACACATCCCGAATAATTATAATATATGTGGTGTAATTGTCTTGACAACAACTACACCACATATTATGATAAAATAAAGGAAAGGTGGTGTAAGATGGGGCTGGAAGCGAATGTTGTTTACCTGGAAGAAGAGATCGCGAATCTGCAGGAGCGGATTGCGCTGATCCGGAGCTTCATGCATGCCAATCCGTCTGTGTCTATTTATCGCCGGAGCATCAAGGGGAAAGTTTATTACTATAAAAAATACCGCAAGGGAGACAAATCGGTTTCAGAATATTTGGGAGGCAGCGAATTCGATTTCAAGGGAGCGTCCAAGAACGTGAAAGCAGAGAACGAGAAAGTAAAAAAGGCGAAAGTACAACTGGCCAAACTGAAAAAAGAATTGCAGGCCTTGAAGCGCCAGGCCAGGATCGCCAGAAAGGCATTCGAGCATGTTCGAGTTTGAAAAGGAATTTGCCGGTTTGTTGAAGGAATTTTATAAAAGTGGTGCATTAGAGCATTTGGTCCTGATAGGCAGCTGGTGCCTGCCGGTCTATCGCGAGCATTATCCGATCGTACGGTTCACTTTCACTACCAGCGATATTGATTTCTCTGTCCAGCGCCCCAGGGCCTTTAAAAGCGGTCCCGGCATCCCGCTCCATGGATTGCTGATCCAGTTGGGCTATGTCCCCAAAGCCGGAATACTGAGTAAGGCGGAGAAGTATATTCCCGCTCCGGATGCGGAGGGAACCAACTTGAGCATCGAGTTTTTATGCGAGCCGGGAAGGGATGAGGGGGAACCTCTGCGCTTGCCCGGGCTGGGGATCGTGGTCAGTCCCCTGTCTTATCAGAAGGTCCTGTTGGACAATGCGGTCACCCTTACTTATCGCGGGATTCCCCTCAAGGTTCCCCGTCCGGCGATGTGGGCGGCGCACAAGATCGCGGTATCACAGCTTAGGGAGGGGAGGGATCACGAACTCAAAATGATCAAGGATCTGGAGAATGCCATGGTCGTGATGAAATGGCTGGGAAAGGAAAAAATATTGCTTGAAGCGGGTCAGTTTAAAGGAAAATTCAGCAGGTTTTTCCAGAAGGGGATCCGCCTGATGGAAACAAAGTATGAAATCTGAGTTCAAGGCCAAATATGTGACCGATTATCCGGAATAGGGAGAAAACAAGTGGAGCTGAGGAGGATCGGCGGCGCGGTTCCCGCGCCCAAGGCAAAAGGCAAAAGGAAAAAGGCAAAAGTAAGAAAAGAGGGGAATTTGTGGGGAGGGAAAACAAGTGGAGCTGAGGCGGATCGAACCCCAATGCCATGCGTTCTCAAGTCTGGAAACAGGGAACGCATCCGGCATCGGCAATGCTCCCGACTTTCTGAATGCCATTCAGAGAAATGAATAAGCCAATCGGTCTTGAAACCATTTGCTCATAAGGGTTTTCAGAATGTGGAAATATCCGAAAAGGCCAAATGTGTCCACTTTGTGTCTATGCTTTTGGAAATTCCAGTTGATTAGTTAATCACAAAAATTTATAAGGATCAGCTTTATTCTTTAAAAAGGTATTTTTTATTGATTAAATTATTAAAGATAAAATGATTTTTGGTTCCTAATTGAGTAAAATATAATCCAAATCCGAAAGGGAGCAAAAATGGGATTTATTAATTATTTCAATACCAGATGGAAAATCTCGAATGTTATCGGCTTTAAAATATTTGTTGTGTTGTTTATTTCCTTTCTATCAATAATTTTGGTGATATTACTCAGTACCTGGACTCCACGCAGTGTTTACATTTTAGTTGATGAGTTAGTTGCGAAATGTAATGCGGGAGACAAGGGTGCTTGCATAAAGCTTGCTGATATTGCTAAAAACGATAAGGCCGATTGGATGCGCGAATATGCCGTGAAAAAACTTGCAAATCAGGCTCTTCTAGCGGAAATTGCCTTGAATCATAGAGAGGAAGATTCGGTGCGTGCTGAAGCGGTTAAAAACCCTAACCTTACTGACCAGGGCGTGCTGACTGAAATTGCCAAGAATGATGAAGAAGAATGGTTGAAAAAACATGCCGCGGATAAACTTGAAGATAAGTCTCTTGCACAAAATGTCTATGCCGAAATTGTCAAGAATTATAAATATGAGGATTTACGAAGTTCAGCAGCGAGAAGACTTACCGACCAGATTCTACTGGCTGATACGGCTAAGAAAGACAAGAATACTTTGGTGCGAATGACCGCTGCAGATAAACTCAAAGACAGGAATCTTGCGCAGTTAGTCTATATCGATATCGCTAAAAACGGAAAGGAAGAGTGGGAGCGTACTGCGGCGGTAAAGAGGCTTTCTGATTTGCTTCTGCTAGCCGAATTCGCCAAAAATGATAAAATTAGGGACGTGCGCCTGGCTGCGGTAGAAAACCCCCATTTTGTTGACCAGAATCTTCTTGGTTATATTGCCAAAAATGATATTGATGGCTGGTTGCGAAGTAGAGCAGTTAAAAAAATTACCGACCAGACATTGTTATTCTATATTGCTAAGAATGATAAAGATACATGGGTGCGTAATACCTCCGAAGATAGACTCAAAGAACTAAAACAGAAGTAAAACAGGTTTTTTCATCAGATAATTTAAAGTGTAGCCTAAACTGACATGTTGATTTCAGTAGATATGTGTCAGATTAGAGTATTAATGTTTAAATTTTCACAAGCGAAAGTTAAGGTTAATGACTTTAATTTGACACATTTATTTTAATTACGGTTATCTAATCCCATTCAATGGGTCGCGGGGCGGTTCTCTTCACTTTTGCCTTTTTCCTTTTGCCTTTTCATTGACATTCATTCGCTATTTCCCTAAAATCGGTTTTTCAAACGGAGTTGCCCCCATGAAAATAAAAGTCAACGACAAGGCGATCGAAATCTTTTCCGGAGCGCGGGTGGCCGACGTCTTGCGCAAGTACTCGAAAATCTCCTGGAAACAGGTGCAGAACGGCTACAAGAAGGTCTGCGACTGCCACGGCCACGAGATCGGCCACGACGGCGAGCTGAACGGCGGCGAGGCGCTTTTCGTCCGCCTGGCCGGGAAACGGAGGGCGGGCAAATGAAGCGGGCCAAGCGTCGCCTGATCGTCTCCCTGCTGCCGCTGCTGCTGCTGGCGGGCCTGGCCTGCTCCTCCTGCGCCTCGCTGCCCCGCGCGCCCGAGGAAGCCCGCGTCGTCATCCTGCACTTCAACGACGTGCACGGCAAGATCGACAATTTCGCCAAGGTGGCGGCCCGCGTCGACGCCGAGCGCCGCGGCGGCGCCGACGTCCTGCTGCTCTGCGCCGGGGACAACTTCACCGGCAATCCGATCATCGACCAGTACCAGCCCCCGGGCGAGCCGATGCTCGAGCTGCTCAACCGCCTGGGCGTCGACCTGCTCACTCTCGGCAACCACGAGTTCGACTTCGGCCTGGAGAACCTCAAGCGCTTCGCCGCCCGCGTCCGCTTCCCCATCGTCTCGGCCAACATCCATCCCCGGCCCGGCAGCGAGATCCCCAACATGACCCCCTCGCGGCTGCTGACCACCCGCAGCGGCGTGCGCGTCGCCGTCTTCGGCCTGATCCAGATCGAGCCCGGCAACGGCCTGCCCTCCACCCACCCCGACCGGGTGAAAGGGCTCGATTTCAGCGAGCCGCTGAAGAAGGCTTTGGAGATGAAGCCCCTGCGCCGCGGGGCCGATGTCCTGCTGGCCCTGTCCCACATGGGCTTCGAAGACGACGTGAAGCTGGCCAAGTCCATGCCCGAGCTGGACGCGATCATCGGCGGCCACTCGCACACCCGCGTCGATCCCGCCGAGACCGTCAACGGCGTGCTGGTGGCCCAGGCCGGCAGCGACCTGCGCTACCTGGGCAGGGTGGAACTGCTCGTTCGCGGCGGCCGCGTGGTGGAGAAGAAAGGCGGGCTGATCGACGTGAAGGAGCTCAAGGACGATGACCCCGAGGTCAAGGCCATGATCGAGCGCTTCAACGACAACCCGGCGTTCTCCCGCGTCATCGTCACCGCCCCCTTCGCCATCACCGGCAAGGACGCGCTCGGCTGCCTGATGACCGATGCCATGCGCGCGGCCCACGGCCTGGACGTGGCCTTCCAGAACGAGGGCGGCATCCGCCTGCGCCGCCTGAACGAGGACATCACCGTCAAGGACGTCTTCACCCTCGATCCGTTCGGCAACGAGGTGATCGAGATCGCCATGAACGCCGGGGAGATGCGCTCGCTGATCCGCGACTCGTTCCTGAAGGGCAACGAGATCGACCTGCAGGTCTCTGGGATCTCCTACACGGTGCGCACCGACAAGGAGCTGCGCATCCAGGGCATCGACCTGCGCGGACCCGACGGCGCCGCGCTCGCCGAGGACAGGGACTTCCGGGTCGGTCTCTCGAGCTACGTCGCCAGCTCCTACGAGTTCAAGCACCGCGACCCGGGCCGGTCGCTGGCCGCCACCACCGCCGCGGCCCTGATCCGCTTCCTGGAGGGCAAGCCCGATCTCTCGGTTTACCGGGACATCCGCCGCGCTTTCCAGGACCCGCCCGGCCGCAACGACCGCTATTGACCCGCGGAGGAGTGTAAGCCATGGCCCAGCTCTATTTCCGCTACTCGACCATGAACGCCGGCAAGTCCACCGAGATCCTCAAGATCGCCCACAATTACGAGGAGCAGAACAAGCACGCCCTGCTCTTCACGCCGGCCATCGACGACCGCTTCGGCCGCGGCAAGATCACCTCGCGCATGGGTTTCCAGCGCGATGCCGCGATCATCGGCAAGGACACCGACATGCTGCGCCTCGCCGAGGAGGCCAAGCCCGACTGCGTGCTGGTCGATGAGGGGCAGTTCCTCAGCCGCTGGCAGGTGGTCGTGCTGACGCGCATCGTCGACCGCCTGAACATCCCGGTCATCGTCTACGGCCTGAAGAACGACTACCGCAACCACCTGTTCCCCGGCAGCGAGGCGCTGCTGCTCTTCGCCGACAAGGTGGAGGAGGTCAAGGCGGTTTGCTGGTACTGCACCAAAAAGGCGACCATGCTGCTCAAGTACAAGGACGGCCAACCGGTGGGCGAGGGGCCGCAGATCGAGATAGGCGGCAACGACAAGTACGTGTCGGTTTGCAGAAAATGCTACGGGCAGAGGCTGGAGATCAAGTAAAGTTCGAAGTTCGAAGTTCGAAGTTCGATGTTGAAGAAAAAAAAAGGCAAAAGGCAAAAGTAAAAAGGCAAAAGTGAAGAACAACACCTTGTTAAGACATTTTTGCGGATATTTCGCAAATAATCTTTTCTTACCTTTTGACTTTTGCCTTTCGCCTTTTGCCTTGGGTTTTTCCGGCCGCCTGCCTCCCAGCTCCCGCTCATGATCATCCCCATCTTCAACGCCGGCTCCCTGCAGCGCCTGCGCGCGTCGACCCACTTCGGCATCCTGGCCATGGTCGCCACCGCCTTCCTGTGGAGCATCGCCGGGCTGTTCATCAAGGTCATCGACTGGCACCCGTTCGCCATCGCCGGCATGCGCAGCCTGATCTCCTCGCTGGTCGTGCTGGCCTGGCTGAAGCGGCCCCGTTTCCACTGGTCGCCGGCGCAGGTCGGCGCCGCCCTGACCCAGGCCGGCACCATGCTGCTTTTCGTCGCGGCCAACAAGACCACCACCGCCGCTAACGCCATTTTGCTGCAATACGTGGGGCCGGTCTTCACCGCCATCCTCGGCGCCTGGCTCCTCAAGGAGCGCACGCGCTGGGAGCACTGGGTTGCCTTCGCCTTCGTCGGCGCCGGCATGGCGCTGCTGTTCATGGACAAGCTGGGCGGCGGCAGGCTGCCGGGCAACATCCTGGCGCTCCTGTCCGGGCTGCTGTTCAGCTTCTACTACATTTTCATGCGCATGCAGAAAGACGGCTCGCCGCTGGAGTCGATCCTGCTGGCCCATTGGCTCACCGCGGCCATCGGCCTGGGCGTGGCGCTCTTCCTGCCCTGGCCCGCCGTCACCTGGAAGGCGGCCGGCGCCATCGCCATGCTGGGCATCTTCCAGGTCGGGGTGGCGGCGATCCTGTTCACGGCGGCCATCCGGCGCGTGACCGCGGTCACCGCCAACCTGATCGCCGTCATCGAGCCGGTCTTCAACCCGCTGTGGGTCTTCCTGGCCCTGGGCGAAAAGCCCGGGGCCCACGCCATCATCGGCGGCGCCGTCATCATCGCCGCCGTGACCGGGGCGTCCATCATTAGTGCTGGAAGAACGAATACGTGACGCGTGACGCGTAACGCGTGACGCGGAGGAATTCGAGCTGCCGTGATTCGTAATTCGTGAGTCGTGATTCGTGAAGATGAAGAAGGGAAATCGGCATGAGGTTCAGGGCGTAAGGCCAGGATGAAAGAAAGGCAATCATAGGACTTAAATTCCAAATCACAAGCACCAAATTCCAAATTCCAATCACCCAATGACCCAAACGAAGAAAAGGCATGCAATTTCAAGGGGGATTCTGTTTTGGAAATTGGAATTTGGAGCTTGGAATTTGTTTGTTATTTGGAATTTGGGATTTGTTATTTAATTCTTACGATTGCCTCCTCTCTTCCCGTCAACCTTAAACCGTCCACCGTCCACCGTCTGCCGATTTCCTATGCCGGACGTTCAAATTCAGTTATAATCCCTTCATGAAAAGCTATCGCAGGGAACTATGGTTCCAGACCCCGGGCCGGCGCGCCTTCATCAACATCACCCCCGAGGTCGAACAGGCGCTGCGGGAAAGCGGCGTCCAGGAAGGGCTGGTCCTGGTCAACGCCATGCACATCACCGCCTCGGTGCTCATCAACGACGACGAGCCGGGCCTGCACCAGGACTACGAAAAATGGCTGGAGAAACTGGCGCCGCACGAGCCGGTCTCGGCCTACCGCCACAACCTCAGCGGCGAGGACAACGGCGACGCCCACCTCAAGCGCCAGGTCATGGGCCGCGAGGTGGTCGTGGCCGTCACCCGGGGAAAGCTCGACCTCGGCCCCTGGGAGCAGGTCTTCTACGGCGAGTTCGACGGCAGGAGAAAAAAGAGGGTGCTGGTCAAGATCATCGGGGAGTGAAGTTCGAAGTTCGAGGTTCGAAGTTTAAGAAAAAAGCATTGCTGGAACACTTAGCTGCTGATTTCTTCAACGTCGAATCCCCCAAGGGGACACGAAGCGTAGCATCGCACTTCGAACATCGAACTCCGTTCAGTGCCGCTAACTTCGGACCTCGCGTTGACAAATCGTCTCCCGGTCATTAAGATAAACCCGGTTCCCAACGAGCTGCAGAGGTGCTTATGTCAGGCAACAACGAGACGTTTTCCTGGAAATTCTATCTGCTGGTCGTCCTGGCGCTGGGCGCCCTGATGGGCCTGGCCGAGGCGCTGCTGGGCGGCCTGGCCCGGGATATTGGCCTGCCGCGCAGCCCCGTCGTCACCGGCGCCGGCTTCGCCGTCATGGCCGCCGGGCTGGCGATCTACAAGCAGGCGCGCATCATCCCCGGCATCGTGCTCATGGCCGTTTTCGCCAAATGGCTGGCCGCGCCGCTGCTGGGCCTGCCCGTCCTCTGCCATGCCAACTCCCATTTGGCCGTATTGCTCAATGGCGCCTTCCTGTTCGCCGGCGTCAGCCTGGCCAGGAAGAAGATCGCCGGCAACGGCGGGATGCAGGGCGCCGTGGGCGGCCTGGCCGCCTTCGCCGGCGGCGCGGCGTTCTTCGCCCTGGGCCGCTTCGTCGCCCCCTGCGCCCATTTGCTCTCTTTCCGCTACGCCGAAGGCGCGGCCGTCTACATGCTGACGCGCGTCGCGCCGGCCGCCCTGCTGGGCGCGGCCCTGTTCCCGCTGGGCTACGCCCTGGGGCGGAAACTGGAAAAGCGGCTGCTGCCGGTGTGGCTGGCCCGCAAGCCCCTGTTCGCGCCGCTGGCCGTCGCCGGCGCCCTGGCCTGCTGGGGGCTGACCGTCTGGCTCATCGCCGCCGGCTGGTAAGGCGGAATGGCCGTTGAAACGGTCTTCATCCTCAACGACCGCGAGGTCCGCGCCGCCCTGCCCACCGGGACCGCCCTGGTCGACTTCATCCGCGACGACCAGCGCCTGACCGGAACGCGCGTCGGCTGCCGCGAGGGCGATTGCGGCGCCTGCACCGTGCTGCTGGGCACGCCCGGTGCGCAAGGCCTGCGCTACCGCGCCGTCGCCTCCTGCCTCTTCCCGCTGGCCGATGCCGCCGGCTGCCACGTGGTCACCATCGAGGGACTGAACAACGCCGGCCTGACGCCGGTGCAGCAGGCCTTTGTCAGCGAGGGGGCCAGCCAGTGCGGCTTCTGCACGCCGGGGATCGTGGTCAGCCTGACCGCCTTCCTGCTCGAGGATGCCGGGCTTGACCTGGACGACGCCGTCACCGCCATCGAAGGCAATATCTGCCGCTGCACCGGCTACACGGCGATCCGCCGGGCGCTGGAGCGCATGCTGCAGGAAGTGCGCCCCCAGGCGGCCGTTGCCCCCGACCGGCTGGCCGCCCTGATCGCCGCCGGCGTCATCCCCGCCTATTTCGCCGCCATTCCCGCGCGCCTGAAAGCGCTGCCCGCAACCGGGGCCGACAAGAGCGCAAAGCAGCCGAAGGATGCCGTGGTCATGGCCGGCGGCACCGATCTCTACGTCCAGCGCGGCCCCGAGCTCGCCGGCAGGAAGCTGGACCTGATGTCGCGCCGCGAGGGGTTCGCCGCCATCTGGCCCGAAGCCGACCGCATCCTCATCGGCGCCGCCGCCACCGTCTCCGACCTGATGGAATCGCGGCTGCTGGCCGCCGCCTTCCCGCCGCTGGCCGGCTTCCTGCGCCAGGTTTCCGCCACCCAGGTGCGCAACCGCGCCACCGTCGGCGGCAATATCGTCAATGCCTCGCCCATCGGCGACCTGAGCGTCATCCTCCTGGCCCTCGACGCCGCCATCGGCCTGCGCCGCGAGGCGCTGACCCGCGAGCGGAAACTGAGCGAGTTCTTCCTGGACTACAAGAAACTGGACCTGCGACCGGGGGAAGTGGCGGCCTGGGTGAGCGTGCCGCTGCGCCGGGACGGCGTCCGGCTCCATTTCGAAAAGGTCGCCCGCCGCCGCCGCCAGGACATCGCCTCGGTGAACTCGGCCATCGGCCTGGAGATGGACGGGGAGCGCATCGCCGCGGCCCATGTTTCGGCGGGGGGAGTGGCGCCGGTGCCGCTCTACCTGCGCCGGGCGTCGGCATTCCTCGCCGGCCGGAAGGTCACGGCGGAGACCGTCAGGGAATTCATCGCCGTCGCCGGGTCGGAGATCGCCCCGATCAGCGACGTGCGCGGCGCCGCCGCCTACAAGCGGGCGCTGCTGCGGCGCCTGCTTTTCGCCCATTTCCTGGAGCTGTTCCCGGGCAGATTGCCGGCCGGAGACCTGCCGTGAAGGAGAACGACGTATTTTTCCACCCGCGCGGCGAGACGCTCTTTGTCGACGACCTCGGCGATTTCTCCGGCCTGCTCCATGCCGCCGTGCTCGTTTCGCCCCTGGCGCACGGCCGCATCCTCGAGCTGGACACCGCCGCGGCCGCGCGGCAGCCCGGCGTGGCGGGGGTCTTCAGCGCCCGGGATATCCCCGGCGAGAACCAGATCGGCGGCATCATCGCCGACGAGCCGCTGCTGGCCGACGGCGAGGTGCACTTCGCCGGCCAGCCGGTCGCCGTCGCCGTGGCCGGGACGCCGCGCCAGGCGCGCCGGGCGCTGGCGGCCGTGCGCATGGAGATCGAGGAACTGCCCGCGGTCCTTGACCCGCGCCAGGCCGCGGCCCAGGGGCTGCTGATCGCGCCGCCGCGCACCTTCGTTCTCGGCGACGTCGACCGGGCCCTGGCGAAATGCCCCGTGGTCGTCGCCGGGCGCGTGGAATCGGGAGGCCAGGAACACCTCTACCTCGAGCCCCAGGCGGCCGTGGCGATTCCCGGGGAAAAGGACACGCTGCGGGTGATCTCGGCCACCCAGTCGCCCAGCGGCGTGCAGCGCGCCATCGCCCGCGTGCTCGGCATGCCCATGAGCCGGGTGGCGGTCGAGGTGTTCCGCCTGGGCGGCGCCTTCGGCGGCAAGGAAGACCAGGCCACGCCCTGGGCGGCGCTGGCCGCCCTGGCCGCGCGCGCCCTGCGCCGGCCGGTGAAACTGGCGCTGGAACGCCGGGAGGACATGCGCTTTACCGGCAAGCGCCATCCCTATTCCTCCGATTTCCGCATCGGCCTCGACGATGCGGGGAAGATCCAGGCCTTCGAGGTGACCTATTACCAGAATGCCGGGGCCGCGGCCGACCTGTCGACCTCCATCCTCGAGCGCACCCTCTTCCATGCCACCAACAGCTACCATGTCCCCAACGTGCGCGCCACCGGCTATTCCTGCCGCACCCACCTGCCGCCCTTCACCGCCTTCCGCGGCTTCGGCGCGCCGCAGGCCATGTTCGTCATCGAGTCGGCGCTTTTCCAGGCGGCCGAAAAGATGGGCCTGGATCCGGCGCGGCTCCAGGAGCTGAACCTGCTCTCCGAGGGCGACGAGTTCCCCTACGGCCAGCGGGCGAAAGCCTGCCGCGCCCAACGCTGCTTCGCGGAGGCCGTCTCGTCATTTGGTTTGCGGGAGGCCAGGGAGCGGGTGCGGCGCTACAACGACGACAACGTCCTCAGCAAGAAGGGGCTGACGCTGATGCCGGTCTGCTTCGGCATCTCGTTCACCTCCACTTTCCTCAACCAGGCCGGCGCCCTGGTGCACGCCTATGCCGACGGCAGCGTCGCGGTCTCGACCGGGGCGGTGGAGATGGGGCAGGGAGTGAACGGCAAGATCCTGCTGGTGGCGGGGCGCACGCTGGGCATCGCCCAGAACCGGCTGCGCATGGACAGCACCTGCACGCGCCGGGTGGCCAACACGTCGCCGACGGCCGCATCCACCGGCGCCGACCTGAACGGCAAGGCGGTCGAATTGGCCTGCATGGAGCTGCGCCGGCGGCTGCTGCAGGTCGCCGCCGGCAAACTGGACGCCGCCCCGGAGGAGTTGGACATCCGCGCCGATTTCGTGCGCCGTTCCGGAGCCAGGACGGAACTCGGCTGGGAGGAGCTGGTGCGGACGGCCTATCTGCAGCGGGTCAGCCTCTCCTCCCAGGTGCACTACGCCACGCCCGGAATCCATTTCGACCGCGCGAAGGAAAAGGGCGAACCGTTCGCCTACCATGTGTATGGCGCCGCCCTGGTCGAGGCCACCGTCGACGGGCTGCGCGGCACCGCCGCCATCGATTCGGTCCAAGCGGTCCACGACAACGGCACGAGCATCAACCCGCTGGTCGACCGCGGACAGGTGGAGGGGGCGATCGTCCAGGGGATCGGCTGGGTGACGCTGGAGGAACTGCTCTACTCGGAAAAAGGAACGCTGCTGACCGATACCCTCTCCACCTACAAGGTGCCCGACATCCGAACGGCGCCGGAACGGATCGAGGTGCGCTTCCTGGCCGACGCGGCGAACCCGGCCGCCATTCTCAACTCCAAGGCCGTGGGCGAGCCGCCGCTGATGTACGGCATCGGCGCCTACTTCGCCCTGCTGGCCGCCCTGCGCGCCCTGCGCCCGGGCAAGGCATTGCCGTTTTCGGCGCCACTGACCCACGAGAAGATCCTGACCTGGCTGACGGAAGAATGAGGAGCCCGCATGGAAAAAACCGCTGAAAGGATCCTGGCCCTGGCTGAAAGATACCGCGACGACACGGCCGCCAATCTCTCGCGCCTGGTGCGCATCCGCTCCCTGTCAGGGGGTGAAAAGGAGATGGCCGCCGAGCTCAAGCGACAGATGGAGGCGGCGGGTTTTGACGGCGTGCGCCTCGACGGCCTGGGCAGCGTCCACGGCCGGGTGGGCCGGGGCCGGCGGCTGATCGCCGTCGACGCCCATATCGACACCGTCGACCAGGGCAACCTGGAGAACTGGGACGGGGATCCGTTCTCGGGGAAGATCGCCGGCGGCTGCGTCCACGGCCGAGGCAGCGTCGACCAGAAGGGCGGGGCGGCGGCCATGGTGACCGCCGGCCGCATCCTGAAGGAACTGGGCCTGGAGAACGACGTCACGGTCCTCTTCACCGGCACGGTGATGGAGGAGGACTGCGACGGCCTGTGCTGGAAATACATCATCGAGGAGGAGAAGGTCAGGCCCGAACTGGTGATCCTAACCGAGCCGACGGCGCTGGGCGTCTACCGCGGCCACCGCGGGCGCATGGAGATGCGCGTCTCCTTCCAGGGGCTCTCGGCGCACGGCTCGGCCCCCGAGCGCGGCCGGAACGCCATCACCATGGCTTCCCGGGCCTGCCTGGAGATCGAGAAGCTGAACGGGCGCCTGCGACACAACGACTTCCTGGGCAAAGGCTCCGTCACGGTCACGGAATTCGTCTCCGGCTCGCCCTCGCTCTGCGCCGTCGCCGATTTCGCCCGCATCCACCTCGACCGCCGGCTCACCGCCGGCGAGACGAAAGAGAGCGCCGTGGCCGAGGTGCGGGAGCTGGTGCGGGGGATGCCGGCCGGCGTCGAGGTGCTGCAGTACCGGGAGAAGGCCTATACGGGGCTGGAATACGGCATGGAAAAATATTATCCCACCTGGACGCTGGAGGCGGGCCACCCGGCGGTCGCCCGCGCCGTCGACTCCTTCCGCTCGCTGTTCAACCGCGAGCCCCGGGTGGACAAGTGGACCTTCTCCACCAACGGCGTGGCCGTCATGGGACTGCACGGCATCCCCTGCGTCGGCTTCGGGCCCGGCGACGAGGTCGCCGCCCACGCGCCGAACGAGAAGGTGGCCATAGACGACCTGGTCAAGGCGTCGGCGTTCTACGCCCAGTACGTGCTGAGCATGAAGTGAACTTGGCGCAAGGCGTGAGGCGCAAGGCGTAAGGAAAGAAAAGAGACACGGCGCACGACGGAAGGCAGCAGCGCCGGGACGCTCTATCGTAATCCGTGATTCAAGGCAGCAGGATATCGATCCGTGCTGCTCCCCGCACGAACACCCGCACCTGCGCTTGCAGCTCGTTCTTTTCCCCGGTCCATTTCAGTTCTGTTCCGGGTTCTCCTCCTCGCCAACATGCTCCTCTTCGGCGGGCGGTGCGGGCTCGGTTGGTTCGGCGGTTTCGGCCCCGACGCAGGGGATGATGTACCTGGCCCGGATTCCCGAGTAGGGCCTGGTGTAGGCGCCGCTCTCCACGATGATCACGAGCGTGTTCGCTTCCTCGTCGTGGTTGAGGCAAAGCCGCGGCGCGTTGCATACCTGTGATTTTTCGGTGTAAGGATAGTTTTCCCCCTGCACCAGGTGCAGGATCTTCCCTTTCCTCATGATCCTCAGGTAGTAGGCCTTGGTGTTGGGCACGCGCATGAACTCCAGGTCGTACTGCCCCTGGGTCAGCACGTCCTTCTTGAACTGCAGGTCGGCCTGGATCGGCACGCCGCGGAAGTAGGCGATGCGGTTCATCTGGTTGATCTGGGCGGCAAGCGGGCCGGCGAGGAAAAATGCAAGGACAAAGGCCGGGACATGGACGGGATTCATCCTTTTTTTGATCATATACCCCTCCTCAGAGCGGACCATGACAAGTATTTCTCTCCCTGCAACAGTTATATCGTTAAATTGATTGGCGACCATAGAAAAAAAAAGATTTTCGCGGCTGCCGTTTGGTAGCGACTATGCATGCACGGTCACGCAAAGGCAAAGGGCGAACAGGCAAAGCCGCCGGCACCATGAGCGAGCCGCTCCTGCGCAGGGTATTCCGGATCGCCTGATGACGCGCCTTCGCTCTCTTGAAACATGTTCCTTGTATTTGCAGGTTTTCTGTGTTAAGAAACTGGCACCGTGGCCAATTACAACTCGGAGCAAACGAAGCGCATGCAGGACGTGCACGGCGCGCCGCTGGCGTCGTTCGGGCGCCGGGCGGTGGCCTTCCTGCCGGACATTGAATGAGCGAAACGATTTTTGACTGCCCCCGCCAGCCTGAAGCGGTCATCGCGTCGCTGCAGAACGAGCGCCTGCCTCATGGCTGGGAAAGCCGCCTGCTGGAGCGCAGCTTTCAATTGAGCATTAAGGATGAAAGGGGCCGCATGGAGATCAGCGGCTCGCTCGCGCCCCATCTCGCGGGCAGCCGGATCGTCTTTCGTTCCCGGCTCGTCCTGGGGGCCTACGATTACGTTTTCGCCATCATCTGGCTGATCGGCCTGGCGGCCATCTTTGCCCCCATGCTGAAGCCGGGAGAACTGACGGCCGGGCGCTTGTTCATCCTGCTCTTTTTCCTGGCCGTTCCCTGGGCCGTCAACAAGGGGAACCAGCGCCTGGTGCTGCGCGAGTTCAAAAATATCTGCTGCGGCGGAGAAAGCCCGGCGCGGTCAGGGGAAAATGCCCCTGCTGATGCCGGGACGAACGCCGGCGAAGGGATGCAGGCAGGGATCGTTCTCGACAGCCCGCACGACCCGAGCCAGGTCGTCGAGCGCCTGAAGGCCTCCGCGTCCAGGTCCTGGCCGTTCATTTTCGAGGGCCCCGCGTTTTTCATGCTGCTGCCGACCGGCAAGGTCATGGGCAGGGTCGAAGCCGGCCGCACGGGCAGCCGGATCCCGCTCGTTTTTTTCCTCTCGCGCGGCAACCGGCTGCTGCTGGCGCTCTGGTCGGTTTTCGTGATCGCCGTGATCGCCGTCCTTTTTTTCGTGCCGGATCTCATCGAAGGGGGCCCGGTGGCATTCAATCTCGCGGCCGCGGCGATCATGCTGCTCGGCCCCTGGGGCAACCTGCTCTGGCAGCGCCGGCGCACGATCCGCAAGATCAGGAAGATCATCGGCTGGAACCGATAGACTGAACTGGGAACGGTCCAGAGGGATGCGTGACAAGTAGGCGAGGGGCGAGGGGCTAGGGGTGAGAGGGAAGATGACATTCCAATGTAAAAGTTTAAAGTTCAAAGTAAAAAGTTTAAAGTAAGATAAATTACTTCATGGAGAAAAGGCACTGTAAGGGCTTTTGTTTTGGAAATTGGAACTTGGAGCTTGGAATTTGTTTGTTATTTGGAATTTGGGATTTGGAATTTAAGTCTTACGATTGCCTCTTCTCTTCCCGTCAACCGTAAACCGTCCACCGTCAACCGATTTCATTCTTTGGCGGTACCGTCATCCGATCGCAATTTCAGGCTGTCATTGCCCCGGCATGGCGTCGGCCCGCTGCTTGAACAGGAAGTAGTAGAGGATGTCGCAATAGCGGTTCAGCTCCTGCTTTTCCGACTTGCTGATCGAATAGCGCCAGAACCCGTAGAGCTTGGCCAGGCCGATCAGTTTCTCGCTGTAGAGCTTCCAGGTGAAGCTTTCGCGGACGCGGCGGATGCCCTGGCGGGACATCTCCTCCCAGCGGGCCGCGTCCCGGGCGCAGGCGGCGATGAAGGGCTCGATGCCGGCAGCGATGAGCCCGGGGCGGCTGGTATTGATCAGAATGCCGCTGACGTTGTTCTCGATGATCTCCTGCGGCCCGCCGAAGAACGGCCCGAACGTCGGCAGCCCCGAGAGCATGGCCTCCAGGATGGTCAGGCCGAAGGCCTCGAAGAGCGCCGGCTGCACGAAGACGCCGCGGCGGTCGGCCATGACGCGGTAGGCCTCGCCGGTGTCCAGGCGCGGCAGGCCGGGCAGCCAGCGCACCTGGTCATGCAGGGCGTAGCGCTCGATCAGGGCGTGGGCCTTTTCGATCTCCTCCCGTTCCTCGGGGTCGCGGGCGTGGCCGGGATCGACGGTCCCGGCGGAGAAGACCAGGTTGCAGCCGGCGCGCAGGGCCTTGCTCATGCCGAAGGCTTCGATCAGGCCGGTGATGTTCTTGATGCGGTCGAAGCGGGCCAGGGTGAAGATGGGCGGCTTGTCCGGGTCGCGCAGCCGGCCGAACACGTCGTCCGCGGCGTCGTGAAGCAGGCGCGCTTCCAGGGCGCGGGTCTTCGCCGCCGTCCTCCGCTCCCGCTCGTGATAGGGGAAGAAGATCTGCTCGTCGACCCCCGGTGAGATCACGTTGAACTTGGGGGCGAACAGGTCGATGCCGCCCTGGACCTGGAACAAGCCGGGCAGGGTGAAGAACTGGTAGGACTCGTATTGGCCCATGCTCTCTTCCGTGCCGATGATCTCCTGGTGCGTGCTGGAGATGATGAAGTCGGACTTGTTCATGGCGATCAGGTCGGCGGTGAACTGCAGGGAGAAATGGTGGTACTCCTCCAGGCTGCGCCAGTAGAGGTCGGAGAACAGGTACTTGGTCTTTTCCAGGGCGTGGGCGATGGTGCACTGGATGACGTCGAGACGGTCGGACATCAGCGACGCCACCAGGTTGCCGTCGGAATAATTGCCGATGATCAGGTCGGGCCTGCCGCCGAATTCGCTCAGCACCCGCAGCGCGGCGTCCTCGGCGAAGCGCTCCAGGTAGGGCCAGACGTGGAAGCGCGACGTCCAGTTGTCGACGATCCGGCCCTCGCGGTCCTTGAAGGGGACGCGCAGGATCCAGCAGTTGTCGGTGTGGTGGATCTTCTCCCGCGCCACGTTGCAGCGGGTGTTCTCGGCGTTGGGGATAAAGCGGGTGATCACGACGATCGCCGGGTTCACCGCCAGCCCGGTGCCCGCTATTTCCTGCTGCAGGTGCTTTTCGAGCGCCCGCACCTGGTCGAGGATGTAGATCACCTGGCCGCCGGTGTCGGGGCGGCCCAGCACGTTCTCCTGGGCGAACCAGCCGTGGGGGGAGATGACGGCGATCTTGGAGATCAGCGGCATGGGCACCAGCGACAGGAAGCGCTCCAGCAGGTAGTCGGCGGGCTCGTTGATCAGGTCGATGAGGGTTTCCATGGTCGCGGCCATGCGCCCGGCCCTGTCGCCCCAGCCGGGCTCGAAGCCCTTTTCGCGCATGCGCCTTTCCAATGCGGCGGCGGGAGCGGTGGGCGGCTTGTCCTTCAGCCAGGCGTGCATGGCCTGCAGCGCGGGGAAAAAAGCCGCGAAGTCGGGCAGGATCGCTCCGTTCACCAACAGCTGCTGCTCGTTATAACGGTGCAGCTTGAGGAACTGGAAGAGCTTGTCGTTCCATTCGCCGGGGCGGTTGAAGATGTTGCTGCATAGGAAGCGGTTGAGATAGCGGGTGCCGTTGCCGATGGAGCGGGCGTCCTTGATGTTGGGGCTGAAGTCGTAGAAAGGCAGCAGGTCGATGCGCAGGTGTCTTTCGCCGGGCAGGACGCCCGTCACGTAGTGGTCCTTCAGGTCAAGGTACTCGCGCACCGTGATCTCCTCCATGGCGGCGCAGTCGACGCGCAGCAGGTAGAAGCGGTAGCGGGCGATGGCGTAGCGGTGCATGACGGCCAGGTACTCGTCGCGGACCAGGATCTCCTGGATGCGGGCCAGGAACCTGGCCATGGACGAGTTGCGTCGGAAGGCCGGCGATTTCTTGCGTTCCTCGCAGAAGCCGGCGAAAACCAGCAGGATGTCGTTGCGCAGCAGGATCCTTCCCGGCTGCGAGCCCAGCTGGGCGACCAGGTCGCGGAAATCGCCCTGCTCGCTCTTGTCGATGAGGTTGCGCAGCAAATCCTTCACCCTTCCCCTCCGCTGATCTTTTCGGCGAAACGATAATGGGCGATCCCTTCCAGGATGCCGGCCGCGCCGGCCTTCTCGGCGAAATAGACGTTCCGCGCCCCCCTGAGGTGCTCCAGCTCGGGGGCATGGTTGCCGACGACGACGGCCAGCGGCTCGCCGCGGAGCATTTCCTCGTCATTGCCCGAGTCCCCGCAGACGAGGATGTTCTCCAGCGGGATCTCCCACTTGTAGCTGATGAAGCGGATGGCCCTGCCCTTGGAGGCGCGGTAGGGCAGGATGTCCAGGTAGCGGTCATGGGAATAGATCAGGCTGAAGCGGCAGCGGTGGCGCACCAGCCGCTCGCGCACGCGGGCCAGCCGGTCCTTGCCGGGATCCATGAAATAGCTGATCTTGAACTTGCGCTGGGTTTCGTCCTCCTGGTAGGCCAGGAACGGGAAGCCGGAGAGAAGCTGGACGATCCTGGCCCGGTCCCAGCGGTGGGACAGGTGGGCGTCCCATCCCGAATCGTAGAGATGCTGCGGGCCGTAATAGATCTCCGAGCCCACCGATGAAATGACGATGTCGGGCGCGGGCACGCCGAATTCCGCCAGCTGCCCGAGCGCCGAGTCCATGGTTCTTCCCGTGGCCACGGCGAAGCCGCAGCGGTCGCGGTGGGCCTCCAGGAAGGCGATCATTTTCTTCAGGCCGCCGCCGTCCGCGCTGATGAGCGTATGATCGATGTCGCTGATCACGAAATGCTGCAGGGCGGCGAGACGGTTGCCGGCGGAGAGCTCGCGATTCTGCCCGGAGAGATGGGGCGTCGTTGCCGCCGTCAGTTCCTTCACCAGCGGCGCGTATGCGTTGGCGTGGGCCTCCCAGGTGTAGTGCTCGCGCACGCTGATCACGCCGTTCTTCGAATAGGTGCTCCAGAGCTCGGGCCGGGAGATGATGGACTTGATGGCCCGGGCGATGGCCGCCGGGTCGCTGGGCTCCACCAGGATGCCGCTCTCGCAGTTGCGCATGATGTCCCGGGGGCCGCCGTCGTTGGTGGCCACGATGGGCAGCCCGCAGGAGGATGCCTCGAGCAGGGTCAGGCCGAAGGGCTCGGTCAGCGCCACGTTGACGAAGACGCCCTTCCTTTCCGCGGCGATGCGGTAGAGCTCGGGCACCTCGTGCTCGAAGTCGTGGCGCTTGGGGATGGCCATCTTGCCGTACAGGTCGTACTTGTCCATGAGCAGCAGGATCTCGGTGAGCACGTCGCGCTCGTTCTCCTCCATGTCGTGGATGTCCTTGCGGATGCCGGCGAAGATGGCCAGGTTGGCCATGACCTGCAGGTCGCGGTCCTGGCCGTAGGCCTCGATCAGCCCGGCGATGTTCTTGCGCTTGTCGGGGCGGCACAGGGTCAGCACCAGCGGCTTTTCGGTCTGGGTGAAGAAGCGGTTGAGCTCCTGCAGCACGCTGGCGTGGGCCTGGATCTGTTCTTCATCCCGGCTGCGCTCGGGGAGCAGGTCATGGTAATAGGGATAGAACTTCGCCACGTCGATGCCGGGGGGGATGACCGCATAGCGCCCCAGCGCCGCGTTCTCGTACTGGCCGTACTGCACTTCCTTTTCCTGGTGGGTGCTGGTTACCACCAGGTCGGCGTTCTTCAGGATCTCCTCTTCCCTCTGAATGCGCGTGAAGATCCGGTATTTCCTGGCGACCTCGTCCTCGCGCATGCCGCCGGCGGTGAGTTTCGCCAGCTTGGGGCGGCCCAGGGAGTGGCCGGTGAAGACGAAGGGGACGCCGAAGATCTCCGAGATCTGCATGGCCACGTAGCCGCCGTCGGCGTAATGGCCGTGGACGACGTGGGGGATGGCGTTCTCCCGCTTGATGAACTTGATCGCCTTGTCGACGTACTCGTCGAGGTGCGGCCAGAGCAGCTCCTTGCGCATGTACTTCCTGCCGCCGCAGGGGATGCGCACGATGCGCAGGCGCTCGTTGACCGTCTCCAGCGGCACGGAGTAATCCTCGGACACGGTCTTGTCGGCGACGAGGCGGGTGAAAAGGTCGATGCGGGCCACGCCGGGAGTGCGGCTGAGCTGCTCGGCCAGTTCCACGACGTACTTGATCTGGCCCCCGGTATCGGCGTCCCGGCCCATCTCCATGTTCTCGCGGCGCAGCAGCCCGTGGATGCTGAACATCTGGATATACAATCCGCCGTCATTCATCGCTCGTCTCCTCGATCCAGGTTTTCATCTCGTCGTACGGGGCGCCGTTGTCGGGAATGGCTCCGCGAATGGCGCAGATGCGGGCGGAAAAGGCCAGGGCCGCGTCCAGGATCCGGGGCGCGTCCCAGGAGCGGATGAGCCCGAACGCCAGCATGGCCGCGAAGGCGTCGCCGGCGCCGACGGTGTCGGCGATCGCGCCGACAACGGGCGGGGTGCCGCGCCAGCGCTGTCCGGGGGCGATCATCTCGGCCCCGGCCGCGCCGCGGGTGAGGGCGATCAACTCCAGCCGGAAATCGCTGAAAAGCGCCGCCAGGAAAGCATCGTCACTGCCGCCATGCCCCAGCATGGCCTTGAGCGCCGCGAATTCCTCCTCGTTCAGCTTGAGGATGTCGGCCTGCTCCAGGGAGGCGATCACCGCTTCCCGGCGGACGCAGCGCGGCCGCAGGTTGATGTCGCAGAGGGTGCGCGAAGCCTTGGGCCGCCCGGCGAGAAAAACCTGGATCTGGTTTGCCGCCGCCGGCGTCCTCTGAATCAGGGTGCCGAAATAGATGATCTCCGGCTGGCCGGCCAGAAGCGCTTCACAGGAGTTGCCGCAGCGGATGCGGTCGAAGGCGGCATCCTCCAGGATGGTGAAGGTGGGAGTTCCCCGCGCGTCGAGATCGACCTGGACGACGCCCGTGGGGCGATCCTCGTCGACCTGGATATCCGCCGGGTCGAAGCCCTCGGAGCGCAGCCGCTGCAATATTTCGGCTCCCGCCGCGTCACGGCCCACCCGGGAGATGAACCGGCAGTCCAGGCCGAGGCGCCGGAGATGCAGCGCGAAATTGAAGGGCGCGCCCCCCAGCCGGCGGGTTTCCGGGAAAACGTCCCACAGGACTTCGCCGACGGCTAGGACATCGAATTTCTCCTTCATGTTCATAGTGTACCAGTTACGATCCTGAGTGCAAGTCCTGAGGGCATAAAAGCCATAAGTGTCAGTGACAGTGTCAGTGTCAGCAAGAGGCTAGAGCGAAATTCAGGGTCAGAGACAATTATTGAAATCGGTTTACGGTAGACGGTTAACGGTTTACGGGAAGAGAAGAGGCAATACGAAGACTAAAATTCCAAATCCCAAGCACCAAATTCCAAATAAATTCCAAATTCCAAATTCGAATTTCCAAAACAAAAGCTCCTTGCAATTCCTTTTTCTTCGTTTTGGTCTTTGGGTAATTGGAATTTGGTGCTTGGTGCTTGGAATTTAATTCTTCACATGTCACGCGTTACGCGTCACGAAGATCGTTGCTTTGCTGTTCTGACCTCTGCCTTCTGACCTCTCGCCCCTCGCCTACTTATCACGCATCACAAGAACCTGTTGATTGTCTTGCTAACGTCTAACGTCTGACGTCTAGTGTCTCTAGGCCGACTCATCTCCGTTTCGAATCACGAATCACGAATTACGAATCACGATCGATCTTCTTGTTCTTTCGCATAACGCCTGATGCATAACGGAAAATCGTTCCTTTGCTGTTGCCGCATGCCTTACTCCGAACGCATTCTTTCTTTTTTTCGTCTTCTGCCTTGCATGACATGAAGAGATATCTGCCGGCAAAACTGTATATAAAGGAAGAAAAGGAGGGATCCAATGAATGCAAGAACAGGGTTCGCTCTATGCTGCCTGCTGGCCACGGCCGCCGTGCCGGGCTCCGCGCAGATCGCCAAGACTTTTGTCCGCAAGCCGGTCGTCGCCCGACCGCTGATCTCCCGAGCCGCCAGCCAATGCATCCATCCCACCGGGGAATTTGAGATCTGGGGCAAATATTTCGGAGCCAGCCAGGGTACCCGCGTGGTGCGCATCAACGGCGTTGCGCTGCCCACGGTCCTGGCTTGGGAGAATGGCCATGTCCGCTGCGCCCATGCCTACGACTTTCCGGGAGGGGAAACCGTCCATGTCGATATCTTCGACACGGCCGGGAACGAACGGATCTCCAACGTTTTCGACACGTTCGTTCCCATCTGCATCTATGCCTTTTCTCCGGAAGGCCCGCTCAGGCCCAAGACGCAGGTAACCCTGGGTGTGGAACCCGGGGTCGGCGCGGCGGCTTACGGACGCAAGGTCATGATCGGCGCCACAGAAGCTCCCGCCAAATGGATGATCCGCAAAATCGTTTTCGTGGTGCCGCTGCTGGCCCCCGGATCGTACCGCCTCAGGCTGGAAAAGGACGGCAAGACCATCTCGACCGAGGTTGCGGTCACCGTCCGGAACTGAATTGGCAACCGGGGAATGTCCCCATCCTTTTCATTGCCGCCGCCTTTCACTTTTTGCAGCGTTTCCTTACTTTCATCTGGCGTTGGAAACTTCTATCCGGGTTCAGCCGACCAGGGCGTTGATGGCCAGCACCCAGAGCGGCAGGGTGACGAAGGAGAGAAGGGTGGAGACGGCGATGATGCCGGAAAGGAGCTGCTCGTCGAGCGGGACGTATTCGCCGAAAAAGGTGGTCATGGTGGCGGTGGGCATCACCGCCTGCAGCAGGATCACCCGCCGGCTCATGTCGTCGACCGCGAACAGCAGGCAGATCACGGCCACCGTCGCCAGGCCCAGGACGAAGCCGCCGGCCAGGCGGAAAAAGGAGGCGGCCAGCACCAGGCGCAGCCGGGCGGCCGGCATGAGCAGGACCAGGTTCTGGCCGATGGCGAAGAGGATCAGCGGGATGGCCAGGGCGGCGAACTGGGAGACGAAATCGCCCAGGAAGCCGGGCAGGCCGATGCCGGCGATGTTCAGGGCCAGGGCGGCAACGGCCGTGCCGATGGGTACGCCGGCGTTCCGCGCCAGCACCCTGAAAAAGCCGGCCGTGGGCTCACGCTCGCAGACGAGGCAGAAGCGGCGGCGCAGCAGGAAGCCGCAGGTCAGGAAGACCGGCCAGAAGAACATGGAGAAGAAGACGGCGCGGGTGAGGGCGGCGGCGCCGAAGAAGGCGGCGATCACCCCCCAACCCAGGAAGGCGTAGTTGCCGGCGAACACCGAGAAGGCGAAGGTCAGCTTCTGGCCGTCGTCGGCCTTCAGCAGAGGCGACACCAGCAGGGCGGCGGCGGTGTACAGCGCGGTCAGCAGCACGAAACCGACGATGACCGGCAGCGCCTGGCGCAGGCTCTCGACGTCGGCGCGGTAGAGGTTCTGGAAGATCAGGAAGGGCAGGGCGATGCGCACGACGAACTTGCGCAGGGCGGCGACCTCGTTCTCGCGGAAGACGCGGGCCTTCTTCAGCAGCCAGCCGAAGGCGATGGGCAGCAGGATGGCCAGCATGGTGCGCAGCAGGTCGTGGTTCATGGGACGGGGGCCTTCATTTGTTGCCGATTATACCGCAGGCAGGGCGGCGGGAGCAATGGAGATGAGTGAAAAGTGAAAGAGTGAAAAGTGAAAAAGCAGGAAGATAAAAGCGAATGAAGGATGCCCGGCGGCTCCGGCACGCAATCGGCCGGCAGGATCAGTCTGTTTCCACGGGCAGGTTTTGGGCGAAGGCGCGGTGACATTTCCAGGAGCCGTCCGGCTGCCGTTGCAGGACGCGGAAAAGGCGCGCCCGCTCGTGGAGGTCGGGACCGCCGCTCTGCAGACGATACGTGCCGGTGAATATTCCCCACTCATAAGCCCAGTCACCGCTGACCTGGATCTCATCGAAGCAGTGATGATATTCGCTGATCGCGTATTTTTGCGACTCGGGAAGCTGTTTCTGCATGTAGTCCCAGATGGCGGCCTTGCCGCGGACGGGTTCCCGGCCCGGCAGAAACAGGATGCCGTCATCGGTCCATAGCGTGATCAGGGTATGGATATCATGGACCTTCGCCGCGGCCATGTCGGCCTGGTGAAGCTTCTCGATCGCCTCCAGGTCCAACTTCAGTCCGGATTCGCATGTCATCATGTTGGTTCCATGAATGCCCGGCCGCTGCGCAGGGCAAGGGCCCAGTCGGGGCGGCCGTTCCTCTCCGCCGTCGCCGCCGTGGTTTCGTGGTCGTAGGCGATGGCGACGTTTTCGATGGCCAGGCCGGCCGCCGAGCGGGTGATGATGCTGTAGCGCGCATGCGGCGATCCCGTCTCCATGACGTGCGGGAACGGTTGGTCGTCGCGATAGGCGGGCAGGCCTACGCTGCCCGGATCGACCACGAGCCGCCCATCGGCAAGGTCGAGGCGCGCCGCCAGGTGGTCGTGGCCGCAGAGCACGACGGGCTGGTCGATCCCAGCCAGCCTTTCGGAGACGGCCGCGTCCGGCCGCCGCTGCGCGCCGGCGGCAGTGACGTCCCACAGAAGGTACTCGTCGTCGGCGAGCGGTGAACCGTGGCAGAGGAACAAATTCCATGCGTTCAGGCTGAAGGGGAGTCCGCGCAGCCAGCCCAGGTGCTCCGGCGTCAGTTGCGAGCGGCAGAAGGCCAGGCTGGGCGAGTCAGGATGGCGTTCCGGCTCGTCGAGCAGAAGGCGGTCTTCGTTGCCGCGCACGGTCGGCATGTCCAGTTCCAGGAGGATCCTGGCCGTGCCGGCCGGGTCCAGCGGTCCGTAGAGGCAGTCGCCGAGATTGACCGTCTCGCGGATGCCGCGGCGGCGGATATCTTCCAGGACGGCCTCGAGAGCCCAGCGGTTGCCATGGATATCGGAAAGGACGGCAATGGGGGAGGCGGGCATGGAATCGCTCCTGTTCAGCCCTTGGCGCCGGAGCCGATGGCATAGAGCGCCGGGTGGTCGCCCAGGCGCCCATGAAGACCCTCGTCGGGGATGTCGGACGGACCGCGGACCATGCGCCAGGAGTGGATCCCCTCCTGCAGGCCCGGCCAGGAGCGCAGCAGGCGCACCGCCTCCTCGTTGCGGTCCAGGACGCCGAGGCGCAGCACCTCGGTGCCGTGCTCGCTGGCCAGGTGCTCGAGCAGCGGGGCGGCTTCCTCGGGGACGAGGGCCGCCCAGGGGCCGACGGCCAGCAAATTGTCGCCTGGCCGGGCCATGATCCAGCCGTGGATCTCCCCGTTGCGCTCGGCGACCAGGCACTTCCTGGGAAAGCTCTCCAGGCGGCGGCGCAGGAAAAAAGAGCGGTCGTCGCCGAAGAGCTCCCGGTCCAGCGCGCACAGTCGGTCCAGTTCCTCCGGCCGCAGGGCGCGGATGTGGTCGTGCTTCCTGCCCTTGAACTTGCCGCGGAAGCGCAGCGAGCGGCACAGCTTGCGGAAGCCCATCTTCTCGTAATAGGAAACGGCGTTCAGGTCGCCGTCCAGGTAGATGTTCTCCAGCCCGGCGGCGAGCAGGTGGTCCAGCGCCTTCCGGAAGAGCAGCTGGCCGATGCCCAGCAGGCGCAGGTGCCTGCTCACGACCAGCTCGCCGATGAAGCCGTTCCGTTCGTAGGCCGTGGCGATGCAGACGCCCGCCTTCTCGCCGTTGGCCTCGGCGATGAAGCAGCCGGCGGCGTCATGGGCCAGGAACGCAGCGAAGGAGTCCATGCTCTCGCTGGCCCAGCCGGCGGCGCGGGTGAGGGCGGTGGCGAAGTCGACATCCTCTTCCGTCATGCTGCGCAGGATCACCGCCGGTGCGCCGCCCATGATGGCCCCTAGTACCCCAGGTCCTCGTTGACCAGGACCACGCGGATGCGGCCGGGGACCATGCCCGCTTCCGTGATCACGAGCTGGCAGCAGATGCGCTGCGGGGGGTGGCAGTGCGGGTCCTGGCAGAAGCCGGTGTGCGAGCAGGGGGTGTCGGCTCCGACGCGCAGGCTGTTGGCCGCGGCGGCCGTGTTGCGGGCGCGGGAGAAGGCCGTTTCCAGGTCGGCGGCGACCTTGTTCATGCCGGCGATGACCACGACCCGCTTGGGCCCGAAGACCAGCGCCGCCACGCGGTTGCCGGTGCCGTCGATGTTGACCAGCCGGCCGTCGGCGCTGACGGCGTTGCTGCTCATGACGAAGACGTCGGCCAGCTGCCCCTGCAGGCGCATCTCGTCGACTTCCGTCTTGCCGACCCCCGGCCGGTAGCGGTCGAGGAGGCGGATGTCCATGTTGCGCAGGGCGTCGAGCAGGCCCGACTCGATCAGCGTCTCCGAACCGCCCAGGCCGACCAGCGCCCCGGCGGGGATGACGGCGCAGATATCCTTCACCGCCTCGGCGCGGGTCTCGAAAAAAGCGCCCTCGATCCCCCGTTTCTCGAGGTTTTTAATGAGGGTCCGGGCTTGCCGCCTCCGGCTCTCCTTTTTGTGATCCTGATGGCTCATGGTGGCGCTCCTCGCGGGCCGTTCGCCCTTGCCAGGAGATTGTACTCGATGGGGAAATAAATATCCATTTCGGGCGGGCTTTTTTTAGGCGAAAAACGAGTGCGTCCCCGTGACGAACCAGAGTGATACGGGATGAGTCACCGCAAGAGAAAGGTCCCTCGCTGTTTTTCATCACGCAAGTTCGCTTCTTAGCGAGCCATGGGCGCTGGCGTGGGTTGGGCGCAGGGTTGAATATTTTCCGCCGATTTGCTAAAAGTGAGGAGGCCGAGGCGGCCCGGAGAAAAAATGGCGGGGATCAGGCTTTCATTGTATTTTTTCTGCCTGGCGTTGGGGTTCTTCTCCCCCCAAGGAGTTGCATGGTCCATGGACAGCGAAAAAGCGAACCTGCCTGAAACGATCGCCAGCTGGAAGCTCGCCGGCCCGCCGCGGCGGATCGATGCCGGCAACATCTTCGACTACATGAACGGCGGCGGCGAGCTCTACCTGGCCTACCGCTTCGACCGCATGCTGGCCTGGGAGTACCGCGACGGCGGCGGCAACGACATCACGGTCGAGGTGTACCGCATGCAGGCCAGCGACGACGCCTTCGGCTTGCTTTCGCTCGACTGGGGCGGAGAAGAGGTCTCGTGGGCAGGCGCGGCGGAAGTGCACCCGGCCGATCCCGTGGCGCCGACCGCCCGGGCGCTTTACGGGGCGGGCCTGCTGCGCCTGTGGGCCGGCGACATCTACGCCCGCATCATGGCCGTGCGCGAGACCTATGAGGCCCGGCAGGCCATCCTGGAGCTGGGGGCGATCATCGCCGCCGGCCGGCCTCTGCCGCCGCCGCCCGCGCTGCTGGGCCTCCTGCCGGCCGCCGCCGATGGCGCCTGGCGGATCCTGCCCGACAGGACCGCTTTCTTCCGCTCACACCTGGTCCTGAACTCCTTCTTCTACCTGAGCCACGAAAACCTCCTTGCCCTCGACTCCTCGTGCGAGGCGGTCTTTGCCACCTACCAGCGCCAGGCCGGGCGCGGCCACCTTTTGCTCATCCTATACCCGGATGCGGATGCCGCCGCACAAGGAATGCGGGGTTTCCTGCGGACGTACCTGCCCGAAGTTGGCAAGGACGAGCATTTTTACAAGGTCGAGGACGGCTGGCTGGGTTTGAAGTCACAGGGCCGGAGCCTGGCCCTGGCCCTGGCCTGCCCCGACCGCGAGTCGGCGCAGGCGATACTGGGCCGGGTCGAGTTTGCAGAAAAGCAACGGAGGAGCCCATGAAAAAGAAGAGCATCGTCGTCACGCGCAGGGATTTCATCCGCGGCACCGCGGGGGCCGCGCTGGGAGCGGCGCTGCTGGGGCCGCAATGGCTGCGGGCCGCCACGACCGCCGGCGGGCGCAGTGTGGTGCTCATCGTCCGCGACGAAAAGGTCATGGACGCCGAATTCAACGTCGACCGCCGGATCCTGGCGGCGATGCTGGAACGGGTCCTGCTGCAGGCGACCGGCAAGGAGGACGCCAGGGCGGCATGGCTCAGCCTGCTGAAGCCGACCGACGTCATCGGCCTGGTGCCCACGCCGCTGATGAACCCCACCCACGAGGAGTTGATCGACCTGGTCAGGGAATCGCTGGTCGCCGCCGGAGTCCCGGCCGCCAACATCGTCCATGCCCAGGGGCGCTCGGTCGATCTGGCGCCGCTCACGGCCCTGATCTGCATGCCCGGCCTCAAGGCCCACTGGCTGACCGGCATCGGTACGGTGATCAAGAACTACATCCTCTATTCGGGAGCGCCCAGGAACTACCACCACCAGGACAGCGCCAGGCTGGGCGAGATCTGGAACCTGCCGCAGGTCAAGGGCAAGACGAAACTGGTGCTGGTCGACGCCCTGCGCCCGGTGTGCGACAAGGGGCCGCAGTTCGACCCCCGCTACCGCTGGCCCTACGGCGGCCTCATCGCGGGTTTCGACCCGGTCGCGATCGACGCCGTCGGCCTGAAGATCATCGAGGCCAAGCGGGCGGAACTGCGCGGCGAGCCCTGGCCCGTGTCGCCGCCGGCCGTCTGCGTCGAGGCCGCCGACAAGGTCTACAGGCTCGGCAACAGCGACCTGTCCAGGATCGACATCAAGGCCTTCGGCTGGAAGGAGAACGCCCTGGTTTGAGCTAAATCGAGGAATCGGTTTACGGTGGACGGTTTACGGTTGACGGTGACGGCCATGATCTGCAATCGGATTAAGGCGAAAAGGCTGGATGAAATCGGTTTTCGGTGGACGGTTTACGGTTGACGGGAAGAGAAGGGGCCATCGTAAGACTTAGATTCCAAATCCCAAATTCCAATTTCAAAAACGAAAGCCATGGCAAGTGTCAGTGTCAGTGACAGTGTCAGCAAGAGGCCTTGCAGACAACAGTGTCAGTGTTAGTGATAGTGTTTGCAGGAGGCTAGAGCGAAATTCAGCCTCAGTGACAGTGTCAGTTTCAGTATGAGGCTTGACGGGCCTGAGTGGTAGTAGGTGGAAATATGAAAACTCACCCCCTACCCCCTCTCTTGTGAAGAGAGGGGGAAAGGCGCTACTCCCCTTCTCTTCGCGAAGAGAAGGGGCTGGGGGATGAGTTGTTTTGTTTGTTTATCTTCGTTTGGGTCATTTGGAATTTGGTGCTTGTGATTTGGAATTTAAGTACTATGAATTCCGTTCTTTTTCCTTGCACCTTGAATCCTGAACCTGACGCCGATGACTGGCATTATCTGGGATCGGTTTAAGTCGGAAGGCTTAAGGTTTAAGGGAAGGGCAGAATTCCACCATATGCCTTGCGCCTTAAACCTTACGCCGATTTCCTTTCTTCCATGTCATGTGTTACGCGTCACGAATATCTATTCTTTCAGTTATTGAACTCGTCGCCGCCGATGTCGTAGATGCCGTTGCGCTCGACCCGGTCGATGTCGTAGCGCACGACCGTGTTGTTCCGCCCGCGGTTGATGGCCGGGCTGGAGGCGGACAGCTTTTTCTGCACGTCCAGAAGGGGATCGGCCTGCAGGGAGTCGCCGTCGCCGTTGATGTGCGCCTGCCATTGAGCGAGGCTCATGCCCTGGGCGAACGACCCCGGCCGCTGGTCGTAGAAGAGGCAGGCGCCGCCGCCGATGCGGAAGTACAGGTTATGGCTCATCACGGGCATGCCGCTGAGCGCGGAAAGGCCGCCCAGTTCATCGGCGTAGCGGATGCGCAGCACGTGGTCGTCGCCGCCGGCGGCCTGGACGAAGATGTTGTTGCGGATATCGGGCTCCAGCGTCGGCGGCCGCTTGGCCGCGGACTCCCAGTCCTGGAAACTGATCCCGAAATGGAGGGCGTTCTGGCCCCGCGAGGCGGCGTTATAGACGGTGTTGTTATAGATCCTCGGCCTGCTGGAGGCGTAGATGCCGATGCCGGCATAACCCGTGTCGTAAATGATGTTGTTGCGCACCGTGCCGTCCAGGCTTTCGTAATAGCCGGGGTTGGCCTGCAGGTCGAAGAACTCGGGGCTGGTGTCGAAGCCGACCATGACGCCGCCATTGCCGCAGGAATGGATGAGATTTCTCTGCACCACGCAGCCCTGGGCCCCGCCCTTGAAGTAAATTCCGTTGGTGGCGATGTCGTGGATGCGGCAGTCCTCGACGACCATGCGGTCGCCGTTGACGTTGTCGATGCCCTCGGCGTTGCCGTTGTCACGGCGGCCGCTGCGAAAGATCTCGCAGCGGCGGATGACGATGTCGTCGCAGCCGGGGGTGATCTTGACGCCGTCGCGGCCGGTGTCGTGGATGCGACAATCCTCCAGCAGCATGCGCGAGGCGCCGGAGCGGTCGGCGGGATCGCCCCAGTCCCACTGGGTCTGGAACATCACGCCGTAATAATAGCCGCCGACGACCTCCAGGCGCTGCAGCTTGCCGCCGGAGGCGTCCACGTCGAACAGGACCGTGACGTCGAGATCGGGATCCTGGATGGGGCACTGGATGACGGCCCACTCGCCGTTATGGGAGCGGATGGTGATGTTGGCGAGGCGCACCCTGACGGCCTCCCTGTACGTGCCGCCGCGCAGGACGATCGATTTTCCCGCTTCGGCCCTTTCCAGGGCATGGCCGATCGTCCGGAAAGGTGAGCCCAGGGAGCCGTCGTTGCCGGCGTCGCTGCCCGCCGGCGACACATAGAGCACGTTCGACTCATCGTACACAGGATCGGGCGGCAAGGTCTCCTCGTAGGCGGTCGGATCCTCGGGAGCGGGCGGATCGTTGGGGAGCCCGCCTTCCTCGCGGGCGCAGCCCGACAGGGCCAGGAAGACCGTCAACAGGAACGCCATCCCGCCGCGGCCGACGGTCCGGATCATGTTCCTTTTCAGGCAGAATATTTTGCTGGATTCCATTCTGTTGAATATGATAGGACTTCAGCGGGATTATCTCAACTGATGTTTTTCCTGGAAATGCCGTCCGGGAACTCCGACCTTGGGAAACAACCATGAATTTGGGCCTGTTTCCGCAGGAAACGGGAAACGGGTACGCTTACCGTTTTAGGAAATAGGGCGGGACCCGCGCCGGGTGAACGGCGATCCTCTCCCAGACCTTGCCCAGGACGTAGGGCTCGCGGTCCAACCATTCCCGCCGCAACTCTTCTTCCGAGCCGAATTCGCAGACGATCACGGAGCCGATCAGGTCGCCCTTGTCATTCTCGATGCCGCAGGCGTAGAGCCAGCGGCCGTTCTCGTGCCATTTCTCCGCCTGCTTCAGATGCTCCGGCCGCACCGCCATGCGGCGCTCCAGGGCCTTCTCATCCGTTCCGTCATAGGCGATCACGACAAACTGCATGGGCAACCTCCGGGGAAATATGGGATCGTTTTACAGCCGGCGGAACTTTTTTTCAAGGCTTGTCGGCCTGGTTCTGATCATAAGTCGCGTCTATCACCATGCCTGCAAAAAATCAGCACCGTCCCCTAACGTTAATATTCAATTTTGAGACCTGGCCCCGGAAGGTCCCTGGAAGGAGAAGCTCTATTTCCGGCCCATCCGCCGGCTGAGCCGGCACGCGGACCTGATCCTCACCCTGTCGGAAAGCGAAAGGCGGCGCATGATCGGCCGGGGCTTTGCCGCCGCCGGCCGGATCGGCGTCATGCCGCTGGGCGTGGACGAATCCTTCGCGCCCCTGTCCGGTCTGGATCCGGACCGCGTCCGTGCCGTCCGGGCCGCCTACCGGCTGCCGGAACGTTTCCTGCTCTACGTCGGCCGCCTGAACGAGCGCAAGAACATCCAGCACCTGCTGCAGTCGCTGCAGGCGCTGGAGGACCGGGACATCGAATTGATCCTGGCCGGCGCGCCGGACTGGAAGATGTTCGACCTGGCCGCCAGGATCCGCGGCCTCGGGCTGCAGGGCCGCGTGCGCCTTCTCGGCGCGGTTGCCGGGGCGGACCTGCCCGCCCTGTATGCCCTGGCCACCGTCTTCTGCTATGTGTCCTTCGCCGAGGGCTTCGGCCTGCCCCCGCTGGAAGCCATGGCCAGCGGCGTGCCGGTCGTGGTTTCCGACCGCGATTCGCTGCCCGAGGTCTGCGCCGGGGCCGGGACGTACGTCGATCCCGAAAATCCCGCCGGGATCGCCGCCGCCATCGACTCCCTGTTGCGGGATGAAAGCCTGCGGCGGGAAAAGCGGGACCTGGGCTTGCAGCAGGCGGAATTGTTCTCCTGGAGGCGGAGCGCCGGCATGCTGCTGCGGGCCTGTGCCCAGGCGGTGCGCGGATGAAGATCGCCATCATCGGCTCAAGGGGTTATCCCGTCGTCTACAGCGGCTACGAAACGTTTGTCGGGGAATTGTCGGAACGGCTGGTGCGCCTGGGGATGGAGGTCACGGTCTACTGCCACCGCAACCTGTTCCGCGACCGCCCGCGCCGGGTGAACGGAGTCCGCCTGGTCTATATCCCGACCATCGAGAAGAAGATCCTGAGCCAGTTCATCCATTCCCTGCAATCAATGATCCATGCCTGCCTGAGCGGATACGACGTCATCCTGGCGGTCAATTCGGCCAACGGGCCATTCGGCCTGTTCAGCCGCATCGGGCGCCGGCGCACAGCCATCAATGTCGACGGGCTGGAATGGCTGCGCCCGAAATGGCGGGGCCTGGGTTCGCGCTATTTCCATTGGGCCTCGCGCCAGGCGGTCCGCTTCTTCGACCGCGTGATCACCGATTCGCCCGAGATGCAGCGGGTCTACCGCGAGGAGTTCCGGGCCGACTCGACGATGATCGCCTACGGGGCCAATGTGCCGCCGCCGGCCGCTCCCGCCCTGCTGGACAGATGGCAGCTGCAGCCGCGGCAGTATTACCTGATCGTCGGCCGCCTGATCCCGGACAACAACGCCGACCTGATCGCCAGGGAATTCTCCGCCAGTGCCTCGACGCGGAAGCTGGTCATTGTCGGCGATGTGCCCTACAAGGATCGTTATGCCGGGAGCATGCGCCGGAAAACCGATCCGCGCCTGGTATTCACCGGCTACGTGACCGATCCCGATGAGCTGGCGGCCCTCTTTCAGCATTGCCATGCCTATTTTCACGGCCACGAGTTCGGCGGCACCAACCCGGTCCTGCTGCAGGCGCTGGCCAACGGCTGCGCGGTGGTCGCCCTGGACACCGTGTTCAACCGCGAGATGCTCGCCGGCGGCGACTTCGGGCTGTTCTTCCGCAAGGAAGCCGGCGGCTTGCAGCGCTTGATCCGGGAAATGGAGGAGCGCGGCGATGTGCTGGACGGGCTGCGGCGGAAGGCGCCGCAGCGCATCCGGGAGAACTATTCCTGGGAAAAGATCACCACCCAGTATGTCCGCCTCTTCGAGGAACTGGCCCGATGATCGAGCCGGCTGTCGGCAACGGGACCGGGCGCCGGCCGGCTCATGATCTTGTCCCCCTGTGCCTGGCGGGCCTCTCCCTGGCGCTGCTTTTTTCCGTCGTCGTCATCCATCTGCGTTTCGCGGTCCTGCCCGTCGTCTTCCTGGCGCTGGGCCTGGCGTCCTACCTGTGGAACAGCAGGAAGGCGCTATACATGTTCCTGTTCCTGCTGCCGCTGATCAATTCGGCTCCCGATCTTTTCCCGAACGGCTATCCCTTCAACTGCATGGCGATCAGCCTGTTCTACCTGTCGGGCCTGGCCGCCGCCGCCCTCCTCAAGGGGGAAAGGTTGGAGTTTTCCTTCCCCGGCCGCGGGCCCTACCTCCTGTTTCTCGCCCTGCTGGGCGTTTCGGTCATTTTCGTTTTCCTGCGCTGGTCCAACCTGGCCGTGGCCCCCGCGGCCTTCCTGCGCGACACGCCGGTCGCTCCCAGCGGCGAGAGGGTGTCGTTCGCCGCCATTTTCCCGACCGTCTCCCTGGCGTTGTTTGCGCTGGCGCCCTGGACGGCATCCCTGCTCCGCCGCCGGGGCATGGAGGAAGACCAGGTCTTCCTGCCCCTGAAACTGGGCTTCTGCCTCTCGTTCCTTCTGGCCGTGCTCCAGAGATGGGCCTATCCCGAGCTACTGGCGCCGGGCTGGTGGAGCGAGAGGCTGAAGCAGGTGAACGGCGGCTTCTC
>DCVB01000096.1:4004-4426 GCA_002327965.1 Candidatus Aminicenantes bacterium UBA2199 | reverse complement strand
TTTTCCCGCGATCCGGCCAGCAGCAGGGCGGCGGCCACGTCCGCCTGCAGTTTCCCCATGCGCCGGGTCTCCCAGCCCGCCCCCAGCGACAGGAAAGTCTGGGTGGCCTTGATCTTGTCTTCCACCACCGGGATCACGCCGCTGGCCGCGACGAAGCCGGCACCGAGCCAGAGATAGAAATGCGGCAGCAGGTCGTAGGTCAACTTGACCTCCGGGCTGACCTGCACATCGCCGTAGAAGCTCTTGAAACCGGAATCGCCGGAAACGAATGCCGAGGCCCCGACGCTGGCGGAGAACTTTTCCCCCGCACCCGGCAGGAGCACGCCCAGCGACAGTATCAGCAGGGATATGGCGATCTTTTTCATCGGTTTACCTCAGATGGTCAGTTCGTTGGAAAGGGCCAGGAGATCGCCCTGGGCGCT
>DCVB01000096.1:0-3959 GCA_002327965.1 Candidatus Aminicenantes bacterium UBA2199 | reverse complement strand
TGTTGCCCGGGATCTTGCGGTAGACCGTGTAGGTCTCGCCGCTGATGCCCGAGCCGGGGTCCTTCTCGGCGGAGAAGTACACCTCGGCATAATCCTTTTCTATCGTCCAGGAACTCGCCTGGCGCCTGGCCACCGTCATTTTCAGCACCAGGCTCTGGGACAGGGCACGGGCCAGATTGAGCCGGGCGCCGTAGATCATTTTTCCGTCCAGGGCGTCAACCCGGTCGGCGCCGGAATAGAGGCGGCCCAACCGTTTCTGCAGGTCGTCGGCGGGAAAATGGGCGGCCAGCAGCCCCAGGGCGCCGCAGACATGAGGCGTGGCCATGGAGGTGCCGCTGGAAAGCCCGTAGCTCGCCGGGCGATTGGTCAGGTTCACGGCATGGGCGCCACGGGACCTGACCAGCAGGCCGTCGGCACGGGACAGCGACACGACCGGGACCCAATCGCGCCGGCTGTTCAGCGTCCACCCCGACATGTCGCCCGTCGCGCTGTTGTAGATGGCCACGCCGACGGCGCCGGCGTTCTGGGCGTTGAGCGCCTTCTGCTCAAAAGTGATCTCGCCGCGCTCGATCAGGGCGATCTGGCCGTTGACCGCGGCGGGAAAATCGGAGGCGCCCCGGCCCAGCCCGCAGTCGTAGACCAGCCGGCTCAGGCCGGCGGCCGCCGTCGTCCCCGAGAATTCCAGCGGGGCGGCGTCGAGCACGTCACTCCCCGACTTCAGCCAGGCCTCCTGCCCCTGCCCGGGAAGGACGGTGGAGAGGATGGCCACTCCGGGGGCGGCGATATCGACCGTGCTCGCCCCGTAATTGGAGAATGAGGCCAGACCGTCGTTCTGGTCGCTGGCGGCCACGGAGACGATGCCGGGCAAGTCGTAATTCGCCGGGAAAAACTGGGTGCTGTCATTGTCCGCCCCCTCGTTGCCGGCGGCGCACACGAAGGCGATGCCCAGGGCGGCGGCATCGGCGATGGCTTCCTGCTGCAGCGGATTGCTGCCGCCGCCGCCGAACGAGGCGTTGATGGCCACCACGTTCACGCCGCGCTCGCGTTTCATCATCACCGCGTAATCGATGGCCTCGATGCAGTCGGAATCGTAAATATGCATGTCGGGCCGGAAGCCTTTCAGGGCCATGATACGGGCCTTCCAGTTGATGCCGCAGACGCCCAGACCGTTGTTGCCGACCGCGGCCATGATGCCGGCCACATGGGTGCCGTGGCCGTCGATGTCCATGGGATCGCTGTCGTTGTTCCCCCGGCCGTCGGCGGCGAAATCATAACCGTAGACATCGTCGCGGTAGCCGTTATTGTCGTCGTCGATGCCGTTGCCGGGCGTTTCGCCGGGGTTGCGCCACATGTTGGCCGCCAGGTCCTCATGACCGTAGTGGACGCCGGTGTCGATAACGGCCAGCACCACGTCGCTGGAGCCCGTGTTCCGCTCCCAGGCCTCGGGGGCCTGGATCCTGGCCATCCCCCAAAGCCTGGAATACTTGGGATCGTTGGGCAGCCGCTGCAGGCTGCGGCGGTAGTTGGGGGAAACGGCCTCCACTTCGGGAAGGCCGCGCAGGGCATCCAGCAACTCGCGGGTGCCGAGCCGCTCCGAGCGCAACAGCAAATACTGGCACTGCCGTTCCCCGGAGAGAAGGCGGAAAGGGCGTCCGCCATCCCCGTCGATTGTCGCGGCCAGGACTGCGGCGGCTCCCGGAGTGATCCCCGGCTTGAATTTGACCAGGACCTCTCCCTCCAAGTAGGGCGCCTCCGGGCTGCCGCCGATGCGCGGCGAGGCTTCCGCCCGGGAATCGCCGCAAAGGGGCATGGCGACGATCAGCCCGGCCAGCAGCCATATGGAAAGAAAAATCGCCGGCCTGCGCCGGTATCCCCGTATTTTCATCGAGAGCCTCCTCGAGCCCCGTGGCGGCACCTGATGGGATAGCCTAGCAATCTTTGGCCTGCATGTCAATCGCTGCGGAAGCAAGTGAAAGAGCATGTTCTTGCAGAACGGTATCGCTCCCAGGCCCCTCGCTACCGGCTCATGCCCGTTCCTGACAGTCTTTCCCGCTTCTTCAGTGCCTTTCACAGTTCAGCTGTTGTTGACATTCCCGCGGCTCATGTCTATATTGGCTGCAGGGAGGGCGGAAATCAATGGAGCGCAGCGCCCGTTTCAAGAAAGAGATGATCGACCTTTATTCCGAGGTCGACCTGCAACTGCTGCTGGAAAAGATCACCGCAGGCATCCGCGGCTACCTGGCCTGCGAGGAGGCCTCGATATTCATCTATGATGAGGAGAAAGAGGAACTGGCCTTCGAGACGGCCACCGGCGCCCAGGCCGAGCAGCTGAAACGCATCGTGCTGAAGAAAGGGCAGGGCGTCGCCGGCTGGATCGCCGCCAAGCGCCAAGGCGTGATCATCGACGACTGCGCCCGTGACCCGCGCCACGCCGCCCTGGCCGACCGCAAGACCCGCTTCCGCACCCGTTCCCTGCTGGGGGTGCCGGTGCTCGTCAACGGGCGGCTGATCGGCGTGCTGGAAGCGGTGAACAAGAAGCGCGGCAAGTTCAGCCAGGCCGACCTGCGGCTGCTGGAGGACATCGCCGCCTTCCTGGCCATCCCGCTGCAGAACGCCGTCCTGATCCGCCAGATGCTGGAAAAGAAAAAGCTCGAAAGGGAGATGCAGATCGCCCGCGACATCCAGCGGACATTCCTGCGCCAGGAACCGTTCACGGCGCCGGGCCTGGACGTCGCCTTCGTGACCCTCCCGTCCTCCACGGTCGGGGGAGACTATTACGAGGTCATGCCCCTTGGCGACGGGCGCGTCCTGTTCAGCGTCAACGACGTCGCCGGCCACGGAGTTCCCGCCGCGCTGGGCATGGCCATCTTCCGCAGCAGTTTCGTCCACATGCTGCGCCTGGGCAGCGGCATCGACGCGACCGTCCGTCACCTCAACCGCCTGATCGCCGAAACCACCGAAGCCAACCTCTACGTGACCTCCTGCACCTGCATGGTCGATGTCGCCGGCGGCGCCATCGAATACATCAATGCCGGACACCCGTCGCCGCTGCTGCTGCGCGGCCAGGACGCACTCTCGCTGGAGGAGCGCGGCATGGTGCTGGGAATGTTCGCCGAGGCCGACTTCCCGCCGTCCAGCTCCCAACTGATCCCCGGCGACGTATTGCTTCTTTTCAGCGACGGCGTGAGCGAGGCCGCCGACGAACGGGGCGAGGAGTTCGGGCGCGAGCGACTGGCCGCCGCCTCCCAACGGCACCGCCACCTGCCGGCCGCCGGCATGCAGGCCGCGCTGCTCGCCGATATCCGCGCCTTCTGCGGCCGCGATGATTTTGAGGACGACCTGACGCTGATGGTGGTCAAGTATCTTGGAACGGGCTCGGCCCTCGGCTGACGGCAGACGGTTTACGGCTGACTGTCAGAAAAAAGGAATAATAAGACTAAAATTCCAAATCCCAAGCACCAAATTCCAAACAACTCCCAAATTCCAATCACCAAAACGAAAACCAAAGCAAGTGTCAGTGACAGTGACAGTGTCAGCAAGAGCCATGAACAGAGCTCTTGTTCTTTCGTTTCATCGTTTCAACGCTGCAACGTTTCAACAATTTCTGTTCTATTGACCCTTCAATTCATCTCTGAGTTCGGGATCCTTGTTTTGGTCATTTGGTAATTGGAATCTGGAATTTGTTTGTTATTTGGTGCTTGGGATTTGGGATTTATCTCCTTTAAATTCTTTGTCTTCAACCTTACGCCTTGAACCTGACGCCTGGGTTCTTTCTTCCGCGTCACGCGTCACGCGTCACGAAGGCTCGCTAGGTATTGAACCTGAAATGCACGATCTCGCCGTCCTGGACCACATACTCCTTGCCCTCCAGGCGCAGCAGGCCCTTCTCCTTGGCGCGGGCGAAGCCGGCGCAGTCAAGAAAATCCTTCCAGGCGATGACCTCGGCGCGGATGAACCCC
>DCVB01000038.1:15598-43140 GCA_002327965.1 Candidatus Aminicenantes bacterium UBA2199 | reverse complement strand
GATGTTCTCCACGTCTTCGCCGACGTAACCCGCCTCGGTGAGGGTGGTGGCATCGGCCATGGCGAAGGGCACATCCAGGACCCTGGCCAGCGTCTCGGCCAGCAGCGTTTTGCCGGTGCCGGTGGGCCCGATCAGCAGGACGTTGCTCTTGCGGATTTCGATCTTGTTGGCCAGATTCTGGCCGTGCTGGATGCGCTTGTAATGGTTGTAGACGGCCACGGCCAGCTTTTTCTTGGCCGCGTCCTGCGAAATGATGTATTCGTCGAGCTTGCCCTTGATATCAACCGGGGTGAGCAGCTTCAGCTTCCTGGCGCTGGAGGCGGGTTTGGTTGCCTCGTTGCCGCTGAAGATCAGGTTGTAGGCCGTCTTGGTGCACTCATCGCAGATATAGACCCCGGGGCCGGCGATCAGCTTGACCGCCCGCGACTGGGGGATGCCGCAAAAGCTGCAGCGGGCTTCCTTTTCTTCCTTCATTTGCCGCCTTTCTTTTCCTGCTTGCGATCAGCGATCACCGAGTCGATGATGCCGTACTTCCGGGCCTCCTCCGGTGACATGATATAGTCGCGCTCGATATCCTGGGCGACCTTCTCCGTTTTCTGCCCGGTGTGCAGGGCGAGGATCTCGACCGTCTTCTCTTTGACTCTGCGCATCTCTTCGGCTTGGATCAAGATGTCGGTGGCCTGGCCCTCGAAGCCGCCCAGCGGCTGGTGGATGATGACCTTGGAGTTGGGCAGGGCGAAGCGCTTGCCCTTGCTGCCGGCGGCCAGCAGGATGGCGGCCATGGATGCGGCCTGGCCGATGCAGATGGTGACCACGTCGTTCTTGATGAAGCGCATGGTGTCGTAGATGGCCATGCCGGCGCTGATGATGCCGCCGGGAGAGTTGATGTAGATGGAGACGTCCTTTTCCGGGTCCTCGGCCTCGAGGAACAGCAGTTGGGCGATGGTGACGTTGGCCACGTTGTCGTCGATCGGCGAGCCGAGGAAGATGACCGAGTCCTTCAGCAGCCGGGAATAGATGTCGTAGGCCCGTTCGACGTTGCCGGCCTGTTCGATGACCATGGGAATGAGCGGCATGTTATACCTCTTTGACCTTGATTTTTTCCCTGAGGAATTCGTTGACCTTGCCCTGCAGCAGGTGATCCTTGAGCTCGGCCGCCTTTTTTTCCTCGCTGTAGTACTTGCGGATCTCCTTTTCGCTGACCTGGTGGTGTTGCGCCAGGTGGGCATACTCTTTTTCCAGGTCGGCGTCCCCGACATGGATCTGGAATTCATCGCGCACCTTGTCCAGGATCAGTGACAGGCGGATGGATTTTTCCGCCTGGGCGAAGAGCTGTTCCTTGAACTTGGCCTTTTCCTCATCGTCCTTGAAACGCAGCGGCTGGCGGTTCTCGCTCAGGCGCCGGGCCGCTTCCTGCTCCTGCAACGAGCGCGGCACCGGGAAACGGCACTCGGAGAGCAGTGTTTCAAAGATGCCTGCCATGACCGCTTCCTGCCGCCGGTGCTCCTGGTGATGCCGGAACTCTTCCTGCAGCTTGATTTTGAATTCCTCGGCACTCTTCAGCCCCAGGGACTTGAGGAATTCCTCGTCCAGCTCGGGTTTTTTCATTTCGTACACGGCCTTGATCGCCACCTGGTGCTCGATCTCCTTCCCGGCCCACGCCTTCTTGACCGCGTCGGCGGGATAGGTCGCCTTCAGGCTGAACGTCTCGGCGGGCTTTTTCCCCAGCAGCGCGGCGAACAGGCCGGCGATCTCCGCGGTGTTCTCCTCGTTCATCATGAAGTAGGTTTCCTGGCGAGGCCATTTGCGCGTGCTGGCCGTTTCGGTCGACTGTACCGTCAGCAGCACCAGGTCGCCGGCAGCGATGGGTCGATCCTGAACCGGCAGTGACCGCTTGTTGGCCTCCAGCACGCGCTCGATCTGTCGGGGCTCGTCAAAAACCTCCTCTTTCAGGGCGGCGGCGGGAATCTCGACCTGCAGCCGGCCCAAATCGGGCAGTTCAACCTGAGGAAGGATCTCTACGGCGATGTCGGCCTGGAAGCCGTCCCTGCCGAGGTCGTCCAGCTTTTCCACGTACGGTTCGCCGGCGATGGCCATCCGCTCCCGCTCGATGTGGGCGAAAGCCAGCTTGCCGACCGACTTCTGGATGATCTCGTCGCGCAGGGCCTGCTGATGCACTTTCTTGACCACATCGACCGGGACCTTGCCCTGGCGGAAGCCGGGCATCTTGATTTTATGGCTGGTTTCCTCGGCCAGGCGATCGATCTCACGGGCCATCTCGTCGGCGGGCATGGAGACCTGGAAACGCCGGATCAGCGGATTGTCGGCGGCATCGCCGGCGGCCGGGTCGCCGGCTTCAGGGCCAGGCGGAACGGGCCTATTTTCACTATCCGCTCGTTCGTGATTCATGGTGGTGACTCCTGGTTCGGACTTGGGAAAGGCTTGGGAAAACTGTAACAAAAAAGCCCTGGCTTGTCAAATGCCCAGGGCGGCGATGTCGCGGCGGATCTGTTCGACCAGCTCGGCCGGCCCGGGGAATTTTCGCTCCTCGCGTATCCTGGTGATGAAATGCAGGCGCACTTTCCTGCCGTAGACCCGCCCCTGAAAACCGGGCACGTGGGTTTCCACGCGCAAAGGGCGCCTGGGATCGGTGAAAGCCGGGGCGCGGCCGATGAACGTCGCCGAGACCAGGCGGCGGTCGCCCCGCCCCGCTGAGGCGCCGGCAGGGGGCCCGGGGACACCGGCGGAGCTGGCGAACTCCAGTTCGGTGTGGAACACGCCCGGGGGAAGGATATCGTTGTCGCTGGCGATGTTCATGGTCGGAAATCCGAGTTCCGTGCCGCGACCGGCCCCGCGCACCACGACCCCGTCGATCGCATAGGGCCTTTCCAGCATGCGTCCGGCGGCGGCGACATCGCCGGCCGTCAATTGCCTGCGGATCAGGGAACTGGCCACCCTCTGGCCGTCGATCTCGACATCGGGGGCGCGGATGACGGCGCAGCGGCCGGCCGCCTCGCGCTGCAGCAGGGCCAGGTCGCCCTCGCGGCCGCACCCGAAACGGAAATCGCCGCCCACGACCAGCCGCCGCGCTTGCAGCCGCCCGAGCAGGACATCGTTCACGAACACGGCGGCCGGGATGGAGGCCAGGACGGAGAAATGGATGAAAAACAGGCGGTCGAGCGCCTGGCGTTTCAGGTTTTCCAGGCGCTGGGCATCGGTATGGATCAGGCGGACAGGCTGGCCGAAAAAAATGCGCGGGTGGGGGTGGAAGGTGAGTGCCACGGCAAGGAGCCGGTGGCGCCCGGCCTCGGCGGCCAGGGTGTCGATGATGCGGCGGTGGCCGGCGTGAAAACCGTCGAAGTTGCCGATGGCCACGGCGCTGGGGCCGGAAAGCCTCTCCAGGCGGGTGCGCAATCTCATCGTTCAGCGCGCGGGCAGGGAGATCGGCAGGTGGTCGCGGTAAAGCGGCGCCTTCAGCAGCATCTTTTTTTCGTTGAAGGGACGCAGCGGCGTGAGGAATGTCAGCAGCAGGATCATGGCCAGCGCCGTCATCAGGCACTTGCCCAGCAAGCTGAGCTTGCGGGCATTGTCGTGCTCCAGGTCCTCGAAGACCTTTCTTTCCTGGATCTCCTGGAGCTCGGTCTTTTCCTTCTTCTTCATCAACCCCTTGTTGAAGAGGTTGAACAGGGTCTTGTAGATCTTGTACTCGGTGAACTGTCCCAGCTCCACGATGTCCTTGACCGTGTTGCGGCCATTGATGTGCTTGAGCAGGTTGACCTCGTTCTCGGTCAGGTGCAGGGTGTCGGCGTCCTTGGGCGGCCTCTCGTCATCGTACTCCGAGACCATCGAGATCTTCTTGCTGCCCAGGTACACCGGTTCGAAAACGATGTCTTCGGAGGGGATGGCCTTCTTGATCAGCGGCCACTCGTCGAGCATTTGCACGCCTTCCATGATCAGGTTGTCCACGGCGATGGGGGTGAACATCCGCAGTTCCTTGTCGACGAAGTCCAGGACCTTGAAATTGTACTCGCCCTTCTTCCAGTTGAACAATGACAGCACGATCTGCGTGGCCTGGATCTTGAGCACCTCGGGGATGATTTTTTCGTCGATCAGGCCCATGCCGATCAGTATCTCGCCGACCTTCTGGCTGGTGCGCTTCTGGATGGCCAGCGCCCGCTGCAGCATCTCCTCGCTGATGATCTCCTGCTTGACGAAGACGTTGCCGACGCGCATCTCCAGCTTCTTGGGGAAGGCATCGATGCCGATGATGAAGCCGTCCTCGAAGATGATGGTGATGAAGCCCTCCTGGCTGTTGAAGGTCAGAATGCCGGTTTTCTTCTGCAGCGAGATCAGCTGCAGGATGTCCGGCACCTTGAATTCGCGCAGCGTTCCTTTAAAAGCCATCGCTGGCCCCCCTCAGGGAAATCATGGTGATCACCAGGTACAGGGCGACGGCAACGAGGCCGATGAGGTTCAGGAACATCGGCGCCACGCCGAACACGCCCTTGAAGTTCATGGTGTTGACCAGGAACAGCCCGAAGACCACGGAGAACAGAAAAAAAAGCGACGCGAAGAGCTTGCCCCGGCCGCGGAAATCCAGGATGAAGCCCGGCACGACCAACGACAGGGCCAGCTGCAGCAGATGCTTGCGGCCCGCCTGGCGGCCGATCTCCTTTTCCTTTAGCAGCTTCGCTTCCAGGAAAATGGGGTCCTTGATCAGGAACAGCTGGTAGCATTCCTCGCACAGGGCGTGCGACTGCGCCTGTTCGATCGACATTTTGCGGATGATCTTGGCGCACTTGCTGCAGAAAATGCTTTGTCCCAGTGAGGGAACGAAGCGGCGCAGCAGGACGATGTAGGCCGCCATGGCCAGCAGGGCCAGCAGCACCGGAAAGCGCAGGAATTCGCCGGCGACGACCTCCAGGAAGTGCCAGGGGTGAAAGCGTTTCCAGGAGAAGTTCAGCAGCCGCTGCCAGAGGATCCTTTCCGGCAGGCGCGCCTTCTGCAAGGCGGCGACCTTGTCCTTGATGCCACTGAGCTGCGGATAGTTCTTGCTGTAAAAGAGAAACAGGTCCGGGTCGTTGTTCTTCAACAGCGTGAGGGTGAAATTCGTCAGCGTCACCGGGTTGCGGTCGTTCAGGCTGAGCGACTGGCGGTAGAACTGGATGCTTTGGGCGATGTGGCCCTTCTCGTAATGGATGTCGCCCAGCAGATTGTATTTCAACTGGGTGCCGTAGCCGCTTCCCGTATCCAGCAGGATGTCCATGGCGACATCGGGCTGACCGTCGTGGTAGTAGGCATAGGCCTGCATGACCTTCATTTCGTTGTCGAAACGGTGGTAGGCGTCGGCGGGGTAGAGCCGGCCGGCATAGACCTGCTGCAGGGTCTGGAAACCGGGGCTGAGCATGCTCTTCTCCAGGTACTGGCCGAGGCCGTGGAGCAGGGTCAGCGCCAGCAGCAGGACCTGGATGCGCTTGACCAGGACGCGCTCGTCATGGTTGAAGTAGCTCCAGAGGATGCCGCAGAGCAGAAAGGGGTAGAGCGCCCAGCCGCCGGTGATCAGCAGCGGCCAGAAAAGCAGCAGGACCAGCAGCAGCAGTTTCAGCATGCTGAAGCGGTTCTGGCCCTCCAGGATGAAATCGTGGGCGGACAGCTTGAAGTAGCGGATGGCCAGGGCAACGGTCACCATGAAGAAGAGCAGCAGCCCCGAGAACATCAGCACGCTGAAGAGCCCGCCCAGCAGGAGAACGGAAGAGTTGAATCCGCGCGTCACCAGGGCGAACTGCCGCCCGAGATCGGAAAATTTCCAGAAGAACCCGCCGTTGCGCCGATGGATCCTCTCCAGCTTGTTGTACACCGGCCAGACGTCCAGCGGAGAGATTTTCAGGGCCTGGCGGTAGAACGCCTCGGCGAGGGAATCGTTCTTCTGTTGCAGGTGGCGGTCTCCCAGCTCGACCAGCTTTTTGACCAGTTCGATCTTGTCATTCGGGGTCAGGGCTTCGGTGTCCAGACGCTCCAGGCTGCCCCGTGCCTCGGCCAGGTTGCCGCTGGCCTCGTAAAAATAAATCTTTTTCAGGTCGCCCCAGGGGTTGGCCGCGGCCGGGGCCAGGGAGGCCAGCAGGAAAAAACCGGCGGCCGTCCAGAAAATTCGCTTAGCCATGGGCTCCCTTTTTTTTGTCGAATACCTGCTGCATGTTGGCCAGGACCTCGCCCAGGAACGTGCTTTCCTCGGAGGAAAGGTTGTTCTCCGTCTTGCGCCGCAGTTCCTGGAGCAGGTCGATGTAGAAACGCGCTCCCTCGGCGTCCAGTGCGGCTTTGCCGCTCAGGGGATCGGGGATTTCGCCCAGGCGGATCATGCCCTGGGTCGCCAGCAGGACCACGATGGCGCGAATGTCCCTCTGTTCCGGGTATGCAGTCCCTTGTCCCATGCCGATAACTATATCACAAGCCTTGCCCGTGTTCAAAGTCAACCGCCCCGCGCAGACGGTTGGAGGGGCTTTCCGGTGCCCGACGTCCCGGTCCCTTCGGACCGGGAGGCCGCCCCGCCCCGCGCCGACGGGGCCGCCCCTTGCCACCCGCGGCCAACCGCGTTATGATATTCTTCCCAAGCCGCCGGGAGGCGGCGTTGCCATGAAAGAATTCAGCCGTTTGCTCGCGATCATGAAAAAGCTGCGCCACCCGCGCCGCGGTTGCCCCTGGGACCTGCAGCAGACCCCGGCCTCGCTGAAGGAGTATGTGCTGGAAGAGGCCCACGAGCTGATCGAGGCCATCGACGGCGATGATCCCGGTGCCATGCGCGAGGAACTGGGCGACCTGTTGCTGCAGATCGTGTTCCTGGCCCAGATGGCCGCCGAGCAGGGCAGGTTCTCCATCGCCGAGGTCATTGAGGGCATCTGTGACAAGCTGGTGCGCCGCCACCCCCATATCTTCGGCCAGGTCCGGGTGTCGGGCGCCGGCGAGGTCAAGGCCAACTGGGAACAGATCAAGATCGTCGAGAAGAACAAGTCCAGCGTCATCTCCGATTACCCGGCCTCCATGCCCTCCCTGCTGCTGGCCAAGCGCGTCGCTTCCCAGGCCTCGGGGGTCGGTTTCGATTGGGGGGATGCATCCCAGGCGCTGGAAAAGGTCGTCGAGGAGACCGCCGAGCTGCGCGCCGAGATCGCCGCCGGCCGCCGGCAGCAGGCTGAGAACGAGATCGGCGACCTGCTGTTCGCCGTGGCCAATGTGGCCCGTCTGCTGGAGATCAACCCCGAGTTCGCCCTGGCCCGCACCAACCGCAAGTTCACCCGCCGCTTCCGCTTCATCGAAGCCGTGCTGCGCAAACAGGGCAGGGATATCGCCTCGGCCTCCCTGGGGGAGATGGAAGAGCTGTGGCAGAGGTCCAAGACAGAATTCGATGAACTATCGTAAGCCGTGATTCGTGATTCGTGATTCGCTGGAAAAAGACGTGAAAAGGTTCAATTAAAGACTAAGGCGAATTTCCTGAGACCCGCAATAATGGGGATTTCTTTCTTTCAAATCACGAATCACGATTAACGAATCACGCAGCTTATTGCTCGATCTCGCCGAAATCGTCGTCCGACAGGGAATCGAACCAGCGGTCGATCCGATCCTCCCCGCCCAGGAAGTTGCTGAAAACGTCGGCCAGCACCGATGTCTCGAGCACCTGCCGCGAAACGTAGATCTTGGCGCGGTTCTTCAGCGCCAGCGCCACGGCGTCCGAGGGCCGGCAGTCGATGACCTTTTCCAGGCCGTCCTTCTCGATGTGCAACTCGGCGTAGTAGGTGTTCTCGACGATGCCGGTGATGATCACCTTGGCCAGGATGGCTTCCAGGTCATGCATGATGTTCCGCATCAGGTCGTGGGTCATGGGTCGGGGCGAGCAGACGTTCTCCAGTTCCATGGCGATGGCATTGGCCTCGCTCATGCCGATCCAGATGGGGATGACCTTCTTCTCGTCGAGCGCCTTGAGCACCATGACCGGTGACTTGGACACCTGGTCCATGATCAGGCCGACGAGGTTCACTTCGACGAATCGTTCCATGTTCCCCACTTATATAGTATCAATTCAGATATTTGTCAATCGGAACGTAGACGGCCTTTCGTAGTTCGTGATCTGTGATTCGTAATTCGAGAATCCTGATTTGTAGGCGGAAATTATCGCTGGATCGCCGTCCTTCTTGCGAATCACGAATCACGACTTACGAATTACGATGACCCGACTTATTTCTTGTCCGGTCTCCTGACCACCACCGTCTGGCCGTCGTCGCCCTGGACCCGGGCTTCGGCAAAGCGCACGCTGAAGTAGCCCTCGACCTTGAAGGGCAGGGAATAGCCCTTTTCCTTGAACAGCCCGAGGAAATCGTTGCCGTTGCCGCGGGGCAGACGCCGGCAGCCGCTGGCGTTGGCCATGACCGGGAGCTCGATGGCCTCGATGGCGGTCGTGACTTCCGGCCGGCGGGCGAGGTGGGCTTTCAGGGCCTCGGCTTCCTGGCGGCTGAACTGCTCGTTGACGTACTCCTCGGGAAAAGCGCGGTCCTTTTCCTCCAACTGCCCGTAGTCCATGATGGCGCTTTCATAAGGCAGCAGGGGAACCTGGCGGCCGACCACAAACCAGGTGACCCGGACCTCCTCGTAGGTCGTCCCCTCGTAGGTAAAGCCGCGTACCAGGGAATGGACGCTGAACAGTTCGGTCATTGTCCCCTCCTTATCCGGCCAAATTAATAACAAAAGGCGGATGAATATGCAAGGGTAGGGGCGCGGTCGTCGCGCCCATGGTTGAATTGCAATCCACGAGAGGGGCGGGATGACCCCGCCCCTACGACCCCAGGTTCTTCAGGAACTCCACCAGCAGGCGCACGCCAAAGCCGGTCGCGCCCTCGGCCGCCAGGCGCGAATTCGGCTTGCTCAGGAAGGCCGTGCCGGCGATGTCGATGTGGGCGAACGGCGCCCTGCCGGCGAATTCGGCCAGGAAAAGGGCGGCCTTGACCGGGGAACCGCCGCCGTAGTTGGCGTTCTTCAAGTCGGCGATCTTCGAGACGATGCTCTCGCGGTATTCCTCCGGCAGCGGCATTTCCCAAAGGAACTCGCCGCTGGCCGCGCCGGCCTGCAGCAGCCCGGCGCTCAGCCGGCGGTTGCGGCAGAAGAGGCCGGCATAGGAGTCGCCCAGGGCGGTGACGATGGCGCCGGTCAGCGTGGACAGCTCGATGATCATGTCGGGCTTGCGCCGGGCGGCGACGATCAGGGCGTCGGCCAGGATCAGGCGGCCCTCGGCGTCGGTATTGGCGATCTCCACCGTCTTGCCGTTGGCGAAGGTGATGATGTCGCCGGGCTTGTAGGCGCGGCGTCCGGGCAGGTTTTCCGCCAGCGGCGCCAGGGCGGTCACCCGCAGCGGCAGCTTCAGCCGGGCGACGGCGTTCATCACGCCCAGGACCGCGGCCGCCCCGGCCATGTCGCTCTTCATCTCCTCCATGCTGTTGCCGGGCTTGAGGTTCAGGCCGCCGGCGTCGAAGGTGATCCCCTTGCCCACCAGGGTCACGGAGCGGCGGAACGATGCGGGATGGTAGGTGAGAATCAGGAGCGCCGGCTCGCAGCACGAGGAAGCGCCCACGGCCAGCAGGCCGTTCAGGCGGTTCTCCTCCAGCTGCCGGCGTCGCCAGGCCTCCAGTTCCAGTCCATGGCGGCGGGCGCTCTCGGCGAAGGCGGCGGCCAGGGAGTCGGGTGTGACCCGGGCCGGGATCTCGTTGACCAGGTCGCGGACGCGCTCCACCTCCTCAAGGACGGCTTCCCGCGCCCGCAATTCCGGGGCGTTGAGGGCGAGGCGCTTCGGCGCGGCCGCCGTCCGCCGGCCATCCCCAGGGACCGCGGCGGCGGTCCCCAATGCCAGGAAAATGCGTTCGACGGCCTTCTGCTTCTTTTTGCGGTAGCGGTCGAAGCGGTAGTTGTTCAGGTGCAGGTGGTCGACCAGGTCGCGCAGGTAATCGGGCGGGCAGGGGCCGGCCAGGCGGATCCAGGCCCTGCCGACGCGGTGGTCGCGCAGCAGCGCCATGGCGCGGCAGGCCCACTTGCGGGCGTCGGCGGGCGAGCCGGCGCTGCCGGCGCCCACGAGCAGGAACAGGCGCTGTTCCTCCAGCGCATGGCAGGCCAGAACTTCGCCGATCTCTCCCTTCAGCTGCTTTTGCCGGGCGGGGAACTCCAGGGCGGGAAATTCGCGCCAGAGGCCGGCGAGGTCCATGCCCTTGAAGACCGGGATGACGACGCAGGCGTGCGGCTCCGGCCGGTAGGAACTTTTCTTGATGATCTTCATGCCTTCTCCCCCGTGCCGGCAGCCGCGGCAAAATGGTCGAAGCCGAGATTGCCCGGAGGCAGTTCCCGGCCGTTTTCACGCACCCGCAGGCGGCGCCCCCGGCTGATGCGGCCGATGATATGGTAGCCCGTCCCCGTGCGGCGCAGGGATTTTTCCCGCCGCGGGGAAACGGTGAACAGCAGCTCGTAATCCTCGCCCCCGGAAAGAACCAGCTCCTTCTCGTCCAGCCCCAGGCGCCGGCAATCCCGGCGGAAGCCGGCGGTCACCGGGATGGCTTCATAGTCGATCACCGCCCCCGCGTTCGAAGCCCGCAGCAGGCGCGAAAGGTCCAGCAGCAGGCCGTCGGAAATGTCGATCATGGCATGGGCGAAGCGCGAGAGCACCAGCCCCTTGGCGATTTGCGGACTCGGGCGCTGGTGCAGGCGGATGAAGCGCGAGCGCTTCTCTCCCGCCAGCAGCAGCCGCAGGCCCAGTGCCGAGCCCCCGGTCGCCCCGGTGATGCCCAGCAGGTCGCCGGGCCGGGCACCGTTGCGCCGCAGCGGCCGGGCGCTCTCGCCGACGATGGTGACGGCGATGAGCAGCTTGTCGGCCCGGGAGAAGTCGCCGCCGGCCAGCTCCACCCCCCAGCGCCGGCCGGCACGGGCGAGGCCGGCAAAGAAGCGGCGCAGGTCGGCCGTGGACAGGCAAGCGGGGAAACCCAGGTCCAGGTAGAAATACTGCGGCCGGCCGCCCATGGCGGCGATGTCGGAAACGTTCACCGCCAGGGCCTTTTCGGCCAGCACGTCCAGGGGGGCGTCGGCACGGCGGAAGTGCACGTCCTCGAGCAGCAGGTCGGTCGAGATCAGCTGAAAGGACCGCCCGCGGCGGACGATCGAGGCGTCGTCGCCGATGCCCAGGCCGAAGCGGAACGGGAATTTCCTCTGCAGGAAGGCGACGAACCCCGGCTCGTCCATCAGAAGAGCTTTTCCACCAGGGCGGCGTTCACCGCTTCCTTGAACTCGCGGACGAAGAGGAAGGTCATGCCCTGGAGATGGCCCGGCTTGAGCTCGCTCAGGTCCTTCTTGTTTTTCTCGGGAAGGATGATGGTGCGGATGCCGGCGCGGCGCGCCGCCAGCACCTTTTCCTTGATGCCGCCCACGGGCAGGATCTTGCCGCGCAGGGTGATCTCGCCGGTCATGGCGATCTCGCGCCTGACCGCCGTGCCGGTGAAGGCCGAGATGAGCGCCGTGGCCAGGGTGATGCCGGCCGAGGGGCCGTCCTTGGGGATGCCGCCCTCGGGGATGTGGATATGGATGTCGTTCTTCTCGAATTTTTCGATGGCCAGCCGCAGGTCGCCGGAGGAGGCCTTGATCAGGCTCAGGGCGGCGCTGGCCGACTCCTTCATGACATCGCCCAGCGAGCCGGTCAGGATGAGCGTCCCCTTGCCGGGGATGAGGCGCACCTCGATGAACAGGATGTCGCCGCCGTATGGGGTCCAGGCCATGCCGGTGGCCACGCCCACCGCGTTCTCCTCCAGCAGCTGGTCGCGGAACAGCTTGGGCACGCCGGCGTATTTTTCCAGGTTGCGCGAGGTGATCTTGGTGAGCTTGCGGTCGCCCATGGCCACCTTGTGGGCCACTTTCCTGCAGATGCCGCCGATCTCGCGCTCCAGGTTGCGCACGCCCGCCTCGCGGGTGTACAGGGCGATGATGTTCTTCAGCGCCCCCGGCGTGAAATCGATCAGGCGTGCATTGAGGCCGTTGGCCTCGACCTGGCGCGGGATCAGGTGGCGGCGGGCGATCTCGATCTTCTCTTCCTCGTTGTAGCCGTGGATCTCGATGACCTCCATGCGGTCGCGGAAGGCGGGCTGGATCGGTTCCAGCAGATTGGCGGTGGTGATGAACAGCACGCTGGAGAGGTCGAAGGGGACGCCCAGGTAGTGGTCGGTGAAGGAGTTGTTCTGCTCGGGATCGAGGACTTCCAGCAGGGCCGACGACGGGTCGCCGCGGAAATCCATGCCGATCTTGTCCACTTCGTCCATCATGAACACCGGGTTGCGGCTGCCGGCGTTCTTCAGTTCCTGGATGATCTTGCCGGGCAGGGCGCCGACGTAGGTGCGGCGATGGCCGCGGATCTCGGCCTCGTCGCGCACGCCGCCCAGCGAGATGCGCACGAATTTCTTGTTCAGGGCGCGGGCGATCGATTTGCCCAGCGAGGTCTTGCCCACCCCCGGCGGCCCGACGAAGCAGAGGATCGGGCCCTGGGCCTTGCTGGTCAGCTTGCGCACGCTCAGGTATTCCAGGATGCGCTCCTTGACCTTCTCCAGCCCGTAGTGGTCCTGGTTGAGAATGGTCCGCGCCCGCTTGAGGTTCAGGTTGTCCCGGGTGGCGGTGTCCCAGGGCAGCTCGAACATCCAGTCGAGATAGGTGCGGATCACCGAGCTCTCGGCCGACTCGGGGTGCATCTTTCTCAGGCGCTCGATGTTCTTTTCGGTCTCCTTGCGCGCCGCCTGCGGCATGCGCGCTTCCTCCAGTTTCTTGAGGTAGGCGTTGACCTCCTCCATGATCTCGGAATCCTCGCCCAACTCCTTGCGGATGGCCTTCATCTGCTGGCGCAGGAAATATTCCTTCTGGTTCTTGTCCATCTCCCCCTGGGCCTTGAGATTGATCTGGTTCTGCATGTTCAGCATCTCGATCTCGTAGTTCAGGAAGTCGTGGACGCGGCCCAGCCGCCGCAGCGAGTCCACCTCCTCCAAAATGGACTGCGAGTCCTCGATCTTCAGCTCCAGGTTGGAGGCGATGATGTCGGCCAGCTTGCCGGGCTCCTCGATGTTCTCGGCGATGACCATGATCTCGTTGGAGATCGGCTTGCCCAGCTTGCCGGCCTGCTCGAATTTCTGGCGCACGTTCTTGATCAGGGCCTTGTTCTCAAGGGCCAGTTCGGCCGGTTCCTGGTCTTCCACCACCGTGGCCTCGGCCTGCAGCGCCTTGCCGTCGTCGTGCAGCGCCCGCAGGCGCGCCCGCGAGATGCCCTGCACCAGCACGCGCATGCGGCCGTCGGGGAGCTTGAGCATGCGCACGATCAGGGCCACGGTGCCGAAAGCGAACAGCTGGTCCTGGCCGGGGTCCTCGACGTTCATGTCCTTCTGGGTGAGCAGCAGGATCAGGCGGTCGCCGTTGAGGGCGGCGTCGACGGCTTTCTTGGACTTGGGCCGGCCGACATACAGCGGGACGATCATGTAGGGGAAGACCACGATGTCGCGCAGGACCAGCACCGGCAGGTTCTCCGGGATCTTGATCTTGTCCTGCTTCTCTTCTTTTTCGCCGCCGCTGCTGTGGTTTTTTTCTTCGGCCATGGTGCGCTCCCTACCTGATCTCCACGGCGATCTTGGATTCGATGCGCTTGCGCACCTCGATGGTCAGTACGCCGTTCTCCATCAGCGACCGCACCGTGCTCGTCTCCAGGGGGAAATCGATGACGATCTTCTTGAAGAAGGCGCCGAATTCCCTCTCGAACAGGTAATAGGTCACGGGCTCCAGGCGCGGCTGCTTCTTGAACCCCTTGATGATCAGCTCCTGGTTGTTGACCATGGTGATGGCGATGTCATCCTTGGCCACCCCCGGCAGTTCCATTTCGATGATCAGGGAGTCGCGCGTTTCGATGATATTGGTGCTGGGCTTCCAGTCGGTGTGCGTGCTGATGCCCGAGGGATAATTCTTGCTGATCTCGACCTCGAAATATGGGAAATTCTTCTTGCCCATCTCATTCCTCCTTTTTCAAGAGGCCCTGCAGTTCCGCGAGGAACTCTTCCAGGCTCTTGAATTCCAGGTACACCGAGGCGAAGCGCACGTAGGCCACCTTGTCCAGCTTCTTCAGTTTTTCCATGATCATGCCGCCGATCTTGGAGGTGGGCACCTCGCGGTCGGAGCGGGAGAAAAATTCCTCGACCTGCCGCGCCAGCTGTTCGATCTGCTTGGTCTGCACCGGCCGCTTTTCCAGGGCGCGGTACAGCCCCTTGCGGATCTTGTCCATGTCGAACGGCTCGCGACGGCCGTCCTTCTTGACCACCATCAGCGGCACGTCCTCGATCTTTTCGTACGTGGTGAAGCGCTTGCCGCAGTGCAGGCACTCGCGGCGGCGGCGGATATACATGCCGTCCTTGCTCTCGCGGGTTTCGATCACCCGGTCGGCGATCTCAGCGCATTGCGGGCAGTTCATCCTTACCTCGCAGGCGGCCGAGCGAGCGGATGCTCAATCCCTCGTGCCATAGGGCAACAAGACCCAGGGCGATGGGCACGATCAGGATCAGGGAATGGAACAGGATGGTGAAGGCCGCCGCGGTTTTTTCGGGAACCGCGAACAGCCCCGTCAGGGCGTAGGCCGCCGCCAGGTCCAGGCTGCCGGCCATGCCCGGCGTGGGCACGGCGGCCGAAACGAAAACCACGGCCAGGAAGGGCACGACCGGCATCAGGCCGGGATGGATGCCGAAGCCCCGCAGCAGCAGCCAATAGGAGAAGAGGATCACGGCCCAGTGCAGCAGCGAAAGGAAGGCCACCGCCGCCATGCCCCGCCCGCCCAGGTCCAGGCGCAGCGCCCTGATGAAGTGCAGGGCGAAGCCGACCGCCTGCTCGCGCCAGCGCCGCGGCAGGAGCCGGAACAGGCCGCGCACCAGATGCTCGGTCCAGGGGAAAACGCGCGGGTGGTTGGCCAGGAGGATGAAAAAGAAAACCAGGATGACCAGCGGCAGCAGCAGCAGGGCCACCGTCCGCAGCCGGCTCAGCACCGGCGAAGCCGCATTCCGGGCCACGGCGAGGTAGAAGGTGAACATGACCAGGATCGTGAGCAGGTCGAACAGCCGCTCATTGACGATGGTGGCGATGGTCTGGCTTTTTTTCATGCCCTCCTTCTCGGCCAGCAGCACCGGCCGGATGATCTCGCCCAGCCGCCCCGGCAGCAGGTAGGAGATCATGAAGCCGATCAGCGAGTAATTCCACAGGCTGCGGAAGGGGACGCCGGGTTTGAAGGGCTTCAGCAGCACTCCCCAGCGCAGCGCCCGCAGCGCGTACTGCGGCAGCATCAGCAAAAGGAAAAACAGCGGATAGCTCCAATGCATGGACCCCCAGACGGCGCCCATGCCGGCGAGGTCGACGCGGCGCAGGAACAGCCAGACAAAAAACGCCGACAGAAGGGTAAAAAGCAAACTTTTCCAGCCTTTCATCTCCTGGCCATGGTAATCGTTTCCCCTCCGGATGTCAACTGCCGGGGCGGGTCCTAACCGCGAAACGAGTTCAATAACTGGACGAGTTGACGGGTAGATGGGTAAAAGGGTTGACGGGTAGATGGGTAAAAGGGTTGACGGGTTAACAGCCCCGGAAGTGATCTTATCTTAACTCTTCAACTCTTTAACTCTTGAACTCTTTAACGCTTCAACGCGTTTCCAGGACGTATTCGGGCAGCAGCAGGCTGAATGCGGAGCCGCCGCCCTTTTTGGCGTCGACCTCGATCCAGCCGGTGTTCTCCTCGACGATCTCCTTGACCGTGGTCAGCCCCAGCCCGGTCCCCTTCTCCCCCTTGGTGGTGAAATAGGGCTCGAAGATCTTGTTGATGATCTTTTCGTCGATACCGTCGCCGTTGTCGCTGATGCGGATGCGCACGAAATTCTGCTGCGCCCGCGGGACGAAGATGCGGTCGACGCTGATGCAAATCAGCCCTTTCTCGCGTTCCGCCGCCAGGATGGCGTCCTTGGCGTTGATCAGGATGTTGAACAGCGCCAGCAGGAATTTTTCCTTGTTCATCAGCACGGTCAGGTCGCTGCCCGTGAACTTGTTCTCGACCTGGATGCGCTTGAGGACGGTCCTGCCCAGCAGGTTGAGCACGGTGTCGATGGCGTCGTGGACGTTCAGGATTTCCTTTTTCAGCTTCTCCTTGCGGGAAAAATCCAGGATGTCCTTGCCCAGGTGGTGGGCGCGCAGGGCCACGTCCTCGATCAGCTGCGTGCGCTTGGCCAGGGGGTTCTCCTCGCCGGCCTCGCGCTTGAGCAGGGTCAGGTGGCCCAGCAGGCTGGTCATCAGGTTGTTGAACTCGTGGGTGAAGCGGCTGAGGAGCTCGCCGAGCGTGCCGAGTTTCTGGGCGTGGACCAGCTTCTCTTCGAGCTCGAATTTCTCGCTGATGTCCTCGATCTGCAGGACCTCGGCCGGCGTCCCGGGCAGGGGGATCTTGTACAGGATCAGGCGCAGGGTCTTTTCTCCTTCCTGTTCGTGGACCAGCGAATAATTCTCGTGAAAGCAGGGATCACCGGACAGCAGCACCTTGAGATAGTCCTCCTTCAGCGGCGTGAAGGCCGGCAGCATCTCGAACAGCGGTTGGTTCTTGAGTTCGCTGAGCGGGCGTTCCAGCAGCTGTTCGGCCGCCGGGTTCATGGCGATCACTTCGGCGTTCTCGTTGCCGATGATGATGGCCGAGGGCGAGTGCTCGACGATGCTCTCGAAGAACTGCTGCAGCTCGCGGATCTCGTCGCGCTGGGCCTTGATCGAGTCCGACATCTTGTTGAAGGCGCCGGCCAGCTCGCCGATCTCGTCGCGGGAATCGATCTGCATGTGCACGTCGTAGTTGCCGGCGGCGATGGCCTCGGCGCCGCGGGCCAGCTTGCCGATGGGCGACGTGAGCCGGCGGCCCAGCAGGACGCTGGTCAGGATGACGATCAGGCCGATCAGCAGCGACAGGTACAAAAGGCTGGTGATGCTGACCTGTTTGGCGGCCATGATGTTCTCGATGTTGACGCTGACGAACATCTCGCCCACCGGCTTCTTGTTGAAATCCTCGACGATGAACGATTCGATCAGATGGCGGTCGCCGCCCGGCAGGAAGCGCACCACCTCCCTGGAGCGGATGTGGGCGGGGGCGGGAAAGACCATGTTGCCGTCGCCGTCGGTCAGGGTGGAGGCCAGGGGCTGTTCCTGGACGTAGAGCATGATCTCCGCCTTGCTCTTTTCCTTGATCTGGTCGGCGAACTCCAGGTTGAAGGGGATCTCCAGCATGGTGAAGCCCTTGAGCCCGAAGGTCTCCTGGTCGACGATGGGAGAAATCGCGGCGAGGCACAGGTTGCCTTCGACGAGAAAGACCCCGGCCTCGCGGATCAGCGGGTCGCGCTGGCTTTTCAGGAATGCCACCTTGTCCTGGTTGGCCGCCGAGATGGTGCTGGACGACGAGTTGTCGTGGGTCAGCACGATGCGGCTGGACGGGTCGAGGATCTTGATGTTGGTGTTGGAAAAGAAAAAGTTCTTGAATTCCAGCGCCATGGCCAGCTCGTCCAGGTTATCCGTATTCTCGATGATCTCCTTCAGCTCCGACAGAAAGAGCGCCTTGCGGATCAGATCGCCCAGGTTTTCCAGGAACACGTTCTCGGCGACCTTGCGGGCGCCGGCGACCTCTTCGCGGGCGGCTTTCTCGTAGCGTTTGGAGATGGACAGTATCGAGAAATTGAGGGTGATGACGATGGAGAACACGGCGATGAGGATCAGCGAGAGCAGGAGCTTGGTCTGGATCTTCATGGCGCCTGCAGGTCAAAGAGCAGGAGCTTGCCCAGGGAATTGGGCTGGATGCTGCCGATTTTCCGATTGAAGAGGATGATGCTCTTGGCCTGATAGATGGGCAGGATCAGGCCGTCGCTGACGAAGGCGCGGTCGATCTCCCGGTAGGCGGCCAGGCGCTTTTGCGCGTCGCTTTCGCGGCGGGCGCCGATCAGGCGCTGCAGCAGGTCCTTGCGGCCGCTGCTGGCGGCGGTGGCGAACCCCTGCAGCTGCAGTTTCTCGGACAGCAGCGGATAGAGCATGCTGTCGGGGTCGGGGAAATCGGCGATCCAGCTGGAGTAGGCCAGGTCGTAATCGCCGGCGGTGACGCGGCGGAGATACTCTTCCGGGTCCAGGCGCGTGAGCTTCAGCTTCACGCCAACCTGCTTCAGGTTGCGGGCGTACATGGAGAGCAACTGGAAGAACAGCCCTTCATCGCGCCGCACCAGCATTTCCAGCTGGGATTCCGCGTTCCAGCCCTCCTTTTTCAGAAGCTCGCGGGCCCGGGCCAGGGAGAAAGCCAGGGGCGGAACTGCGCCGCCGTCGCCGGCCAGGCCGGGCGGCAGCAGCGAATGGATGGGCAGCACGTGGTCCTGAAAGACCAGCTTCAGGGCGCGCGGGTCCCAGGCATGGCTCAGGGCCCGGCGCAGGTTGCGGCTGCGCAGCAGCGGCCGGGCGGCGTTGAGCACGAGATAGGTCACCGAAAACAGCGGTTTGGAGCAGATGTGCACCCAGTCCTGCTTGCGGTAGGAGGCCATCTTGGAAATGGAGTAGGTCGACAGCATGTCGATCCTTCCCTCCTCGAAATGCTTTCCCAGCAGTTCAGCCTGCGGCTCGATGATGTCGATGAATTCGTCGATGACCGGCCGGCCGCGCCAGTAGTCCGGATTGGCCTCCAGCACCAGGCGCTTGTTCCTCTGCCATGATCGCAGCTTGAAGGGGCCGGTGCCGACCGGCCGGCGGGCGAAGGCGGCGCCGGACTTTTTCACGGCCGCGGGGGAGACGATGGCGGCGCAATCGGCGGTCAATGAGGGCAGGAAGGGGAAAAAAGGCTCGGAAAGGGTGAAGCGCACCTGGTAAGCGTCCAGCTTGCGCACTTCTTTCAGGAAATTGAGAATCTCGTGGAACAGGGGGAATTCTTCCTTGCGCCGGGCATTGGCCGGGTCCATTTGCCGCTGGAAGCTGAACACCACGGCGTCGGCATCGAAGGTCGTGCCGTCATGAAACCGTACGTTGCGGCGCAGATGGAATGTCCAGGAACGGCCGTTGTCGCCGTTCTCCCAGCGGGTGGCCAGGGACGGCTCGATCCCCAGCGTGCGCGGGTCGAGGCGCACCAGGGTGTCGAAGATGTTGGCGACATAGAAAGACGATGTGTCGTCCCAGACACGGGCGGGATCCATGCTGACGGGTTCATGGGTGCTGCCGCCGCGCACCGTGCGGACGGCCGCCAGCGGCGAGGCCAAGGCCAGCAGCAACAAGGCCGGCAGCGCCCGGCCGAGGCGTTTTATTTTCATTTTGATGACTCCTTGGTGACTTCACGGAAAATGACCTGCCCCAGCGGCGTGAAGAAAAGGCCGTCGATGCGGCGGCTGCAGGCCAGATTGTCGATGAGATGGAAGAGCGGCATCCAGGGCACGTCCCGCCGCAGTATGTCCAGGGCGTCGAGGTAAATGCGTTCGCGCCGGAGCGGGTCCATCGTGGTCTGGCCCTGCTCGAGCAGGCGGGTCAGCGCCGCGTTCTCGTAGAAAAAGCGGTTGCGGTTGCCGGGGGAAAAGGTGAACAGCGGGTAGAGGAAAAAATCGGGATCGGGGCCGGTAGACCAGCCCAGGATCAGCATGTCGTGCTCGCCGCGGCTGGCGGCCTTCACCAGTTCGGGGAAAGGCAGCCTGACCTTGCGGATGGTGATCTGGATGTTGCGCGCCATGAGCGCCAGTAGGTCGACGATCTCCTGGATGCCCTGCTGGCCGTCGGCGTAGTAGAGGGTGCAGCTGAACCCTTTGGGCAGCCCGGCCGCCTTCAGCAGGGAGCGGGCCGTTTCCAGGTTGAAGCGGTCCCGCGGCTCGGCCTGCTGGTTGGGGAAAATGGGCGGCGGCAGCGGGGTGAATGCCGGCTGGGCCAGGTTCTGGAATATCTTCTTGACCATGTTCCCCTTGGGGATGACATGCTGGAAGGCGGTGCGCACCTCGACGCGGTCAAAGGGTTTGCGGCGCGTGTTGAAGCCCAGATAGTGGGTGGAGATGGAAGGGTTGCTCAGGATATGGATGTCGCTGCGCAGGGAAAGCTCCTCGAACTCCTTGCCCGACTGGATGGCGGTCATGTCGGCGCTGCCGTTGCGGATCTGCAGCAGCCGTCCCAACGGGTCGGGCATGACCTTGAAAACCACTTTTTCCACGCCGGGCTTTCCACCCCAGTATTGGGCGTGGTGGGTCAGGATCAGCGAGCGGTCCTTCGACCAGCTGGAGAAGCGGTAGGCGCCGGTGCCGATGGGGACGAACGATGCGGAGCGCGCGGAACCCGGCGACTGGATAAAGGCGGCCGAATCGGCCAGCGCGACAAGGAACGGCGCATAGGGCCGGTCGAGGGTGATCTCCACCTGGTGCGCTTCGAGGCTGCGCACGCCGGTGATGAAGGAAAAGAGGGGACTCAGCCTCTGGAGGTCGGACGGCTTTTTCTTTAGGCGGCTTTGGAGGGAATGAATGACGGCCCGGGAATCGAACGGCGTGCCGTCATGGAAGCGAACGCCGCGGCGCAGGGAAAACCGCCATTGGCGGCCGTCGGCGCTGATCGTCCAGGCGGTGGCCAGGCAGGGCTCGATCTCGGTGGAGTTCTTCTTGAAGCGCACCAGGCCATCGAAGATGTTGGCCGCGATCTCGTTGGAATAGGAATCATCGGCTTGCCAGGGATTCAGGTTGAGGGCGTCGGCCGGCCGCAGATAAATGATGGACTCCCCGGCAAGAGCCCCGAAGGACAGCAGCAGGATCGACAACCAGGCCACAATTCTCATCGTTCAAAGATAATAAATCATTACCCGCGGTTTTTCAACCGCAAGGAGAAAAGGAGGCGATATTGCTTCAGGCCGGGAACAGGCGGACAATGAACGTGCTCCCGGCGCCGGGCCGGCTTTGCACGGCAATCTCGCCGCCGTGCAGCTGCACGATGTGCTTGACGATGGCCAGGCCCAGCCCGGTGCCGCCGTTTTGCCGCGAGCGCGCCTTGTCCACGACGTAGAAGCGCTCGAATATCCGGTCCAGGTGTTCAACCGGGATGCCGGCGCCGCTGTCGCGGACCTCGATGATCAGCCCGCCGTTGTCGGCGGCGACGCTCACGGCGATGCCGCCCTGGTCGGTATATTTCACGGCGTTATCCAGCAGGTTGATGAGCATCTGCTCCAGGCGGAAGCGGTCGCCCCGGAAGGCGATGCGCTCCGCAGGCTGGGTCAGGGAAACGTCCAGCGTCAGGCCTTTTTCCTTGATGCGTTTCTCGAACAGGGAACGCACGCCGGCCAGAAGCCCGGGCCAGTCGATCTCTTCCCGTTCCAGGCGCTCGCTCTTTTCCTCCAGCTCGGAAAGGGCCAGCAGGTCGTCGGTCATCTCGATCAGCCGGTCGGTGTTGCGCCCGATCACGTCCAGGAAGCGGCGGGCGTCGCCCGTCGCATCCTCGGCCAGTGTCTCGACATAGCCCTTGATGGCGGTCAGCGGCGTGCGCAGCTCGTGCGAGACGCTGGCCACCAGGTCCTTCTTCTGCTTTTCCAGGCTGCGGACGGCCGACAGGTCGTGAAAGGTGACGACCGTCCCCCCGCGGTCGGGCAGCGGCGCCAGCGACACGAAATAGGGGCGCCCCGCGAGTTCCAGCTCGGCCTGGACGCCGGCGCCGGCGGCCTGGCGCACCAGCTCGGCGAAATCGGCGCGGCGCAGGACCTCCCAGAACGGCTTGCCGACGGGGGCGCTGTCGCCGGCCAGGCGGCAGAAGCTCGGTCCGGCGCGGGTGATGCGCTCCTCGGCATCGATGACCAGCAGGCCGTCGGCGAGGGAGGCCAGGATGATCTCCAGCTCCTGCCGGCCGTAGCGCAGCTGCTGCAGCAGGCGCTTCTGGTCGTCGACCATGGCGTTGAAATCGCCGGTCAGCTGCCCGATCTCGTCGCGGCGCCGCGTGGGGACACGGAGATCCAGATTTCCCGAGGAGACGGCACGGAAGGCCGCGGCCAGCTCCTTGATCGGCCGGGTCAGGTTCCCGGACAGCAGCAGCGAGAGGAGCAGGGAGACGGCGAGCAGGGTCAGCAGCAGCAGGGTGACCTTGCCGCGCCAGGGGGCGAGGACGAGTTCGATGTCGCTGACGAAAAGGCTCAGGCGCAGGGCGGCGACCGTCGTGCCGTTGCTTTTGAGCGGCAGGGCATGGTAAATCATGCGTTCGCGCAGGGTGAAGCTGAAATGGGTCTCGGAGCGCGGCTGTCCGGAGAGGGCGGCGGCGATCTCGGGACGATCGGCGTGGTTCTGCATCGCGGCGGGGTCTCTCTGCGAGTCGGCCAGGACCCGGCCGCGGGGATCGATGACGGTGAGCCGCACCCGGGAGCGCGCCCCCTTTTCCACGATGAGCGCCTGCAGGCTTCCCGCGCCGGCCGCCGCTTGGGCAGCGGGGTCCAGTTGCCGCCAGTCGGCGGCCAGCTCGGCGCCGACCAGGTTCCCCAGCCGGACCAGTGAATCCTCCTTGGCCCGCAGGTAGAGGTCGCGGGCCTGGCCGACGGCCAGGAAATAGAAGGCCATGGCCAGCAGCAGGCTGAACAGGAAAAGGCCGGCGAAGAATTTCCAGAACAGGCGCGTTCTCATGGCTCGATCTTGTAGCCGACGCCGCGGATGTTCTTGATCAGCGAGCCGGCCGGCCCGAGCTTTTCCCGCAGGTGCTTGATGTGCACGTCGACGGTGCGGTCGATGACGTCCTTTTCATCGCCCCAGAGGCTGTCGAGGATCTGCTCACGGGAAAAGACCCAGCCCGGCTTGCGGCCGAGGATGAGCAGCAGCGAGAACTCGGTGGAGGTCAGGGATACGGGCCGGCCGTCGACCAGGGCGCTGTGCCGTCCCGGGTCGATGGCCAGGTGTTCGCCGACGCGGACCAGGCCCTGGCGGTCGGGTCCGGGCGCCGCGCTGCGGCGCAGGACCGCTTTCAGCCGCGCCACCAGCTCGGACGGCGAGAAGGGCTTGACCAGGTAGTCGTCGGCGCCGAACTCCAGGCCGAGGACGATGTCCGGCTTCTCGCCCCTGGCGGTCAGGATGATGATGGGCAGGGCGCGGGTGCGTGGTTCGCGCTTCAGGTCCTTGCAGATCTCCAGGCCGTCGCCGTCGGGCAGCATCAGGTCGAGGACCAGCAGGTCGGGCAAATGCTTTTGCAGGTACTGCAGGAACGGCCGGGCGGCGGCGAAAGGCCTGACCGTGAAGCCGGCCCGGTCCAGGTGCAGGCGCACGAGTTCCAGGATGTCGGGCTCGTCATCGACGACGGCGACCAGCGGCTTCGCTTTCGTTGCCGCTTCCTTGGCGCTCATGGCCTTTTCCCCGGGCGCCGGGTCACGGGGTTTCATGGCGGTGGCGGACGATGCTGCCCTCGACCATGTAGATGACGTCCTCGGCGATGTTGGTGGCGTGGTCGGCGATGCGCTCCAGGTGGCGGCAGACGCGCAGGTACTCCACCAGCTGGTCGGTCTGGGCCGGGAACTTCTTGACCTCCTCCTTGAGGCGGACGAACAGGCCGTGGACCATCTCGTCGATGGCGTCGTCGGAATTGCGCACCTGGTGGGCCAGCGGGGCGTCGAGGCGCACCAGGGAGTCGAGGCAGGAACGGAGCGCCTCCTGGACCAGCCGGCACAAGGGGGCGAAATCGATCATGGCGCCGGGCAGGGTCAGGGACGAGACGCGCAGCGAGCGCTCGGCGATGTTGACCGCCTCGTCGCCGATGCGCTCCAGGTCGTTGTTGATCTTGAGCACGGCGATGATGAAGCGCAGGTCGACGGCCACCGGCTGGTGCAGCGCCAGGATCTTCAGGCACTCCTCCTCGGTGTCGACCTCCCACTGGTCGGCCTGGTCGTCCACTTCCAGCACCTGGCGCGCCAGGGCCACGTCCTTGTCCTGGATCGAGCGGATGGCGTTCTCCAGGTTCTTCTCGATCATGCCGCCATAGAGGATGATGCGCTTCTTCAGCTTCTCGATCTCTTTCTGCAGGTGCACAGCCATGGTTGCCTCCACGTTCAGCCGAAGCGGCCGGTCATGTAGTCCTCGGTCCGCTTCTGGCGCGGTTGGGTGAACATCTGCGCCGTCGCCCCGTATTCTATCAGGTCGCCTTCGTAAAGGAAAGCGGTCAGGTCGGAAACCCGGGCCGCCTGCTGCATGTTGTGGGTGACGATGATGATGGTGTAGCGGCCGCGCAGCTCGGCGATCAGGTCTTCGATGCGCGCCGTGGCCCGCGGGTCGAGGGCCGAGGTCGGCTCGTCCATCAGCAGCACCTCGGGGTCGACCGCCAGCGCGCGCGCGATGCACAGCCGCTGCTGCTGGCCCCCGGACAGGCTCAGGGCGTTGTCGTCCAGGCGGTCCTTGACCTCGTCCCATAGCCCGGCGCGCTGCAGGCTGGCCTCGACGATTTCCTGGAGCCGGCCCTTGTCGGGGCCGTCATGGAGGCGGCGGCCGTAGGCGACGTTGTTGAATATGGACTTGGGAAACGGGTTCGGCTTCTGGAAGACCATGCCGATGCGCCGGCGCAGGGTGACGACGTCCAGGCGCGGGCCGTAGACGTCCTGGCCGTCGAAGACCAGCCGGCCGCCGGTGCGGCCGCCGGGGATCAGGTCGTTCATGCGGTTGATCGAGCGCAGCAAGGTGCTTTTTCCGCAGCCGCTGGGTCCGATGATGGCCGTCACCTGGAAGCTGGGAAAGTCCAGCGTGACGTTCCTCACCGCCTGGTTGTCTCCATAGAAGAAGGAGAAGCGGTCGCAGGCGACATGGGCCTGCCGGCCGCCGTAATCCGCCGTGGCGGGCTCGGCGGCGGCGCGGATGTTCGCAAGTGTGGGTTGGATCATGGGTTAGCCTCTCATTTTCCTGCTGACGCGGGCGCGGATGACGATGGCCGCCAGGTTCAGCAGCAATACCAGCAGCACCAGGGTCAGCACCATGCCGAACTGCACGTGGCGGATCTGGTCGACCGCCTGGTGCTCGGTGGCCAGGTTGTAGATGTTCCAGGGCAGGGCCGGCGTGGGCTGGTTCAATGTTTCCCACAGCTTCAGCGGCCGGCCGACGCTGACGGCGGCGGTGAAGATGATGGGCGCGGTCTCGCCGGCGGCCCGGCCCATGCTGATGATGATGCCGGTCAGGATGCCGGGCAGGGCGGCGGGCAGCAGCACGGTCAGCACCATGCGCAGCGGGCTGGCGCCCAGGCTGAGCGCCGCCTCCTTGTAGGCGTGCGGCACGGACTTGAGCGCCTCTTCCGCGGCGCGGATGATGGTCGGCAGGATCAGCAGCGCCAGGGTGGCCGAGCCGGCCAGCACGCTCTTGGAGTGCGAGAGGTGCAGGGTGTTGATGAAGAAGGCCAGGCCGAAGAGGCCGAAGACGATGCTGGGGACGCCGGCCAGGGTGCTGATGCATACGCGCAGCAGGCTCACCAGCCGGCCGGCGGCGGCGAATTCGCTCAGGTAGATGGCGGCGATCACGCCGAAGGGGATGGCCAGCAGCATGGCGCCCAGGGTGAGGTAGAACGTGCCCAGGATCTCGGGCCAGATGCCGCCGAAGAAATGGGAGTCGAGCGAGCGATCGCTCAGGAAGCGCCAGTAGAACGTGAAGCGCGGTCGCAGCATGGATTTCAAATTCTGCTGCAAATGGGGGAAAAGAGGTTCCAGCTGCGTGCCAACGAACGCCTGGCGTCGCGGCACCAGCACCTTGCTGCCCATGCGGCTGGGATCGGAATAGTCCCATTGCTCGCTGAACAGGATGCGCTGCAGCGTGACCTGGGCCCGCTCCCAGCGCGTCTGCCCGTATTGCTGGCGCAGCATGACGGCGTCCATTTCCCCTGGAAGCGGCCCCAGCAGCTCGCGCAGCAGATCGCGTACTTCCTTGAACTGCGGCCGCAGCTCCCGGCGCCGGGCCGGATCCATGTCCTCCAGCTCGGCCGCGAAATCGTCCAGCATCCCGTACAGCGGTTGGCGGGCCTCGGCGACGGCCTGGGATTCGGCGGCGATCCGGCGGCTGTCGCCGCGGTTGAACTGCTCGAGGTTGATGCGGCGGAATTCGCTGGTGGCGCGGAAGAAGAAGGCCGCGGCGCCGCGGCTGAAAATGGGCCCAAGCAGCACCAGCAGCGCCAGGGCCATCAGCACGATGGCCATGACGCTGACCCCGGTCAGCGAGCGGTCGAGCAGTTTGCGCGATCGGAGCTTCATCTACTTCAGCCCCCCCAGGCGGCGCGCCTGGCGGCGCAGGATCCATTCGCTGGCCAGGTTGGCGAAAAAGGAGATCAGCAGCAGGCACAGGGCCAGGGCGAACAGCACGTGGTAGCGCTCGGAGCCGAGGACCTGGTCGGCTTCGCCCATGTCGCCGGCGATGGTGGCGGTCAGGGTGCGCACCGGGCTGAGAAAATTGTACCAGGGCTGCGGCACCTGGGCGGCGTTTCCCGAGGCCATCCAGACCACCATGGTCTCGCCGATGGCGCGCATGACGCCCAGGATGACGGCGGCGATGATGCCGCTGCCGGCGGCGGGAATGATGACCCTGAAAAGGCTCTCGGCGCGGGTGGCGCCCAGGGCGTAACTGCCTTCGCGCAGTTCTCGGCCCGCCGCCTGCAGCGAGTCCTCGGCGACGCTGACGATGGTAGGCAGGGCCATGATGCCCAGGATGATCGAGACGTTGAAGGCGTTGGTGCCGCTGCTGACGGTCACGTTTTTCAGAATGGCGGAGAGCGCGACCAGTCCGCGCACCAGGACGGCGGCCAGCGTCGCGGCCAGGAGCCAGCGCGCCGCCGGGGCCACGTCGGCGCGAATGGAGCGGGTGGCGATCTCGCTGACGGCGAATGCGATCAGCAGGCCCAGGGGCAGCAGGATGAGCCAGGCGGCCAGGGAGAGGAGCGAGCCGCCGTGGTTCTGCAGCAGCGGCGCGAATATGACCAGGGCGAAGAAGCCGTAGGCCACCGAGGGCAAAGCGGCCAGGATCTCGATGACCGGCTTGACCGCCTGGCGCAGGCGGTAGGGCAGGATGTCGCTGAGGGCGATGGCCGCGGCGATGCCCAGGGGAACGGCCACCAGGATGGCGCCCAGGGTGACCAGGCCGCTGCCGATGAAGATGGCCAGGGCGCCGAATTCAGGCGGATTGCCGCTGGGGAACCAGGCTGTGCTGGCGAAGAGCTCCTTCAGCCCGCGCAGCTTGAAGAAGGGGATGGCGTCACGGGCGATATAGACGATGATCAGCAGCACGGCCACGAGCGAGGCGGCGGCGACCAGGAAAAGAAAGCCCTTGGAAAAGAAGGCGGCCAGCCGCCGCAGGCGGCTGGCCGCGTCGCTCATGACCAGGTTGCGTTCGTTCGTCTTCACGGAGTGCGGGCGGCGATCAATAGCTGGTGACCGGGATGAAGCCGATCTCCTCGATCATCGTTTGCCCCTTTTTGGAGAGGTACAGGCTGATGAAGCGGTAGAGGTGCGAGCCCATCTTGGGATAGTCGTTGGTGATCATATA
>DCVB01000038.1:961-15571 GCA_002327965.1 Candidatus Aminicenantes bacterium UBA2199 | reverse complement strand
GCGATGGGATAGCTGCCGTCCTTGACCGTTTCGGGGGTGGGGTTGACGCCGTCGATGGGCAGCGCCTTGACCGTGTTGTCCAGGAAGCCGATGCCCACGTAGCCGAGGGCCGCCGGCGTGCTCTGCACGCGCTGGCGGATGGCGCCGTTGGAGCCGACGTACTCGCAGTTCCTGGCGATCTTCTCGCCCTGCATCACCTTGCCCTCGAAGGTCTCGTAGGTGCCGCTGTTGGTGTCGCGCGAGATGATGACGATGGGCGTGTTGGGTCCGCCCAGCTGGCTCCAGTTCCTGATCTTGCCCAGGTAGATGTCCTTGACCTGCGCCAGCGACAGTTTGGCGACGGGATTGCCGGGATGGACGATCATGGCGATGCCGTCCAGAGCCACGACGTGGACCACGGGCAGGATCTCGGAGTGCACCGCGGCCTCGTATTCGTTGAGCTTCAGCAGCCGCGACATGCTGGCCACCTGGCAGGACTTGTTGACCAGGCTCTTGGCGCCGTTGCCCGAGCCCGACTCGGAGACGGTGATGTTGACCCCCGGGTTCTGTCTCATGTAGTACTCGGCAAAGGCCTTGGCGATGGGGCCCACGGTGGTCGAGCCGTCGACGACGATCTTGTTGTCGGCGGCGGCGAAGCCGAGGCCGCCGGCCAGCAGGGCCAGGGTAAGAATGGTGGATAGGATCTTCATGTTTTTCTCCTTATTTTACTATTTTAGAACTGATAATACCAGGTGATGTTGAAGTAGGTGTCGCTGTCCGGCTTCATGCCGTTGTTCTCCTTGTAGGACACCATCTTGATGTTGGGCATGATCTGGAACTTGGGGTGCAGGTTCCAGGCCAGGCCAAGGATGGCCAGGTTGGACTTGTAGCCCTTCACGATGGGCAGGAAGTCGCCCTGGCCGTGGAGCTGGGGATCGACGCTCATGTCGTAGCGGGCGACGGCCTCGAGCTTCTTGCCGAGCTTGGCCACGGCGAAGGCGGAGAAGACGCCGAAATCCGCGTCGTCCTTGCCGTCTTCCCTGACCATTTCCTGGCCGTAGTTCACGCCCGCGCGGCCCCAGTCGTCCTTGTAGCCGACGAAGCCCTGGACCAGGTAGGAGGTCTTCACTCCGGACAAGGTGCTGACGTCGCCGTTGACCTCGACCAGCAGCTTGGGGGTGACGTTGACGAAGAAGCGGGCGCCGACCTGCTTGTATTTGTCGATCTCGTTCCTGTTGCCCGAGTAGTTGCCGTACTGCAGGCTGTAGTTGAACTTTTTGGCCTGGTCGAAGGCGCCGCTGAAATCGATGGCGAAGTCGCGCGAGGAGCGGACCTTGTACAGGTCGAACATGGTCTTTTCCAGGTGGCGGTAGCCGTAGAACTTCTCGATGTTGCCGTAAGCCAGGCTGTCCTGGATGCCGGCGGTGACCTTGTGCAGCGGAGCGTACTGGAAGGAGATGTAGGCGTCCTTCAGGTAGGGAGTGATGTTCGAGGCCGAAGTGCTGAAGTTGCCGGCGCTGTTGAACTCCATGCGGGCGCGGGCCTTGAGCTTGTCGGAGATGTCTGATTCGTAGGTGATGTAGACCCGGCGCAGCCACAGGCCGTGCTGGTTCTCCACCGCCTCATTGTGGTTCTTGAGCACCAGGTAGTAGTCGCCGAAAGCGTAGGCCGAGATGGCGGCGGGCAGCTTCACGGCGCTCAGGACGAACAGGGCCAGCAGAACAAACAGGATCGAACGTTTCATTTTTTTCCTCCGGAAAGATTTGCGTTTCCGCCGCGATTGTCGCCGGGGAGGATTAAGGGCAAATAAATAAACTGTTAATTTATGGTGAATTGCGCCATTGGCATTCTTAACAAAAGTTTAACCGGGAGTTAAAATGGACTTAACCGCCGGGTTTCATCCTGTTGGCCAAGGAGCCAGCCAATGGAAAAAACCAAGGTCCTGTTCATTTGCGTGCACAACTCGGCGCGCAGCCAGATGGCGGAAGCATTCCTGAACCGTTTCGCCGGGGAACGCTTCGCCGCCGAGAGCGCCGGCCTGCAGCCCGGCATCCTCAACCCGCTGGTGGTCAGGGCGCTGGCCGAGACCGGCATCGACATCGCCGGCAAGGCGACCCGCAGCGCCTTCGACCTGCTGCGCCGGGGTGAATGGTTCGGCTGGGTGATCACCGTCTGCGACGAGAGCCAGGCCGAGGGCTGTCCCATATTCCCCGGCGCCGGGCGCCGCGAGCACTGGAGCTTCCCCGACCCCGCCGCCTTCACCGGGAGCGAAGAGGAGAAAATGAGCCAGGTGCGCGCCCTGCGCGACCGCATATCCGCCCGGGTGCGGGAGTGGGCCGCCGGGCAATAGCCGCGCCGCGATTTCTCGCCCCGGCCGTTGCTTCAGGCCGGCCATTGAGTTGCAATTTCCCCGCAATCATTCTATAATATTACCCGGGTGATTTAATGCGAAATCAGGATACGGTTTTGTCATAGAAAACCGCGTTCGCGCGGCGGTTCTTTTCCCTCGAGAGGATCGGCGTCGAGGAGGTCCCATGATATTGTTCAGAATGCCTAAATTGTCCATCGGCAGGCGCACGGTGCCGCTGCCCATCGTCCAGGGCGGCATGGGCGTCGGCATCTCGCTGTCCGGCCTGGCCTCGGCGGTGGCCGGTCAGGGCGGCATCGGCGTGATCGCGGGGGTCGGCATCGGCATGCTCGAGCCCGACTACTATCAGGACGGCCGCGCCGCCAACATCCGGGCCATGCGCGGCGAATTGCGCAAAGCCAGGGCGAAGACTTCGGGATTTGTCGGGGTCAACATCATGGTGGCGGCCAATGATTTCCACCAGCTCCTGGATACGTGCATCGAGGAAAAGGCCGATGCCCTGTTCCTGGGGGCCGGGCTGCCGATCCGGAACATGCCGGTGGCAAGGATCCGCGCCGCCGGCGTCCTGGTCATCCCCATCGTCTCTTCCGGGCGCGCCGCCGAGCTCATTTTCAAATACTGGCAGAAGTCCTACGGGGATGTCCCCGATGCCGTGGTGGTCGAGGGGCCCCTGGCCGGAGGCCACTTGGGCTTCAGGGCGGACCGGCTGCAGGACGCCGACCAGAAGCTCGAAGTCCTCGTGCCGCAGGTGATCGCGGCCCTGGCGCCGTTCGCGGCCGTTGCCGGGAAAAAGATCCCGGTCATCGCCGCCGGCGGCATCTATAACGGAGAGGACATCCTGAAGTTCCTGCAGCTGGGCGCGCAGGGAGTCCAGATGGCCACCCGCTTCGTGGCCACCGACGAGTGCGACGCCGACCGCCGCTTCAAGGAGGCGTACATCGCCTGCCGCCCCGAGGATATCGCCATCATCAAGAGCCCGGTCGGCATGCCGGGAAGAGCCATCCGCAACCGCTTCCTGGATGACGCCGCCGCCGGGGTGCGCAATGTCAAGCGCTGTGCCTGGCGCTGTTTGGAGCAGTGCGACATCCGGCACGCCGATTACTGCATTTCGGCGGCGCTGGACAATGCCCGCCGGGGTCTGCTCGACCAGGGGTTCGCTTTCTGCGGCGCCAACGCCCATCGCGTCGAAAGCATCGTGCCGGTGGCCGAGCTGCTGGAGAGCCTGAAGCATGAGTACGATGCGGCCTTCATCCAGAGCCTGGCTACGCTGAGGGACGAGACCATCCATGCGCTCGAGAACAAGTTCGCCCGGCTGCGGCAGGACTACGTGCTGGCCCGGCAGCAGCTGGCCGCTATCTGTGACGGGGCCGGCAAGGCCTGGGAAGTCAGGAAGGACTCGCTGCGCGAGGATGTCGAGCGGACCCGCGCCATGGTCGAGCAATTGGGCAGGGATGGCGAAACGGCGCTGAAAAAACTTCAGGCGCTCACCGAGCGTTTCCCGGAAAAACTGGCCGAGCTGCAGGAGATCGCCCGCCGCTTCCAGGCCGGCATATCCGAAAGCCGGGTGGGCTAGCGCCGCGCCGGCCGGGGCCCGCGGCGCTTACGCCGGTTCCGCCTGCCAGCAGCGGCTGCGGACCAGCTGGGCCAGCAGGTAGATGAAGATGTCGCTGCGCCGGGCCCGGCGCAGGTCGTGGCGACGGACGTCGAACCAGAAAAGTGAGATGTGTTCCAGGACGCGGCACTGGTTGGCAATGGCCGTGGCCACGTTGCCTTCTTTCCTGGCCAGCATGTTCTTGAGCATGCGGTTGGTGAGGATGATCCGTTCCTGGTAGTCCCAGACGCTGCCGGCGCGCTGGGCGCCGACGTGGTTCGTCTCCTGGAAAACGGCGTTCTTGACGTCCTCCTCCAAAAGCAGGTCCGCCTGATAGAGGATGAACGAACGGAACTGCTCGGCCGGGTCGACCGGCTCTTTGCCGATCTCGGAGCTCGTCGGGATGTGAGCCAGGAACGAGAGCAGGTACTGCAGGATCCGGCAGGCCTTCTCGCTGCGTTCGCGGTGGCGGAAGTAGCGCAGCAGGGAGTCGGGGGGCATTTCCCGGCTGCAACGCTCCGCCAGCGTGAAGCTCGGATCGGCCTCCATGACCTTCAGAATGTACTCCGCCTCCTGCCGCACCCAATCGATCTTGGCCGGATCGCTGAAATTCTCGGCGGCGAAGATCTGGTGGATCTTCATGAATTCCCGCAGCGGCGGTTGGCGAGAGGGACGCGCGCGCGTGGGGGGGCGAACAGCTCCTCGATCACCAGGCAGTCCTTCTTGAACCAGATGGAGCCGCATTTGGGGCAGACGCGCGGAATCTCGCGCAGCGGCTGGTAGGCGAAATCGAGCTGCTCGTCATAGACATCCTCGAACAGCAGCACATCCTCGTCCATGGGACAGTAATACAGGGTCTTGGTCAACATGCCGATAGTGAAGCAAATCCTGTGCCAAGCAGGGTGGTATCGCGAAACCCCCGCAGGTAAAGGATCTTCATCCATGGCGCTCCTGCGTGTCCAATGGCGGTTGTTTCAATTTTGGACATTCCGGCTGCCGGCTGGTGAAAAGCCTTATGGGTAAAGGATTCCAGGGGTTCTTTTTGTCCCATTTTTGGACATTGGCGCTGACGGCGGAAAGCCTTGTCCGCAGGGGATTTTGGGATTATGGTTGTCCCATTTTGGGATAACGCGGCTCAAGCGGGCGGCGGCAGCTCCCAGAGGGCGAACAACGGCGCGAAGCCGTCGAGCAGCAGGTCGGGGCCGGCGGCTTCGAGTTTTTCCCGGGGTTCGTAGTCGGAAACGATGGCCACGGTGAAAGCGCCGATGGCCTGGCCGCAGGCGACGTCGGCCGCGGTGTCGCCGATGATGAAGATGTCGCGGGGATCGACCCTGCCGTTTCCGGAGGCGATGCGGCGCCGGGCCTCGCGCGCCAGTTCGGAGCGGTCCTCGGAATGATCTCCGAAAACTCCCCAGCTGAAGAAATCCCACAGCCCGGCCGAACCCAGCTTGAGTTGGGCGCCTTCGGGCACATTGCCGGTGAGCAGGGCCAGTTCCAGGTGCTCGCGGCGGCCGCAGGCCTGGAGCAGTTCGCGCGCCAGGGGATACGGCGCAGCCGGCTTGTCCTGCAAGTTGTCGGCCAGATGGGGCAGGTAGGATGCGAGCGTCTGCTCCAGCAGGTCGGGCAGCTCGCCGGCGGCGAAGCCGGCGGCGCGCAGGACGCCGAGGACGATCTGGCGGTCGGTCTTGCCGGCGAAGGGCATCTTGCGGACGACCTCTTCCGCCACGCCGATCTTGCCCAGCGCCGCGCTCAGCGCCCGGCGGCCGGCGCCGCCGGCGTGGACCAGCGTGCCATCGATGTCGAACAGGAGATATTTTTTGCCCATGCGTTTTTCCGCGGCCATTGTACCCGGGAAACACGGCCATGGCAAACGTCTTTGGGCGGCAGGGCTTGCAAATTGCAACTGGCTCAGGTATATTCGGCATGGAGGAATTCATGAAATTGAACTATTTATACATATGGGTCGTGCTGATCCTGGCCATGGCGCTGGCGGCGCCTGCCGCCGCGGATCGGCCCTGGACGGTGGAGCTGGAGGGAGGCGCTGTTTTCTCCGGCTACAACGACGTGCGCATTCCCAACGTCGGCGGCACGCTGCTCTCGCTCTCCAAGGACCTGGACATCGACGCCAAGGCCTATTACCGGCTGCGTCTCTCGTATGCCATCTCGAGGCGCCATGAACTGTCGATGCTGTATGCGCCCCTGACCCTGAAGGCGCAGGGAACGCTGCCGGGGCCGGTCTTCTTCGAGGGGGAGCAGTTCCCGGCCATGGCGGCGGCCGACGGGATTTACACCTTCAACTCCTACCGCTTGACCTACCGCTACCGCCTGCTGGACAAGTGGCGCCTGCGCCTGGACATCGGCCTGACCGCCAAGGTCCGCGACGCCGAGGTGGCGCTGACGACCGCCGAGCTGGCCGCCAGCAAGACCAATGTCGGCTTCGTGCCGCTGCTGCACCTGCGCCTGATCTGGGATTGGAACGACAAGATGGGGATGATGCTGGAAGCCGATGCCGCCGCCGCCAGGCAGGGGCGCGCCGAGGACGTGCTGCTGGCGCTGACCTGGCGCCCGGCGCCGCGCTGGCAGCTGCGGGTCGGCTACCGCTTCGTCGAGGGCGGCGCCGACGTCGACGAGACCTACAACTTCGCCTGGATCCATTACTTCGCCTCCGGAGTGGCCTTTTACTTCTAGCTTCGCCACGGGAGACGTAGGGCATAGGGCGTAAGGCGGATGGGAAGAGGAAGACAAAGGCAAAAGGCAAAAGTAAAAAGGCAAAAGTAAGAAAAGCGCTTCCTTTTCCCCTGTTCCTCCTTATCCGATCGTCCCATTGCTCCTCCGAATCACGAATCACGACAGATCGATCTTTGGTTTTCCCGTCAACCGTCAACCGTTCGCCGTCAGCCGTATACCGAGTGCTCTTTTCCTGCCTTGCGCCTTGCCCCCTCAGCCCTGCGCCAAGATCCTTCAGCCATCGCCGCTGCTTAGTGCCCAGAAAGCGTCCAAGCCTTATTCCCCAACGTCGAACGTCGAACGTCGAACGTCGAACAGCGAACCTCTGACCTGGTATTTCAAAAATCTGAACTTGGCTATATCAGGGCAAAAAAAAGAATATTATTGGGTTGACATTAGGTTCCCCGTTTCCTAAGATTGATTTGCCTGAAACAGTGGATTTCAAATGAATGGAACGGGGGCCAAAAATGCAAATGGCCGAATTCTTAAGAAAGATGTCGGATTCGCGCAATTTCCATTTCGCAATATTTAGTAAGGATTAATCATGCCTAAAGGTAGAAAAGCCAAAGTCAAGAAAGAAAACGGCGCCAATCTCGGTTTCGAGGCCAAGCTCTGGGCGGCGGCCGATGCCTTGCGCAACAATATGGATGCGGCAGAGTACAAGCACGTGGTCCTCGGCCTGATCTTCCTGAAATACATTTCCGATGCTTTTGAAGCAAAGCACGCAGAACTGGCAGCTCAGAAGTCGCAGGGAGCCGATCCCGAGGACCCCGACGAATACAAGGCCGTCAACATCTTCTGGGTGCCCAAGGAGGCTCGCTGGCAGAAGCTGAAGGCCAACGCCCCGCAGCCGACCATCGGCAAGATGGTTGATGACGCCATGGCCGCGATCGAACGGGATAACCCTTTGCTGAAAGGGGTTCTACCTAAAGATTTTGCCCGTCCTGGGCTCGATAAGCAGCGCCTGGGGCAGATCATCAACCTAGTCAGCGATATCGCCTTGGGGAGCGATGCCGATCGCTCAAAGGATACCCTTGGCCGCGTGTACGAATATTTCCTTGCCCGTTTTGCCAGTGCCGAGGGGAAATCGGGCGGGCAGTTCTATACTCCCCGGAGTGTGGTCCGGGTCCTGGTGGAAATGCTCGCTCCCTACAAGGGCCGCGTCTACGATCCCTGCTGCGGCTCGGGCGGCATGTTCGTCCAAAGCGAGAAGTTTATCGAGGCTCATAGCGGCAAGCTCGGCGATATATCGATTTACGGCCAGGAGTCCAATTACACCACCTGGCGCCTGGCCAAGATGAACCTGGCCATCCGCGGCATCGACGCCCAGATCGCCCATGGCGATACTTTCCATAAGGATGGTTATCCTGATCTGAAAGCTGAGTATGTATTAGCCAATCCACCGTTTAACGACAGCGATTGGCGTGGAGACCTGCTGCGCGATGACAAACGATGGGCTTATGGAGTTCCTCCCACGGGCAATGCCAACTTTGCTTGGGTGCAGCATTTCATCTTTCATTTGGCACCTACGGGTTTGGCTGGATTTGTCCTTGCCAATGGGAGTATGGCATCCAATCAGTCAGGTGAGGGGGAAATTCGAAAAAAGATCATTGAGGCTGACCTGGTGGATTGCATGGTGGCTATGCCCGGGCAGTTATTCTATTCGACGCAGATCCCTGTTTGTTTGTGGTTTCTTGCCCGCAATAAGAATAACGGCCGTTTTCGCGACCGGCGCGGTGAGACGCTCTTTATCGACGCCCGCAAGCTGGGGACATTGATCGACCGGGTCCACCGCGATCTGACTGATGAGGATATCACGAAGATCGCCGGCACCTATCATGCCTGGCGCGGAGACAAGGGCGCCGCTGAATATACAGATATTCCTGGATTCTGCAAAGCCACCAAAGTTGAGGAAATTCGCAAGCACGGCCACGTCCTCACTCCCGGCCGCTATGTGGGTGCCGAGGCCCAGGAGGAAGACAGTGAACCCTTCGCGGAGAAAATGAAGCGCCTTACTGCTACTTTGCGCCAGCAGATGGAAGAGGGGAAGAAGCTGGACATCGCCATCGAAAAGAACCTGAAGGAGTTGGGCTTTGGAAAATAAAGGTTTGTCGATTCCCGATGATTTGCTTGGCTTGATATTCCATTTTGGAACATCAATTTGGGGCGGCACGCACAAACCACCGCGGGCGTTCACTGAGCAAGGTGTAGCCATACTTAAAGAGGGGATGTTGGCTGTACTGCGAATTATTAAATATCTTTTAATAGTTCATCGCGAACCCGGTTATCGAGTTTCATTAACTTTGAAGCAATTCGTTTGTTTAGGGGGATAAACTTGACAAATTCGAATATATCAATTATATATATAACGTATATAGCATTGATCTGCTCCCCGTCGGACCAGCCTTCGGGCCTCCGACGGGGTTATCCATACCAGGAGGTCGAACGTGCCTCCTGAACCCGCATTAAAAAGAACATTCGCTTTCTTTGATGGCCAGAATCTTTTTTATGGAGCAAAAGAAGCATTTGGTTATAGATTCCCCAATTATGACCCATTACTCCTTGCCAATGAAGTTTGTCAAAGACAAGGTTGGCAGTTAAACAAGACTTTTTTCTATACAGGTATTCCTTCTCACAATGATGATCCTTTTTGGAATTCCTTTTGGTCATTGAAGTTGGCGGTGATGGGGAAAAAGGGGATTTCAATTTTCAATCGGGAATTACGATATCGAAATCGCACCGTGAAGCTTTCTAACAATCAAGAAACCACAATATTGGTCGGCCAAGAAAAAGGTGTAGATATCCGTATTGCCCTGGATATTATCCGTTATACACTTAATGGATTTTTGGATGTGGCATTGGTTTTCTCCCAAGACAATGATCTTTCTGAAGTAGCGGACGAAGTAAGAAAAATAGCTCAAAGCCAGAATCGGTGGTTGAAAATTGCTTCTTCCTTTCCTGCGAGCCCAACTTCCCGAAATACTCGCGGGATCAATAAGACCGATTGGATTAAAATTGATCGTCAGCTTTATGATTCCTGTCTCGATCCGAATGACTATCGGATGAAGAATCCATGAATTTAATCATGTTTGAAAACAATATTAATCTTTGGTCACAATTTGTGACCTTAAAGCATGGCTTTGGCCCAAAAATGATCTTTCGAGTTGAGGATTGATATGGCAGGTAAGTGGCGCGAGGTGGTGTTTAGTGAAGCGGTCCAAGTGAATCCAGGAGTGAAACTAATCCGAGGTGAGAGCTACCCTTTTGTTGATATGGCTTCTGTAAATGCGAATTCACGTTGCACATTTGTGAGCGAGATACGCCCCTTTGAAAGTGGAGGCTCTCGATTCGAATCTGGTGACACCATAATGGCGCGAATCACTCCATGTCTGGAGAATGGGAAAATTGCTCGATTTTGTGGCAATCCCAATCAAAAAGCACATGGTTCGACTGAGTTCATTGTAATACGTGGCCGAGACTATTTCACCGATACAGCATATTCTTACTACTTGACAAAATGGGAAGGGGTTAGTGGATATGCAATTAGTCAAATGTCGGGCACATCGGGAAGGCAAAGAGTGCCGACCAGTGCTTTTAATCACCTCGTCGTACCTATTCCTCCTCTTCCTGAACAACGCGCCATCGCCCATATCCTCGGTACGCTGGACGACAAGATCGAATTAAACCGCAAAATGAACGAAACCCTGGAGGCCATGGCCCGGGCGCTATTCAAGTCGTGGTTCGTGGACTTTGATCCGGTTCGGGCCAAGGCGGCGGGGCGGGATACCGGTCTGCCTAAGCACATCGCCGACTTGTTCCCAGATTCATTCGTGGACTCGGAGCTGGGGGAGATTCCGAAGGGGTGGGATGTATTAAGCCTTGACGAAATCGCCTACTTCCTTAATGGGCTCGCGCTTCAGAAATTTCCCCCAACTTGCAACAGGTGGTTACCTGTAATTAAAATCTCCCAGTTACGGGCAGGCAACACTCAGGGTGCGGACCGAGCAAGCGCTGACTTGGAAACCGACTATATCGTTGCGAATGGCGACATTCTCTTCTCATGGTCTGGGTCTTTGGAATGCGTTCTTTGGGCTGGGGGGCTTGGAGCTCTAAATCAACATCTCTTCAAGGTTACCTCGGCTAGATACCCAAAGTGGTTATGCTATCTCGGGATCCACGAACATCTCGATGACTTTAGACACATTGCCGCTGGAAAAGCTACAACTATGGGCCACATTCAACGGCATAATCTTTCGGATGCAAAGATCTCTGTTCCCTCGCCTAAATTAGTTGGTGAGATGGATTCAATTCTAGGACCGATTATAGAAAGCATTTGGCAACGAAAAATGCAATCCAAGACTCTTACTGTATTGCGCGATACGCTGCTGCCAAGGCTTATTTCAGGTGAGTTAAAATTAACGAAGATAATAAAATATCAGGAGAATTGAATTGAATAGAAAGAATAGACTTATTTTCTTGCTACTTGCATTTTTTCTCCTAGTAATCATTGGTAGATGTGTAAATGAGAGTTTTTCGTTTTTACTTAACCAATTCTGGTTTACCTCTGGATTTTTTCTGTTATTACTTCTTTCATTGATAGACCAGCCACATTTTTCAAAAGATTCAAATATTTTTGTTAATGGAACAACTGCATGGGTTTCGTTGCTTCTAGTGAATACTGTTGATCGAAATGGTATTTGGTGGATATTTTTTATATGGGCTAGTTATCTGATAATTTCAAGTTATTTGTTAATGTGGTTTCGATCAAATGAGTTGTTGAATGAGAAGCCAATTGTCCAGATTACTTCTCGCATTAATCGACAGATAGGAAGACCTGAGGCATTATTCTCAGCATTTTTTCTCTGGGGCTGTATACTTCAATTTGGAAAAGATTCAAACAAATTAAGCCCGCTATTTCTATTTTGGGCAATTTTTATGATATTAAATTTACCAGCACTATCAGCAATTATCAATAAATTGATTTCAAGCAAAAATCAGGATCAAAACCAGAAAGCAGGAATTTTATTAAATATTGTTAGCCCAAGAATCGGAGAGGTTTCGTTATCTCCAGCATTGTCAACAGACATTGTTGGACATGATGTTGTTTTAATAAAAAACGATCGAATACTTGCTTCAGGAGTGCTTATCGATGACCGAATAGCGTCAGGTCAAAGAATCGGGCGTATTGCGATAAGTAAATTTGAGGAGGAATGGGCAAATATTAGTATCCCTGGGGAAAATGAGGTTGCATTGGAATTGGCAACCTCATCCAGTGACGTTAATAATGACAAACCGATTAGTGTTGTTGATGTTGGGACGGAGATTGATAAAATAGTTTTTTTTATTCATCCAAATCAAATACTAGAATCCGGAGACGTACTTTGGGTAGTAATCAATTCGAAGAGAAAAGCATTCTATCAAGTAATTTCGGCATCTGTTTGCCAGATGGCACTTTTTGAGGGGAATCAAAAACAGAGTGTTCGTGTTATCGCGGAGCAATTAGGAGTTTGGGTTGATAAATATTATCGATTTGAGCCGATTACATGGCTTGCACCTGCTGGGCAACTTATTTACAAAACGTCTTATTCTGAAAAGAAATCAATTTCACTTCCAAAAATGCATGAAGAGGTAGGAAATGTTCCAAATTCCAACTTCCCGGTTCATGTAAATATTGATGACATCGTCACTCACAATTCTTCAATTATTGGTGTAACGGGAAGTGGAAAATCATTCCTGGCTTTTCATCTTATTGAAGCAATGATAAAAAACAAAATAAAAGTATTAATTCTTGATATAAGTCGGCAGCATGATATTTATTTGAAAGAGCTTAATCCCACAGCGTTAAAAAGAAATACTGAAGTTAAAGCGTGGTGGGAAAGTGATTCTTTAATTGGAATTCATCAATATGCGAATGCAGAAAAAGGTTATCCGGCAACGACCGCAGATTTCGTGTTAGCTGCATTTGAAGAATTATCAAAAATGAAACTTGAACGGGGGAAAAACTCACCCGCAAGACTTTGTGTGGTATTTGAAGAAGCTCATTCGCTAATTCCAGAGTGGAATCAGGTTGCCCAACATACTGATGTTCAACAAGTTAATAAAACGGCTCGAACAATTTTGCAGGGACGAAAATATGGGATGGGTGCTCTTATAATTACACAGAGAACAGCCAATGTTACAAAAACAATATTAAATCAATGTAACACTATTTTTGCCTTTCAGTCGTTCGATCAAACTGGATTGGATTTTTTAAAAAATTATATGGGTGAGGAATATTCTCATGCAATTTCTACACTACCAATTAGACACGCTATTCTTGTAGGAAAAGCATCGTCATCAACGCGCCCAGTATTATTTGCAATAACCGATATGGCTGAAAGATGGAAAGAAATCAAAGATGAAGCCCCTAATGATCCAGCTGTTGATAAATCAATAAAAACCCAATGAAATCAAAGGAATTCACCGAATCCATAGTCGAAGATGCTGCTCTAGAGTGGTTAAATAGTCTTGGCTACTCAATCAAGCATGGACCGTTGCTCGCTGTTGGGGAGATGTTCGCCGAGCGGATCGATCCGAACTTCAGGGACACCATCCTGGCTGGGCGGCTGAGGCAGGCGCTGGAAAGACTTAACCCGGAACTGCCGACGGAGGCAATTGAGGATGCTTATCGTAAACTGACCCTAATCGATGCGCCATTGCTCATCGAACGCAATCGGGCTTTCCATCGCCTGCTGGTGAATGGCGTGACGGTGGAATATCGAAACAAAGAAGGCAGGATTGAAGGGGCGCAGGCCTGGGCGATCGATTTTGACGATCCCGACAACAACGACTGGCTGGCGGTCAACCAGTTCACTGTGGTCGAGGGGCAGCACAACCGTCGGCCCGACGTGGTGATCTTCGTCAACGGCCTGCCGCTTGTGGTCATCGAACTGAAGAACGCCGCTGACGAAAATACGGATATCTGGAGTGCTTACCGGCAGCTGCAGACCTACCAGGCACAGATTCCATCATTATTCACCACCAACATCGCCCTGATCATCTCCGACGGTGTGCAAGCCAGGATCGGAGTCGTGGGTGCCGGCACGGAGTGGTTCAAGCCCTGGCGCACGATCGGCGGCCAGGAAGTCGCGGCGGCCATAGTCCCGGAACTGCAGGTCGTCCTTCAAGGGGCCTGCGACAAGAGGCGCTTCCTCGACTTGATCCGCAACTTCGTCGTCTTCGAAGACGATGGCCTGGGGACGATAATCAAGAAGATGGCCGGGTATCATCAGTTCCATGCCGTCCGGGAGGCCATGGAGCAGACGCTGCGCGCCCAGGCCATGTTCATGGATGTCGATGGGATTGCCGCTCTGGGGGGACAACCGAATGACCGGCGAATCGGCGTAGTCTGGCATACGCAGGGATCGGGCAAGAGCCTGACCATGGCTTTTTATGCTGGCTGCGTGATCTGGCATCCAGCCATGAAGAATCCGACCATTGTCGTGCTGACCGACCGCAACGACCTGGACGACCAGCTTTTCGGCACATTTGCCCGTTGCAGCGATTTGCTGCGCCAGCCGCCTGTCCAGGCTGAAAACAGGGAAGACCTGAGGACAAAGTTGAACGTAGCCGCCGGCGGTGTGGTGTTTACCACCATCCAGAAGTTCTTCCCCGAGGAGAAAGGAGATCGGCACCCAATACTTTCGGATCGTAGCAATATCGTCGTTATTGCCGACGAGGCCCACCGCAGCCAGTATGACTTCATCGACGGCTATGCCCGACACATGAGAGACGCTCTGCCCAATGCCGCGTTCGTCGGCTTCACCGGTACGCCCATCGAAAAAACCGACGCCAATACTCGGGCGGTGTTCGGCGACTACATCAGCATCTACGATATCCAGCGGGCAGTCGTCGATGGCGCCACCGTGCCCATTTACTACGAGAGCCGCCTGGCCAAGCTGGAGCT
>DCVB01000038.1:766-942 GCA_002327965.1 Candidatus Aminicenantes bacterium UBA2199 | reverse complement strand
CGAAGAGGTCACCGAAGGCGAGGAGATTGAGCGCAAGGAGAGGCTCAAGAGCAAATGGGCCCAGCTCGAAGCCGTGGTGGGGACGGAGAAGAGGCTCAAGCTGATCGCGCAGGACATCGTGGACCACTTTGAAAAACGCCTTGAAGTGATGGAAGGCAAGGCCATGATCGTCTGTA
>DCVB01000038.1:0-637 GCA_002327965.1 Candidatus Aminicenantes bacterium UBA2199 | reverse complement strand
CCGGCTTCGACGCCCCCAGCCTGCATACGATGTATATTGATAAACCCATGCGCGGCCATGGCTTGATGCAGGCCATTGCCAGGGTGAACCGGGTTTTCAAGGACAAGCCTGGCGGGCTGGTCGTGGATTACCTCGGACTTGCTGATGAACTGAAACAAGCGCTTGCGACTTACACTGAAAGCGGCGGCACGGGCGAAACTGCGATCGACCAGGAAGAGGCTGTGGAAATCATGCAGACCAAGTACGAGATCTGCCAGGAGCTTTTTCATGGCTTTGACTGGTCGGCATGGAAGAGGGGAGGACCAACGGTACTTGTTGCCCTACTCCCAGCTGCTCAGGAACATATCCTGAAGCAAGAAGATGGAAAAAATAGACTTTTAAGAGCGGTAACTGAATTGTCACAGGCGTTCGCTCTGTCCGTTCCACATAAAGATGCCATGCGAATTCGAGATGATGTAGGATTCTTCCAGGCAGTTCGAGCGCNNCAAATTGTTTCGCAAGCCATGGTCTCGGATGAAGTGATTGACATATTCACCGCGGCTGGGCTCAAGAAACCGGATATATCGATCCTGTCAGACGAGTTTTTGTATGAAGTTCGTGAAATGCCGCATCGAAATCTGGCGGTTGAGCTCCTGCG
>DCVB01000089.1 GCA_002327965.1 Candidatus Aminicenantes bacterium UBA2199 | reverse complement strand
CCAAGCCGAGGCCTTCGCGAGGCTTCTGGCGACACCACCTAGCGCTGTTATTTCTGGAAGCTACAGCGCTACGGGGATTGACGCGCGTCTGCTGACGCGCGCCCCAAGGGGGCGGCTCGCTTCGCTCGCCGTCCCGATTCGCTGACCGCGAATCGGTCGAACCCCGGTGATACACTAAACCGGGGTTCGGATAGACAAGATAGCGATTTCAAGGAAATGGCAGCGCTACGGGGATTCGAACCCCGGTTTAGTGACTGAGAATCACCCGTCCTAACCCCTAGACGATAGCGCCGCGCTGGGGAATAATGGCTGGGAAGCAGGGACTCGAACCCCGATAATATGATCCAGAGTCATATGTCCTGCCATTGGACGACTTCCCAGCACGGCACAATTATAACCGAGAATATTTTTCCTGTCAATAATTTTTCGAACCCGGGGAGGAAAAACAAAGCCTATGTTTTCGCGGCGCCGTAGTACTTGCGGATGTATTTTTCCTGGACGGAGTAGGACCAGTGGACGTCGCGCAGGAAGAGCGATGCCGATTGCGGGTCGCCGGCGGCCAGGAAATCGACGATCTCCTGGTGCTCGCGGATCGAGGATTCCTCCCACTCCTTGATCCACTGCCGCTTCTGGGGAAAATCGTACAGGCGCTTCTTCATATTGTCGAGGATGCGCACCAGGTTGCGGTTGCCGCAGGGTTCGATGAAAACGTCATGGAATTGCAGGTTCTTCCCGTAGAACAGGTCAAAATTGCCGGCATCGATGGCCTTCTGCATCTGGCGGTTCAGCAGGTCCATCTTCTTGATGCCGGCTGGCCCCAGCCTGGGGAAGGAGGTGGTCAGCGCCGCGCTCTCCAGGGCGCCGATCACCTGGTAGAACTCGCGGATCTCCTCCAGCGGCAGCGAGTTGACGTAGATGCCCCGCCGCGGGCTGATGGTGACGAAACCCTCCATTTCCAGCTGGATCAGGGCGTCGCGCAGGGGGGTCTTGCTGACGCCCAGCATCCTGGCCGTAGCTTTCATGTTGATGGTCTCGCCCGGCTGCAGGCGGTGCTTCTGGAACTGCTGGCGCAGGTAATCGTAGACCTGTTCCTTGAGCGATTTCACGAGCAGCTTCCCCGGCGTTTTTTGCATGGCGGAAGTATAGCGCAGAAAAAAGTTCATAAGCAAGTCAGGAAAAAAGTAGCCAGTAGTTAGTAGTCAGTAGTTAGTAGACGGAAGAAGAGCCTTTCAGCGATCCCAATTCCATAAAAAAAATGGTGCTTGATTCATTGGAATCCTTGCAATCCGGAAAAAGAATCTTTTTTTGCGTTTATTGCAGTCTTCTACTAACTACTAACTACTGACTACTCTCTTCCGCTTTTCCCTATTGACAGGGCCATTGATTACTGATATATCAGATATCAGCAACATGAACTCTTCAGGCATCATTTTCGACATCAAGAAATTCGCCGTTCACGACGGCCCGGGCATCCGCACCACCGTTTTTCTGAAGGGCTGCCCGCTGCGCTGCGCCTGGTGCCACAACCCGGAGGGGATCGCTTGCGAGCCCGAGATCATGGTCTTCGCCGACCGCTGCATCAGGGGCTGCCGCGATTGCCTGGCTTCATGCCCGCAGGGTGCGCTGAAAAAGGTTCGCGGCGTCATCAGGCTCGACCGGGGCCTGTGCGACGGCTGCGGCGCCTGCGCCGAGATCTGCCCCGCCGAGGCACTCCAGTCCGCAGGCAGGACGGTGTCCGTCCCCGAAATCATGGAGGAAGCGGCCCGCGACATCCCTTTTTACAAGGAATCGGGGGGCGGCGTGACCTTCTCGGGCGGCGAGCCGCTGTCCCAGCCCGCGTTCCTGCGCGGGCTGCTTCTGGCCTGCCGCGCCCAAGGCATCCACGCCTCGGTCGACACCTCGGGACATGCCCCGTTCTCCCTTTTCGAGGAGTTGCTGCCCCTGGTGGACCTCTTCCTATATGACCTGAAGCTCATCGACGACGAGCGCCACCGGCGCTACACCGGCATTTCCAACCGACTGATCCTGGAAAACCTGAAAAAGCTCTCGCTCTCCGGGGCGCCGCTGGCCGTCCGCGTACCGCTGATACCCGGCGTGAACGACGCTGACAACGACCTGCGGGCACTGGCGGATTTCTGCGCATCGCTGCCGGGCCACCACCCGCTGCACCTCCTCCCCTACCATCGCGGCTACGTTGCCAAGCGCCTGCGCCTGGGCCTAGACGCCGTTCTCCCAGACACCGCCCCGCCCTCCAGCGAGCTGCAGGAAAGGGCCGGGAAGGTATTCGCCAGAAACGGTTCGACCGTCATCATCGGAGGCTGACATGACCGAACGGATCCGCAGACTGCGCGCCCGCTCCTTGCGGGCCGTTCCCGCCCTGTCCAGCGAACGCGGCGTGCTGCTGACCCGCTACTACAGGAGCGGCGCCGCCGACGGCCTATCCGTACCGCGCCAGCGCTCTGGCGCCTTCGCCTATCTGATGAACCGCAAGAAGATCGCCATCCTGCCTGGCGAACTGATCGTCGGCGAGCGCGGCCCGGCGGCCAAGGCCACCCCATCCTACCCGGAGATCACCTGCCATTCCCTGCGCGATCTGGACGTGCTCGACCGCCGCGAAAAGACGCGCTTCCGCGTCAGCGCCGCGACACGCCGCGACTTCGCCGGGGAGATCATCCCTTTTTGGCGGGGCAGGACCATGCGCGAGAAGCTGTTCGCGCTCATGGAACCCGAATGGCTTGACGCTTACGAGGCGGGAGTGTTCACCGAGTTCATGGAGCAGCGCGCCCCCGGCCACACCGTCTGCGGCGAGAAGATCTACGAAAAAGGCCTCCTTGACCTGCAGGCCGAGACCCGCGCCGCCCTCCAGGCGCTGGATTTCCTGAACGACCCGCTGGCGCTGGCCAGGCGCGAGGAGCTGTTGGCCATGGAAGAGGCCGCCGGCGCCGTCATCGCTTTCGCCCGCCGTTACGCCGCCCGGGCGCGGCAGCTGGCGAAAAGGGAAAAGAACGCTTCGCGGCGCCGGGAGCTGCGGCGCATCGCCGTTGTCTGCGAGCATGTCCCGGCCCACGCCCCGCGAGATTTCCACGAGGCCCTGCAGCACTACTGGTTCATCCACCTGGGGGTGATCAGCGAGGCCAACCCCTGGGACGCCTTCAACCCCGGCCGCCTCGACCAGCACCTGCTGCCCTTTTACCGCCGCGGCCTGGCCGACGGCAGCCTGGACCGCGAAAAGGCCCGCGAGCTGCTGCAGGCCTTCTGGGTGAAGTTCAACAACCACCCCTCGCCACCCAAGGTGGGGGTGACGGCCGAGGAGAGCGGCACTTACACCGATTTCGCCCTGATCAACACCGGCGGCGTCGACCCCGACGGCAAGGACGGCGTCAACGAGGTCTCCTACCTGATCCTCGAGGTGATCGAGGAGATGCGCCTGCTACAGCCCAGCTCCATGGTGCAGGTCAGCGAAAAGAACCCCGACGCCTTCCTGCAGCGGGCGCTGAAGATCGTGCGCACCGGCTTCGGCCAGCCCTCGCTGTTCAACTCCGAGGCGCTGGTGGCCGAGATGCTGCGCCAGGGCAAGTCACTGGCTGACGCCCGGCGCGGCGGCGCCTCGGGCTGCGTGGAGACCGGCGCCTTCGGCCGCGAAGCTTATATCCTGACCGGCTACTTCAACTTGGTCAAGGTGCTGGAGATCACCCTCAACGACGGCCGCGACCCGCTCAGCAACAAGCTCATCGGACTGCGCACCGGCGACCCGGCCGGTTTCGGCGGGTTTTCCGACCTGCTGGCCGCCTTCGAGAAGCAGCTGCGCTTTTTTGTGGACGTCAAGGTGCGCGGCAGCAACGTCATCGACCGCCTCTACTCCCGCGACCTCCCCGTCCCCTTCCTCTCGCTACTCATCGACGACTGCATCGCCCGCGGCCGCGATTACCACGACGGCGGCGCCCGCTACAACACCTCCTACATCCAGGGGGTCGGCCTGGGGACGATCAGCGACGCCCTGAGCGCCGTCAACCACCATGTTTTCGCCCTGAAGAGCCTGTCCATGGCCGGGCTGCTCCGGGCCCTGCGCAGCGACTTCCGCGGCAGCGAAAGGACCCGCCAGCTGCTGCTGAACAAGACGCCGCGCTGGGGCAACGACGACGAGCGCGCCGACGCCATCGGCCGCGAGGTGTTCGAAATGGTCTTCCGCGCCGTCGACGGCCGGCCCAACATGCGAGGCGGCCATTACCGCCTCAACCTCCTGCCCACCACCGTCCATATCTATTTCGGCAGGAAGACCGGCGCCACCCCCGACGGGCGCCGCGCCCACGAGCCCCTCTCCGAGGGTATCTCGCCGGTGCAGGGCTCCGACCGCAAGGGGCCGACGGCGGTACTGAGGTCTGCGGCCAAGATCGACCATTTGCGCACCGGCGGCACGCTGCTCAACCAGAAGTTCGCGCCGGCGCTGCTCTCCGGCGAGGAGGGCATCGCCCGCCTCGGCCAGCTGGTGCGCGCCTACTTCGGCATGAACGGCCACCACCTGCAGTTCAACGTGGTCGACGCCGCCACCCTGCGCGCCGCCCAGCGGGAGCCGGAAAAGCACCGCGACCTGATCGTGCGCGTGGCCGGCTATAGCGACTACTTCGTCGACGTCGGGCCAGAATTGCAGGAAGAGATCATTCGCCGGACCGAGCACCAGGAGTTCTGACATAAGTGTCAGTGACAGTGTCAGTGTCAGCAAGAGACCTTACGGGTATAAGTGGTAGTGATAGTGATAGTGGTTGTTAAGAAAAGGCTTTAATGCAGTCATTCTATCGGGGCTATCCCCAGGGCTGTTCTGTTTTTGGTAGGGGCGGGTCTCAGACCCGCCCTTACATGAAAATAGTGTCAGTGTCAGCAAGAAGAGAAAGTAATCGGTGTAAGGTGTAGGGCGTAAGGTGTAAGGTCGAATTCCTCTCTTCCCTTGAACCTTAAACCCTCCACCTTAAACCAATTTCAATTCATTTCAGTTACTATTTCCGTCCGCCGATTTCGTCTTGATTCAGAAGCGTACCTCTTCCCCTACGCCTTACGCCCTACGCCTTACACCGAGCCCTGATCAAGGAAGTTCCGATCTCCTGGTAGCGCTTGTGAATTGCAAGGTAATGGACCCCTCGGCCTTGGCCTCGCCGTCGCCGACAACGATCTTGATCTCAACCTTCTCCCCCAGGCGCTTGACGGTCTCCTCCGTGAGCGACCAGGTGAGCAGGCCGCTTTTGGGGTCGATGGCGATCCCCGGATCGGGTGGAGACGGCAGTTCAAAGGTCAGGTCGTCTTCGTCCGGATCGCTGGCCGCGGCGCGGTACTGGAATTCGCCCGGCACGCTGATCTCGCCCACCGGCCCCAGCTGCAGCGTGGGCGGCGTGTTGAGCACCTGGATCAGGTCGCTCCTGGCCCACTCGCTCTCCGCGTCCTCGAGCACGGCCTTCATGCGGCAATAGACCCAGGAGCCGCGCTTGAGCTTTCCCTTTTCGACCTTGTCGCCCCAGACATCGGCCAGCTCATGGCCGTTGGCATACCACTCGTACTGGAAGTTGACGTTCTCCAGTGCCGGATCGTCCAGCTCGGCGGCGGCGGTAATGTCGTCCAGCACGGTGGGCGCCTCGGGGCTGAGGCGGACGGCCGTGATCCACAGCGGGGCATCCTTGGCCGCGGCGGGGACCGGCCGGGGCTCGTTGGCCTCATGAAAGCGCCTCTCGGCCAGCGGGGTCTTCTCCCCATCTTTTTTCGAGCAGAAGGAAAGTGCGATCATGGCCATGAACAAGACAACGAATGTTTTTCTCATCATCTCTGCCTCCGGCTACCAGCGACAGGGACATTATAGTAAGTCAAGACAATGATTGCAAATGCAATCGGTTGACGGTTTACGGTGGACGGTGCTGTTCAGGGATGCAATCGGTTGACGGTAGACGGTTTACGGCAGACGGCAAAATAAAGAAAGCAATAGTAAGAACTTAAATTCCAAATCCCAAGCACCAAATTCCAAACAAATTCCAAATTCAAATGACCCAATGACCCAAACAAAGAAAATGCTTTGGCAAGGGAATGGGGCTTTGTTTTGGAAATTGGAATTTGGAGTTTGGAATTTGTTTGTTATCTGGAATTTGTTATTTGGAATTTAAGTCTTCGTATTGCATTTCTGACCGTCTACCGTAAACCGTACACCGATTACCGAAAGACGTCACCGTACACCGATTTCGCAATTAAAGAAAACGGAAGCGCCCCGCGGCGCTTCCGTTTTCGCGTATTGCATCTATCTCTTTTTCTCCTTCATGAACAGCAGGCTGCCGGTGTAGATCAGCTTGATGGGCTTGATGTCCTGCAGGGGCGGGATCGAGGCCACGTCGCCCTTGCCGACGTAGACGATGTAGTCGGTGCCCTGGAAGACGCCGCCGCCGGCGATGCGGCCGCTCTCCATGTCGCCGCTCATGGTGCCGGCGTTGCAGTAGTTCATCTTGAGGTTGTAGAAGTACATGATGCCATTTTTGGGCGCGTCGCAGTCGGAGCTGGAGGCCTCGGTGGAGGGCTGGTAGGTGTTGAAGTAGATGTGCGGCACCAGGTCGAGGTCGGGCAGGACCAGCGGCTCGGGGTCGAACAGCTTCTCGTGGTTCCAGGCCATGGGGAAGGTGAACTGCCAGCCCCACTTGTTCTCCACCTTGATGTTGGTGGGGTTCATGGTCGTGCCGGTCCAGGTGAGCGGCACCAGGTCGGAGAGGAGGATGTCGGTCTTCTGCACCGTGGCGCTGCTGACCGTGGTGGTGCCGTCGCGCAGGGCCAGGAACTTGCCGGAGTCGGGGTTGGTGCGCGAGCGGATACGGTCGCCGCTGCCAAAAGCCACCCAGAGGTTGTAGCAGGGATCGTAGAACACGGCCGGGGAAAGAAAGAGGGGATCGAAACTGGGGACGACGAGGGTCTCGCCCGCAACGAACGTGCTGGGGGAATAGGCGGTGACGGTCAGGACCTTCTTGTCGACGAAGTCGATCGTGCCCATGGACTTGGAAGTCAGGCCGAAGACGTTGCGGTGCAGGTCGAAGCCGGTGGCGTTGACCACCGTGATCAGCTTGGGGTTCGTGGCGTTGATCGAGCTGATCGTCGTGGAGGCCTGCGGGGTCGAATTATCCTTCTTGAACAGCTGGTAGGTCTTCCAGTTGGCCGGGTTGATGGCCGAGATGTCGGACTTGAACAGTTGGCCGGCGATGTTGCCGAAGTAGATGGTATCGAGGTAGCCGTCGCTGTCGCGGTCGACCGGGGTGATGGCCGAGGGGATGGGATAGCAGAATTCGGGCTTGGCGGTCAGGTAGCGGTCGCCGGGGCCGCTGTAGGTCGAGTCCACCACCGTGTCGATGTGCACCGTCGATGCGTTGTCGGCCAGCCCGTTCTTGTTGTAGCCGATCATCCAGATCAGCTCGCCGCTGGATGCATCGACGACGAAGACGGCCTTGCCCGCCGTCTCGTCGGTGTCCTCGTTGTTGAAGGCCATGCCGCCGGCCAGGATCACCACCCAGCGGTCGATCCACGTTTCCCCCTGCTGGTGGCGGATCTTGCCGACGAAAGGCTTGCTCCAGCTCATGCCGCTGTAATCATCGTCGGCGAATTTCCAGAGGATGGAAGGCTGGCTGGCGGCATTGGTGACGTCGAGGGCGTAGAACGGATGGCCGCCGTCCTTCAGGCCGAACACCAGGATGGTCTTCCAGGAGTTGGTGTCGTCGCGGTGGTAGATGTCGTCGGCCTGCAGGCGGCCGTCGACGGTGTAGGTGTATTCCGAGTCGATGACGATCGACTTAAGGCTGGGCAGGACCTCGTCGGGGACGAAGCCCCAGCGCTCCGCGCCGGTGACGGCGTCGACCTGGTGCAGGATGCCGTCGTTGGTGCCGACGTACAGCACCTTGTGGCGGCCGCTGTCGGGCACGGCGGGGTCGGCGCCCTCGCGCTTCAGCAGGTTCTCGAAGCAGTCAGGGTCGTCCTCCTTGGGCGTGGTGTCGCACTCGGCCGGGTTGAGGTTCTTTATGTATTTCTTCCCCGGCATCGGCGGGCCGACATAGGCGATGTCGGAATGGAATACGTCGCCGAGGGTCTTGCCGCTGACGGTGGAGATGATGGTCTGGGCCTCGTTGAGGTAGGTGGGAACGGCCGGGTCGGGATCCTCGGGAAGACCGAACAGGGGCTGCAGCGTGGCCACGTTGTCCAGGGTGAAGGGGATCAGGGCATAGGGCGAGGCGGCGTTGCTGTCGTGGGTGTAGATGGTGCGGGCCGTCGCGCTGTTGAGGATCTTTTGCTGCGTGTCCCATTCGGGGATGGTGGCCAGCTGAACGCTGCGCAGGCAGGTGTACCCGGGGTTGGCATCCTGGCACAGCCCCTGGTAATCATAGGCATTGACGAATTCGTCTTCGCCGTCGTCGTTCACGCTCTCCAGCGAGCCGCTGCCGTCGAGGTCGACGTGCCACTTGTCGGTCATCTTGTACGACTGCAAATGGCCCGACCAGATGGTGTTGAGCAGCGAGGGCATGAAGTAGCCGACGAACGAGTAGCCCTCGCCCACCGTCGAGGTGATTTTCTTCGGAGCGGTGAAGGCGGCGAATGCCATGTTGCGCAGCTGGATGCTGATGATGGCGTTGGTCAGCGCCTTTTTCAAGTCGTCGTAGCTGTTGGCCACGTAGTACTCGCCGTTGCCGTTCTGGGCAGTCTCGAGCAGCAGGTCGTTGTCCATGTTGAAGCCGATGACGTAGGTCTCGATGCTCTGCGTCCCCTGGTACTTTTTCAGGAAGTCCTTGTGGGTCGCGAAGACGTCGTCGGAGAAATGGTCGGTATGCGCCATGTAATAGGCGATGTCGTCGAGATAGTCGGTTCCGTTCAAAAGGGCTTGGCCGTTGCCCCAGCAGGAAAAATTCGGGCAGTAGGGGGTGCCGTCGGGCTTGGTCAGGCTGGTCGGCTGGACGCCAGCCACCGGGTCGTGGTCGTCGTAGTCGCCCCAGCCGCCGGGCAGATTGCGGTTGACCGGGTTGTTGGCGAAATAGGAAGTCTTGAAGCGGGTGGCGGAGGTCGACGGGTAGCCGAGCTCGTCCTGGGTCGACTGGCCGTCGGTCATGATGATGACGTACTGCTTCTGGCAGTAGTCCTCGAGCGGGCAGTCGTTGGCCACGTTCTGGTCGGTGTGCGGCTGGAGGACGTTGGGCTGCTGGCCGATGATGTAGTGCCAGACGTCGGCCAGGGTCTCGGCCAGCGGCGTGTTGGTGTTGGCCAGCAGGTTGTCGATCTTGGTCTTGATCATCGAATCGATGGCCGAGGTGGTGTTGAAGTTGGTGATGGGCTCCCGGATGTACCCGCCCTCGTTGCTGCTGGGCGGATTGAAGGCCGCCAGGCCGAGGTTCACGTCCATGTGCACCTCGCGCATGACGTCGCCCAGCACCCGGCGCAGCACCTCCATGCGGTAGTAACCGAAATCGACCAGCGTGCCGCTGCTGTTGGGGAGCTGGCCGGTGGTGGCCCAGTAGGCCACCTGGCTGATCTGGGCCTCGGTGGCGAAGAACGCCAGCCAGTAAAGGTAATTTTTGTCGTAGCGGGTCCAGTTCCCCTCCGCGTCATGGGTGCCGAAGAGCTTGACGTTGCTGAAGGTCTGGTCGAAGCCGGCACAGGTCCCGCCGACGGGAATGAAACTGGCCTGTGAGTTGCTGACCGTTGTCTCGAGGCGATAGTTGATGTAGATATACGCGTTGGCAGTGGGGGTACCGTTGATGCCGGCGACGGTGATGATCCAATAATCCGTCTTGTTACTAAGCGCGGTGATCGTGGCCTTGTCGTCGATGCCCGATCCATAACCGTCGTAGTCGATGACCTGGCCGACCTGGGGGAACGTGCCGGAGATCGTGTTCTTGTACACGATCCATTGGTTGGGGTTGCTCTTGTACAGGCCGTAGAACCTGGCCCGGGCGTCCCATGCCGGGGTGGACGTCGAATTGCCGCGGCAGATGTTGAATTCCCTGTACTTGATCGCGTCGCTGACCTGGTCCACATAGCTGTATGCCCCTGAAGACAAGGTGAATATCAATGGATCGACCTGCAGCGTCAAATCAGTGCCGCTGGCGTCTTTCAGATAGTTGATCGTCGGATTGTAGGCCGGATGGTAGATCGCCGAGTTCATCGACCCCGAGTTGTCGGCCAGCACGATGATGTTGGGGCGGATGCTGGTGGCGTTGTCGACGCCGATGAACAGGTCGCGGTCGTCGTTATGGTGGAACACCTGCCCCCAGGCCGGGTTGATCGCCAGAATAAGAACCGCCAGTAAAAAGATGCTTTTTTTCATGTTCTCCCCCTTAATAACCGGTCATCAATATCGAATAGATCCCCGCCTCGATCTCGGTGTAGGAGCGCTTCTGCAGGGCGCCCCCCATCTTGACCTCGGCGGTGACGGGCACGTACCAGATCACCGGCGTCACGCCGGTGGAGGCGCCCAGCGAGATGCTGGGCAGCGGCGGCGGGTCGAAGCCGGTGAACGGCTTCACGTTCTGGGTGGCATTGTTCTGGAAGTCGACCAGGGTGCCGGTGATGAACTTGTGGGTGGCGCCGGCGTCGCTCACCTTGAACTCGTCGGCGGTGATGAAGAGCGTGCTGGGGTCGGGGGCGTTGCGGATCTGCTCGGTGACGATCTCCACCCCCTCCACCGCCTTGTAATAGGACATCTTGTTCATCAGGTGGTTCTGCGTGGTGTGCACCTCGGTGGTGGTGACCGTAAGCCCGGCCACCAGGATGATCGACAGGATCAGGGTGGCGATGATGGCCAAAACGAGCATGCTGCCTTTTTCCATGTTGCCTCTCCTACATCTTGATGTTGAAATTGCGCGGCTGGACCAGGAAGGAAAAGGTCCGGTAGTTGTACTTGCCCGCCGGCAGGGCCTCGGGCCCGCGGTCGGCCAGCTGCGGCAGCTGGTGGGTGACCTGGCCGCGCCCCGGGTAGTCGTCGGTGAGGGCGACGACATGGACCGTCATCTCCTTCAGCGTCTTGACGCGCAGGGCGTTGAGCAGGGCGTCCAGGTCGGAGCTGCCGCCGGAGGTATAGTAATCCTCCCGCGTCGTCACGTCGGGAAAAGCGGGATAGGCGGTATAGGTCAGCTGCAGGTCCCAGATGTTCTCGGCGATCGCCCCCTTGATGATGTTGGCGTCGTTGTCGGTGAGCACGGCCGCCTTGCCGAAGCAGTCGCTGACGCGCACCAGGTCGCGCACCTTGCGCCCCTTGGCGGCGTCGTCGCGCTCCAGCACCAGGTAGATGCTGAAATCGCCCAGGCGCATCACCGGCGAGTTGACCGGGTAGGTCAGCGAGTTGCCGGCGGTGGAAAGATCCTTGTAATTGGTCGTATCCAGCAGCCCCGAGTGATAGACCGACTGGCTGCGGACTCCCAGCGAGTTGCTGCCGACCGAGGTGACCTCGAAGACGAAGTAGCCGTTGGGGCCGATGAGGATGCCCTTGTCGCCCGCGGCCCAGGCGGGATCGGCGATGGTGTTGTTCACCATCAGCGAGGTGGGGCTGGTCATGTCGGCCTCGCTGACCAGCTTGCTGACGGCGTTGGGGTCGCCGCTGGCCACGATCACCCCGTCGGCGAAGTCGTCGTTGTTCAGCGGGTGAATGCCGTTGAAATCCGGCGGCGTGGCCAGGAAGCCGCCGGTGTTGACCAGGGTCATCACGGCGCCGGCGTTCTTCAGCTCCGAGCTGAAGACCGACAGCAGGTAGCGCGACTCCTGGGTCTGGCGCACCCGCGCCTGCTCGGTGCCCGCCACGTCGCGGTAATACATGATCATCATGTAGATGGCGCTCATGACCAGGGCCATGATGATCATGACCACCATCGACTCGACCAGGGTAAAGCCCTTGCGGTTCTTCATGTCAGCCTCCGCGCTGCGAGGTGAGCACGACGCGGAAGGGGTAGCGGTCGCCGTGCTTGCCGTATTCGACGGTCACCCGGATGACGTTCATGGCGGCAAAGTCAGTTGACGGGGTGATCACGGTGGTGCGCCGGTACTGGTCCTCGCGATCGGGATCGCTGGTGGAAACGACCAGCTTGCGGTTCTGCTCCACCACGTAGTCCACGCTGCCGACGGGCATCTGCGAAGCGGGGAACTTCAGGTAATCCTCGATCTTGGCCTCGGCCAGGGAGATGGCGATGTTCTTGGCCCCGACGTAGCGGTTGGAGACCATCTGCTGGGTGAAGCCGGAGAGGATCGAGACCACGACGAACAGGACGATGGCCATGGCCAGCAGGGCCTCGACCAAGGTAAAGCCTCTAGAGTTTTTCAACTTTCAACCCTCCGTACGGGAAAATTTGGATGGTGCGGCGGTAGGCGACCGGGTCGCTGGCGCTGCCGCGCCCCTTGCGGATGTAGAAGTTCTGGCTGATCGTGCCCAAGGCGGTGGTCATGTCGGGGGTACCGTCGCTCTGGAGCAGGCGCACGGCGCCGGTGGAATTCACCGCGAAATCGCTCACCTCGCCGGGGGTGAAGAAAGGACGGTCGGTGAACGGGGTCACCGTCTTGACCAGCGTCCAGTCGTTGAAATGGGTGATGTCGGTCTGCTTCTGCAGGGTGTAGGAGGTGCCATCGCCCGAAAAAGTGATGGCGACATAGCGGTTCTCGGTCGAGGCCAGCAGCTTGGCCGACGAATAATCGGCCAGGAAATTGTTGACCAGGCCGGTGATGCGCGAGTTGGCCGTGACGCTCTCCCCCACCCGCGCCGTCATGGTCACGATCACGGCCAGCACGGCGATGACGACCAGCAACTCGACAACGGAAAAACCATTTTTGGTTTTCATCAGCATCTCCTTTTTATTAAAGCATTATCGATGCCAAGATCACAAAATACTGCCCGATGAGGGCAAAAGCCAAAATCGGCTTTTCTGTAGGGGCTTTCAGAGTGCGCTCCCGGAACTCACCCCAGGCATCCTCCTGGGTATTAATTATACAGTTGTGATGCCATCTCCACATCCCGTTGCCCCCATGCGCCGCAGGCACCATTTTCCGAATCGTCATTCCCTTCACTCTCGCCTTGCGGCATTTCCCCTCAGGCATTTCTTACTTTTGCCTTTTTCCTTTTGCCTTTTCAGCTTATGCTTGCCCAGCAGGAACAATGCCGAAAAAAGGAGAAGGTTGATCAGGATGGCCGCAAAAAGGAGGTAAAACCCGACCGTATGAATGACCTCCATGGGCGTGCCTCAGGTCCGCTGCCCGCCTGCGGCAGTGCAGCGACCGGTCATGTCCTGATCTTGAAGCGCGGGCCGGTGAAAACGAAGCACAGGGCATTGAATATGAGGCCGAGCAGCAGCCCGAGCACGGCGAAGGCCAGGAAGCCGGCGATGCCGCCGAGGGCGCCGAAGAACAGGCCGCCCAGGAACTTGCCGCGCATTTCCTGCAGCATCACCGGGAACTGGTAGATCAGGTCGCCGAGGATGCTGAAGATGCCGAACGAGGCGCCGACGACGACGCCGAGGACCAGCCCCAGGCCGCCCAGGAAAACGATCAGCGAGATCACGCCGACCGAGCGGAATTGCACCTCGCTGCCGACCGGCCGCCGCTCCTGCCTGACCGCGGTCGCCTTGGGGCTGGCGCCGCAGAAGCGGCAATACGCGTCGTGCTCGTCCATGCGCGAGTGGCAGAATTTGCACAGGGTTTCCGCCTTTTCGCTCTCCGCCGGAGGTTCCTGGCGCTTGCGCGGCGGCTGGGTGGGTTCCAGTTCGATGGTCGCGGCCGCGGAGGCGGGCGGCGGCTCTTTCGTCACCGCCCGCTCGCTTTCATAGGGATCGGCGGGATTCCAGGCGCTGCCGTCATGGACGTACCAGCCCCCCGTTTTGCCGCCCAGCATCCAGAAGCGGTTGTCCTCGTCGCGCAGCATCATCTTCTTCAGCTCGGACTTGGCGTCCTCGATGGAGATCTCCCCCGCCGCCTGGCGCTCCTTCAGATCCTTGTAAAGCCCTTCGATCTCCCTGAATTTCTTGGCATCCATCTTCATTTTCCTCCGCGCGCGATCTCCCTCATGCAGCCGACCAGATACAAGGAACCGCATATGATTATAGTTCTTTTGAATTTTTTTGCAACCGCCAGCGCCCGGGCGCAGTCGCGCTCGACCCGGCATTTTTTCCCCGGAAAGAAGCGCCGCAGCCTTTCGGGCGGCAGCGCCCGTTCCGAGCGCGGCTCGGTCAGCACGACCTGCCCTGCCAGGGGGGCCAGCAGGCGCGCCATGGCCGGGTACTGCTTGTCGCGCAGCACGCCGAACAGCAGCGTGAAACCGCGGATGCTCTCCTCGCGCAGGTAGCCGGCCAGGGCGCGGACGCCGGGCAGGTTGTGGGCGCCGTCCAGGATGACCGGCGGATGCTGCGCCAACAGCTCGAGGCGGCCGGGAATGGACATGGCGCGGATGCCGGCGGCGACGGCACCGGCATCGAGAGCGAGGCCGCGCCGCTTCAGCTCGTCGATGACGGCGACGGCCAGGGCGGCGTTGCGGCACTGGTGGCGGCCGCGCTGCGTCACCCGGAAGCGATATTCCCTTTCGCCGGTGAAATAGCGGCAGGAATAGCCGTCCCTCTCTTTTTCGACGTCCAGCCGCCGTGGCGGGGCAAAGGCTTCGATCAGGGGGGCACGCCGGCGCAGGGTGGCGCTGCGGATGACGCGTGACCCCATTGAACGCGGAGGGCAGCCCGACACCAGGGGGACGCCGCGCCGGGCGATGGCCGCCTTCTCGGCCGCGATGGCCTTCAGGGTCGTGCCCAGGATGTTCAGATGGTCCATGCCGACGTTGGTGACGGCCGCGATCTCGGGTTGGATCGCGGAGGTGGCGTCGAGGCGGCCGCCCAGCCCCACCTCCAGCACCGCCCAATCGGCCCGGATCCCGGCGAAATGGTGCAGCGCGGCCAGCAGCAGGGTCTCGAAGAACGTGGGCAGGTTGGCGATGCGACCCGCGGCCAGGAGCTTCTCGCCCAGCGCGCGCACGGCGCTGACCGAACGGGCGAATGCGGCGCGGGAGACCGGCCGGCCGTTGACGCGGATGCGCTCGCGCACGTCCTGCAGGTGCGGCGAGGTGAACAGCCCGACCCGCAGGCCGGAGCGCTGCAGGATGGCGGCGATGTAATGCGAGGTCGAGCCCTTGCCGTTGGTGCCGGCCACCTGCACGAAGCGCGTGCCGCCGGTCACGAAAGGAGCGCTGGCGATGACGCGGCGAATGCCGGCCAGGGAGAGCTTGCCGGTCTCGCCCTGGATCCTCTCCAGGTAGGAAAGTGCCGCGGCATAATGCATCGGCCCTTCAGCAGCGGGGAACGGCTAGTTGTCCTGGCCGCCCTCGCCTTCCTCGAATTCGTTCTTGAGGCCCAGGATGTTGGACGCGCCGTCGTAGATGAGACGGGTGGCCTTTTTCTGCTCCTGCAGCTGGGCAATGAGGTCCTTGACCCGGGCCAGCTCTTCCTCGATCTTGGCGTCAATTATCTCAATCTGCTTCTTCGCTTCCCGGAGCGTGGACTCGTAGAACGCCTTGGCCTCGACCTTTAGTTTTTCCATCTATTCACCTCGTTATTTTTTAATGGACATGGGGATGGTCTTCCAGACCTTGACGCGCAGGTTGTCTTTCCTGGCCGGCTGGAATTTGTAGGACTTGACCGTGTCGGTCAGGATGGAGTTCAACTGGCCGTTATTGGTCTTGCGCAGCATGCGCACCGTCTCGACGTCGCCGTTGTGGTTGATCAGCACGCTGAAGATGACGCTCTGGCTGTCGGCCATGGCGGAGCGGATGGAACTGGGGATGCTCGGCGCCGGGGTGGAGATAGGCACCGGTTCGGCATCGACCTCGTTCAGCGGGACGACATCGCCCTCCTTCACCCGTTTCATCTCGGCAAGCTTCTTCGCCTCGGCCAGCCGCCGGTCTTCCTCCGCCTTTTTCAGGCGGTCGGCCTCTTCCTGCTTCAGGCGCTCATCCTCCTGCCGTTGCAGGCGCGCGGCCTCCTCCTGTTTCAGGCGATCCTCTTCCTCCTGCTTCAGCCGGTCGGCGTCGGCTTTCCTGCGCCGTTCCTCCAGCAGTTTTTTCCTTTCTTCCTCGGCCTGGACTTTCTTGAGTTCCTCCTCCTGCTTCAGCTTCGCCTCATCCAGCAGCTTCTGGGTGGCCGCCAGCTCGTCGGCGATGCGTTTCATTTCAGCCTGCTTGGCGGCTTCCTCGGGAGTCTGGACGGCTGCCGCCCCACCCGTCTCGCCGGGCTTCGGCGCCTGGGTCACGGCCGCCTTTCCCTCCGCAACCGGAGCGGCGGAGGGTTTGTTGATGACGAAAAAGTAGAGGCCGGCGGCGACGGCGCCGACCAGCAGGACCGCCGCCAGCACCGGCAGGGCCGACCGCTTCTTTTCCCTGTCCAACTCGCGGAAAAGCGACTCGGGCTTGAAATCGGCCTTGTCGGCCGCCGGGCGCTTCCTCAGGGCGGGACCGGCCTTGTCTTCGTCAAAGCTGATGCTGACCGATTCTTCGGGAAGCGGCGGTGGGGGCGGCATGGCGCTGACCGGCGGCGGAGTCGGGATCGGCTCTACGGCCGGCATGGGCTTTTCGATCGGCGGCGGCGGCTTGGGCACTTCGCGGACCTTGAGCGCGTAGGGAAGCGGCTTGAGGTCGACCTTGATCCCCTCGCGCTGGATGTCGGTTTCGAAAAGGTTGAAGATGAAGTGGCTCAAGTGCACCGGTCCCGGCGCGCGGTCGAATTTCTTGTGCAGGTACGCCTCGAGGTCGGCGATCATGGCCGCGGCGCTCTGGTAGCGCTTGTCGCACTCCTTGTTCAACGAAGTGAGGAGGATCTTCTCCAGCGCCGGGTCGATATCGGGGTTGATCTCGCGCGGATTGATGATCTCGCCGTTCTGCACCTTCTTGAGCACCAGCATCTCCGAGGTGTCCAGGAAGAGCTTCTTGCCGGTGAGCAGCTCGAACAGCACCACGCCGGCGGAATAGAGGTCCGAACGGTAGTCGATGCTGCTCTCGCCGCAGGCCTGCTCGGGGGACATGTAGAGCAGTTTGCCCTTGAGGGCGCCCGACAGGGTCTGGTGGATCTTGATCGACGCCTTGGAGACGCCGAAATCGGTCAGCTTGACGTCGCCGTTGTAGGAGATCAGGATGTTGGGCGGCGAGACGTCGCGGTGAACGATGTCCAGCGGTCGGCCGCGGCTGTCCTTGGCCTTGTGGGCATAGTTCAGCGCCTCGAGGATCTTGATGGTCAGGTAAATGGCGATCTCTTCGGTGAACCATTGGTCGTGCTCGCGCAGCCGCGTCTGGATCTCGCGCAGGTCCTTGCCCAGCACGTACTCCATGGCTATGAAATAGTAGTTGTCCTTGCGGCCCAGGTCATAGATCTGGACGATATTGGGATGCGAGAGCTCGGCGGCGATCTTGGCCTCGTCGACCAGCATCTCGATGTACTTGTCGTCCTCGCCGTAGCCGGAAAGGATCTTCTTGATGGCGATGACCTTTTCGAACCCCTTGACCCCCTTTTTCTTGGCCTTGTAAATCTCGGCCATGCCGCCGCGGGCGATCATGCCCAGCAGGACGTAGTCTCCCACCTCGTTGGGATGATCAAATGCAGGGGGCGTTTTCTCGGGCTTTGCTTCCCTGGCTCCGCCGGCCTCTTCGCCGCCGGGTTTGGCCGCCGCCTCGGGGGCGGCGACGGGCGGCTTAGGGGCGGGCGCGGGAGGAGGAGGGGGAACCGGTGCTTTCTCGGCCGGCGCAGCCGGCGCGGCCGGGGCCTTGGCCGGCGGCTCGGGCTCCTCTTTCAGCAAGGCCGCCTCACCCAGGTCGATGACCTCGTCGGCGATCTCGTCGCGCATTCCCGCAACGGGCGGTTTTTGCGTGGGCGGGGCCGGGATCGGTGGCGGCGGCGCCATGGGAACGGCCTTGATCTCGGGCATGATGACCGTTTTTGTTTCCGGTCGCGGAGGAGGAGGAGGAGGAGGAGGAGCGGCCGGCCGGGGTGCCGTTGGCTTCTTGCCCAGGCCGAGACCGGAAAGGGTATCCTCGAACTTGCGGGCGATGTCGTCCTCGATCTTGCGCATCTCCTTCTGCCGCACCTCGGGCTTGGCCTGCTGCGTCCGTAGCCCTTCCAGGCTGGCGTCGATGCGCTGAGAGCCGGCGCTGGGAACGGCCGTGGCGTCGGGTGAGGGAGCGGATTTCTTGGCAATGCGCAGGCTGTCCAGGTCGAACGACGGCCCGGCGCTGTGGCTGCGGCCCTTCAGGTCTCCGCTGAGGGGACTCTTGGAGTCGCCGGGTTGGGCGGCGGGTTCTGCCTTGGCGGGCGGAGGCTTCAGCAGGACGGTGCTGGCGGGATCGGGCCCCGTCTGCGCGGGGCGGGGCGGCCCCGTCTGCGCGGGGCGGTGCGGGCGCGGCGGTTCGACCTTCGGCGTCGGGGCGGCCTTCCCTCCGTCGCCCAGGTCGATCTCGAATGCCGGAACCGAGTCGATCTTCTGGATGAGGTCGCCGAAGATGTCCGAGGAACTCAGCTTGCCGCCCTCTTCATCCTCGAATTTCGGCGCCGGGACCTTGGCCGTGTCGAAGACGGGGACACGGGTGGCCGCCGACTGGGCGGCGGAACCCAGGTCGGCCTCCGACATGCCGAGCAGCTCCAGCACCCGCCCCCTGAGCCGTTCCCTTTCCAGGGGCTTCTCGAAAAAATCGTTGGCGCGATACTGGGTGATGGCCTGGTGGCGGTATTCCAGCCCCTTGTAGATGGCGCTGATGACGATGATCTTGATCCCGGGATATTCCTGGGAAACGGCCAGCGCCAGGTTGAAGCCGTGGAAGCGAGGCAGCATGGCCGCGGTGATCATCAGGTCGAAGGAGCGGTCGCGCAGCAGTTGCTTGGCCGTCTCGCCGTCGCTGGCGATCACCACCTCGAAAACCGGAGGGGGGAAAAGCTCCCTGACGGCGTGGATCGTCGACTCGTCGTATTCCACCAGCAATATGTTTTTGGTCATGTTCCTCTCCTCCCGGCCCGGCCCGGACCCGTTCCGCTCCGGCCCGGTTCGACAACCGCCCTACAAGATCGATTTGCCGGCATATTTCTCGAACATGCGGATCTTGTCCCGGACCTTGAACGTGACGGGCAGATTGATCAGGGCCAGCAGGAAGCCGGCGACGAAAAAATGAAAGGTCTGCCGGAACGGCATGCCCAGCAGCGTGATGACCAGGCCGAAAATGGCGATCAGTTCGGCCAGCGACAGCAGGATGATGTCGATGATCCGCCAGCGCTGCAGCAGGGCGTCCAGGGTGAAGTCGTCGCGGACCAGGCGCGGCGAGAAATAGATGGTCTTGCGCACGGCCAGGACGGCGATGATCAGCATGATCGCGACGATGTTCAGGATGTTCCAGGCCTCGCGGACGCCCTTGCCGGCAGCCCAGGTCACCGCCGCGGGAGACTGGGTCAGGGCGGGAACCAGGTACGCCACCAGGGCGTAGACGACGATCGAGGCCAGCATGGCCAGGGAGATGATCATGGTCAGCCGCGATTCGCGCCGGATGTGCTCCATCTCTATCTGTTGTTTTTCGAAATCTGCCAGCATGCGATTGCTTTACCATATCTATCCCTTATTTGTCAATAATCCCCTGCGTGAAAAAAAGCGCCTCGCGGCCGCTGCGAACGCGATTGACTTTTGGGCGCTTTCACGCTATAAGTGTGAGCATCATGTGCGGAGTTTTGGGCATTTTCTCCACCGAGCCGGTCATCGGCCCGCTGTATACCGGGCTGCTGACCCTGCAGCACCGCGGCCAGGATTCGGCCGGCATCCTGACCTATGACGGCCGCTACCACCTGAAGAAGGGCAACGGCCTGGTGCGCGACATCTTCGAGGAGCGCCATATCGAGCGGCTCAAGGGCTCCGTCGGCCTGGGCCACACCCGCTACCCCACCGTGGGCGAAGGCACGGGCGAGGACGCCCAGCCTTTCTGGCTCAACCACCCCTACGGCATCGCCGCCGTCCACAACGGCAACGTGGTGAATTTTTTCGAGCTGAAGAAGGAACTCTTCGAGAAATCCCACAAGATCATCAATTCCAACTGCGACGTCGAGGTGATCCTCAACGTGTTCGCCGAGGCGCTGGAGAAGTCGGTCCGCCAGGAGATCACGCCCGAGGGCGTGTTCAACGCCATCCGCCAGGTATACCGGCGGGTGAAGGGCGCCTATTCCGTGGTGATCCACATCGCCGACCGCGGCATGGTGGCCTTCCGCGATCCCTACGGCCTGAAGCCGCTGCTCTTCGGCAGCGACCGCCGCCAGATGCTCCCGGCCTTTGCCTTTGCCTCCGAGAGCGTCACCCTTGACGTGCTGGGCTTCGGCGATGTCCGAGACGTGCCGCCCGGCTCGGCCGTTTTCATCGACCAGAACCGCGCCGTCCATGAAAAGAAGCTGCAGTCGGCGCCGTTCAAGCCCTGCATCTTCGAATACATCTACTTCGCCCGCCCCGATTCCTATCTCAACGGCATCAACGTCTACCAGGCGCGGGTCGACCTCGGGCGCAAGCTCGCCCGCCGCATCCAGAAAAGCGGCATGTCCATCGACGTGGTCGTGCCGGTGCCCGATTCATCGCGGCCGGCGGCCATCGAAATCGCCCGGCTGCTCAAGCTGAAGTACCGCGAGGGGCTGGTCAAGAACCGCTACATCGGGCGCACCTTCATCATGCCCGGCGACCAGGCGCGCCGGCGCACCATCCGCCAGAAACTGAACCCCATCGTCGACGTGTTCCAGGGCAAGAACGTGCTGATCGTCGACGATTCGATCGTGCGCGGCAACACCTCGCGCTCCATCATCCAGATGGTGCGCCAGGCCGGCGCCCGCAACGTCTACTTCGTCTCCTACTCCGCCCCGCTGACCCACCCCTGCGTCTACGGCATCGACATGCAGACCCGCTCCGAGTTCATCGCCAGCGGCGTCCGCGAGGACGAGGTCGCCGCCCGCATCGGCGCCGACCGCGTGCTGTTCCAGGACATCCGCGACATGGAGGCGGCGGTGCGCCGGCAGAACCCGGCCATCCGCTCCTTCTGCACCGCCTGCTTCTCCGGCAAGTACCCCACCGGCGACGTGTCGCGCGGCTACCTGGAGCAGATCGAGCAGGAGCGCGAGCAGCTGAAGCTGAAACAGAAGGAGCTGGCCCTGAAATTTTGATGGACAGCCACCTGCCGATCTCCGGTTCCCTGGGCGAGTTGGACGTCGCCGCCATCCTGGCGCGCATGCACGTCCAGGCGCTGGACGGGCAGCTGAAGGTCGCCGCCGCGCGCTTCACCAAAACGCTGTGGCTGCAGGACGGCCGCATCGTGTTCGCCCAGTCCAGCCTGGCCGACGACGCCCTGGGCCGCTTTCTCCTGGGCCGCGGCGTGATCGACGCCGCCCAGCTGGAAAAGAGCCGCCGGCGCATGCAGAAACACCACAGCCGCATGGGCCGGGCCCTGCTGGAGCTGGGCTTGCTCACGCCCGAGCAACTGTGGAGCGAGGTCGGCGCCCAGCTGCGCGCCATCGTCTTTTCCCTTTTCCCGCTGCGCGCCGGCCGCTACGACATCGGCCGCCCGAGCGAGGACGCCCGGGAGAACATCCAGCTGGAACTGCCCGTGCCCGAGGCGATCCTCGAGGGCGTGCGCCGGATTACCGACGGTGAATTCATCGAAAGCCGCTTCGCGGCCGGCACCGACCTGTTCGCCGCCCCCGACCGCGCCATCGGCGCCGTGACCCTGAAGCCGCACGAGGCCCACGTGCTGTCCCTGGTCCGCGCGGCCACTCCCCTGGATGAGGTGCTGGCCCGCAGCGAGCTGCTGCGCATCGACACCCTGAAGGTCCTGTACGCGCTGCGCACGCTGGGCATGGTCTGCGACCGTCCCCAGCCGGGCCGCGCCCAGACCCCGCATTCGCTCCCCAACCCGCCCACGACCTTCACCTCGTTCGACGAGGCCCTGCAGCATTACAACACCCGCTTCGAGTACATCTACCGCGTCCTTTCCAAGGAGATCGGGCCGGTGGCCCACGCCATCCTCACCGACGCCATCACCGCCATATTGGATTCCATCCCGCCCTGCTTCCAGGGGGTGGAGATCCGCGCCAACGGCCACGTCGACGGCCAATCGATCCTGAAGAGCGTCTGGTACGAGAATTTCGCCGAAGCCAGCGGCGAGTTCCTGCGCGGGCTCGATGAGATCCTTTACGCCGAGATCTACGCGGTGAAACGCCACCTGGGCAAGGAACACGAGTCCCTGCTCCTGCAATGGATCCGCAAGCCAGGCAACTGACGCGCCGGCGCCAGCAGCTGCTCTTCCTGGCCCTGCTGTTCATCGCCCTGCTGCTGCTCGGATAATGGGACCCGTCATCCAGATCCTCGGGCCCACCGGCGCCGGCAAGAGCCGCATGGCGCTGGCCGTCGCCCGCGCCGTCAACGGCGAGGTGATATCGGCCGACTCGGTCCAGGTCTACCAGGGCTTCGACATCGGCAGCGACAAGCTCGACGCGGCCGAGCGCCGGCTCATCCCCCACCACCTGATCGACATCATCCCCGACTGCGCCCAGTTCAACGCCAGCCGCTTTCTCGAGCTCTCTTTCGCCGCCGCCTCCGGCATCTGGTCGCGCAACCGCGTGCCCGTCGTCTGCGGCGGCACCGGCCTCTACCTGACGGTCATGATGCAGGGAATCTTCCCCGAAACCAAGAAGAGCGGTTGCCGCGAAGAACTTAAAAGAATGGCCGTTGAAAAGGGCTGGGGCGCCCTGCATGCCGAACTGAAGCGCATCGACCCCGAGTACGCCCGCAAGATCGGCGTCAACGATCACGTGCGCCTGGTCCGCGCCCTGGAGATCCACCGCAACAGCGGCCTGCCCCCCAGCGAGGTCTTCCGCCTCAGTTGCTCGCCGTTCGCCGGCTGCCGCTTCATCCGCGTCGGCCTGCACGTCGAGCGGCCGGCGCTGTACCGCGCCATCGACGCCCGCGTCGAGCGCATGCTGGCCAACGGGCTGGTCGACGAGGCCCGCGGGCTGCTGCGCGCGCGCGGGGCGGCCTGCCCCCCTTTCCGCGCCCTCGGCTACAAGGAGGTCCTCTCCCACCTGCGCGGCGAGATCGGCCTGGAAACGGCCCGGGAGCTGATCCAGCGCCACTCGCGCCAGTTCGCCAAGCGGCAGCTCACCTGGTTCCGCCGGGAAAAGGACATCCGCTGGCTGCCTGCTTCCGATTCGAATGCCGTCATCGCCCTCGTCCGCCAATGCCTGTCGAGCAAGCCGTAACCTGCGGCTGGTTCCCGGCCGGGATGAAGGACGCCGAGATCGCGGCCGCCATGGGCGAACTGCAGGCCCTGTGCCGCGCCGCCGGCGCCGTCGTCGTCGGCCAGGCCTGGCAGCGGCGTCCCGCCCCCGACCGCCGCACCCTGGTCGGCCAGGGCAAGGTCGAGGAGCTGCGGCAATGGATCGCCGCCGGCGGCGCCGGGCTGGTGGTCTTCAACAACGTGCTGACCACGCTGCAGCAGCGCAACCTGGAGGACGCCCTGGGCGTCAAGGTGATCGACCGCAGCCGCCTGATCCTCGACATCTTCGCCACCCGCGCCCGCAGCCAGGAAGGCAAGCTGCAGGTCGAGCTG
>DCVB01000009.1:3795-4461 GCA_002327965.1 Candidatus Aminicenantes bacterium UBA2199 | reverse complement strand
CAGCCCGGCACGTAGGCGTTGACCGGCAGCAGCTGGTCGATGCCGACCAGGGTGTGGTAGGAGCCGCGGTAGACGCAGCCGGCCATGGCGCAGGCGCCGGCGGCGACCACGAACTTGGGGTCGGGGACCTGCTCGTAGATGCGCAGGACCCGGTCGCGGTTCTGCAGGGTGATGGCGCCGGTGCAGATCATGACGTCGGCGTGGCGCGGCGTCCCCTTCAGCTGCACGCCGAAGCGCTCCAGGTCGAAGCGCGGCATGAGCGCGGCCAGGATCTCGATGTCGCAGCCGTTGCAGCCGCCGCCGGCGTTCAGATGCAGGACCCACGGGGATTTGACCCGTGACCAATGGACCAGTCGTTCGATCATGTTAATCCCTCGTGACCAGGGCGGCGATGGACAGGAAGATCATGCCCAGGTAGAACAGTCCGAAATAGGCGATGGGCCCCGCCGGCAGGGTGGCCACGACCAGCGCGGCCACGTGCATCATGGTAAAGAACAGGGCGATGAAAAAGAACAGGCGGTAGCCGAACTGCACCTTGGCTCCCGGGATGTCCTCGCCGCAGGCGTAGCTTTTCAGCTTGCCGCCGACGGGGTTCAGCTTGGGGGCCAGGCGTCCGGCCAGGAAATAGATGAGGTAAAAAATGGCCAGAAAGACCAGGAAGGCCAG
>DCVB01000009.1:2409-3775 GCA_002327965.1 Candidatus Aminicenantes bacterium UBA2199 | reverse complement strand
CGCCACGTCGACGACGATGACGGTGATGGCCAGGCTCTGGGCGACCATCAGGTTCTCGCGGGCATAGCCGCCGGCCACCAGCGCCAGGGTGACCCCCTTGGCGATGATCTCGACGCCGATGAGCAGCTTGACCGTGTTCTTCATGGTCAGCAGGCAATAGAGGCCGACGCCGACCAGCAGGGCGACGAAGCCCATGTTCAGGATCCACAGGTTATTCATGGCTTCCTCCCTCGGCCGCCCCTCCCGTGAGGGGGGCGCCCCCCTGGGGGGCCGCCTTGCCGTGCGTGTCGTCGCGGCGGAACAGGGCCAGCACGGCCAGCACGCCGGCGGAGATGGCGCCGACCTGGCCGACCAGGTCGAACGTGCGCTGGTTCCACAGCACCTGGCTGAACGTCCCGCTCTCCGATCCCTGGATGGCCGGGATCTGGCCCAGCAGCTTCTTCATGACCAGCAGGTCGACGACGGCCAGGGCCAGGAAGAACAGCGGGAAGACGATGCGGTGTCCCCGGCTCTCGGTCACGTCGCCGTCGCCGCGCGTCAGGGTGATGGCGGTGATGAACAGGACGGTGATCAGCCCGGCGACCACCGAGAGCTCGAACACCCCGGCGTAGACGGCGTTCATCAGGAAGAAGATCAATGCCAGGAAAATGCTGGCCACGGCCAGGCTGATGGCGCTCTTGAGCAGGTCGCGCAGCAGGACGGCCAGTATGGAAAAGGCGAGCAAACCGATCAATAGAAAAAGATGCATGAGCGTCTCCTAGAATCCGATGAAGTTCAGGGCCACGCCGACCCCTTTGCCGAGAACGTCGGCGGCGGGCTGCAGCCAGGACTGGATGACGAAGGGAAAGGCCAGGCCGGTGACGATGCACAGCAGCGCCAGCAGGACGGTCGAGGCCGACATCCAGAACGGCGCCTCCCTGACCCCTTGCCAGGCCTCGTTCAGCTTGCCGAAGAAGGCCTGGCGCTGCAGCACCAGGTAGTACCACAGGGTGATCACGCTGCCCAGCACCGCCAGCACGGCCAGGACGTGCATCCTGGCCTGCACCAGGGCGATGATGATCAGCAGCTTGCTCCAGAAGCCGTTCAGCGGCGGTACGCCGGCGATGGACAGCGAGCCGACCACCGAGGTGGCGGCGGTCAGGGGCATCACCTTGGCCAGGCCGCCCATCTTGTCCAGCGAGCGCGTGCCGGTCGATTGCTCGACGGCGCCGGCGTTCAGGAAGAGCAGCGACTTGAACAGCGCGTGGTTGAACAGGTGGAAGAGTCCGCCGAGGATGCCCAGCGGCGTGCCGATGCCGAAGCCGAGCACGACGTAGCCGATCTGGCTGATGGAGGAGTAGGCCAGCATGCGCTTGATGTCATTCTG
>DCVB01000009.1:0-2402 GCA_002327965.1 Candidatus Aminicenantes bacterium UBA2199 | reverse complement strand
CGCATCATGGCGTAGACGCCGGAGACCTTGATCAGCACTCCCGACAGCATGGCCGAGATCGGCGCCGGCGCCGAAGGGTGGGCGTCGGGCAGCCAGGAGTGGAAGGGCACCAGCGCCGCCTTCAGGCCGAAGCCGGCCAGGAACAGGCCGCTGCAGAAGCCGACCACGGTCTTGATGTTCAGCGTCTTGAGGCCCTGGGCCACGACGCCGAAGCTCACGCCGCCGGTGACGCCGAAGATGACGGCGATGCTCAGCAGCACGAAGGCCGAGGCGACGGCGGAGAGCATCAGGTACTTGAACGAGGCCTCGAGTTCGTCATGGCCGCGGCCGAAGGCCACCAGGGCGTAGGAGGCGATGGCGGCCACCTCGAGGAAGACGTAGATGGTGAACAGGTCACCGCTCAGCACCAGGCCGTTCATGCCGGCGATCATCACCAGCAGCAGGGCGTAATAATTGGCCTTGGCGCCGTAGTGCTCCATGTAGTTGATGGAGTAGAGGGTGACGGCGAAACTGACCAGCGAGATGGTGAACAGCATGAAGAGGCTGAAGCCGTCGAGCAGCAGGCGGATGTTCAGCGGCGCGCCGAACCAGAAGGCCTGCTGGATGATGCCGCCGTCGGCGATCAGCGGCCGGGCGCTGAAGACCGCGAGCACGAGCAGGAAGAGCATGGCGGCGCTGGCCAGCAGGTCGGGCAGCAGGCGCTTGGACACCTTGCCCAGCAGTGGCAGCAGCCCGGCCAGCACCAGGGGAACGATGATGAATAGGAATAACATGACTCCTCCCTAGCGCGTCAGGGCGCCGATGGCCCAGACGATGATCACCAGCCCGCCGACGGCCCAGGCCAGGTAGTTGGCGTACAAGCCGTTGTGCACGGCCTTGAGCGCGCCGGTGGCGGCGCGGCCGACCTGGACGACGAACGTCTCGTAAAAGGCGTCGATGGGTCGGTCCACGAAGCGGAACAGCAGGCGGGACAGGGCCTGCAGCCCCTTGATGCCCTGCTCGTACAGGTCGAAGAAGCGCGCCTCGGCCAGGTCATAGATCGAGCGCAGGACCGGCAGGCGGTGGATGGGCTCCGACGCCAGGTAGGCCTTGTTGCCGCCGCGGCGGAAGCCGAAGACGTGCAGGGCGAAGGCGATGAGCAGGCAGCCCATGGAGATGAGGGCGATGGGGTTGAACACGGCCAGGGCGTGGGCGGTGAAGTCTAGGTGCTCCCCCCCTGCCGCGCGGCCGGCCAGGATGGGCTGGATGAAGAGCTTCAGCGGCAGGGCGTTGTAGACGCCGAACAGGACGCACAGGGCGGCCAGGATCAGGATGGGGATGGTTACGGGGCTGCGGCTTTCCTTCACCGCGGCGGTCTCCAGGCTGCGCGGCCCGAAGAAGACCGAGTGCCCGGCCTTGAGGAAGGAGGCGAAGGTGAGGATGGCCCCCAGCCAGGCGGCGATGGTGAAGAGGGTGTAGCCGGTCTCGTAGGAGCCGTGGAAGACCATCTCCTTGGAGACGAAGCCGTTCAGGGGCCAGATGCCCGAGATGGCGGCGGCGCAGACGATGAAGCCCAACGCCGTCAGCGGCATGGAGCGGGCGAGGCCGCCGAGCTTCTTCAGCTCGGTGGTGCCGGCCTGCTGCTCGACGGAGCCGGCGGCCAGGAACAGGCCGCTCTTGTACATGGCGTGGTTGATCATGTGGAAGATGCCGCCGGCGATGCCGATGGGGATGGCGGTGCCGATGCCCAGCATCATGTAGCCGACCTGGGAGACGGCGTGGAAGGAGAGGAGCTTCTTGAGGTCCTTCTGGATCAGGGCCATGAACACGGCCAGGACGATGGTCAGGGCGCCCAGCGTCATCAGCACCAGGGCGGGGGCGCTGTTGACCTCGAGTTGGAAGATGTCCAGGCAGATGCGCGACAGCATGTAGATGCCCAGCAGTTTCTCCAGCGCCGCCGGGATGAAGGCCATGACCGCCACCGGCGCGTCGACGGCGGCGTCGGGGATCCAGGTGTGGAAGGGCATGGAACCGGCCTTGGCGACGGCGCCGATCATCATCAGGTAGAAGCTGACCGCGGTCAGCCCCTGGGGGACGACCGAGATGTCCGAGAGGCGCAGCGTGCCGGTCTGCGACCAGAGGATGGCGATGCCCAGGATCATGCAGAAATCGCAGAAGCCGCCGATGAGGAAGGCCTTGACGGCGGTGCGGTGCGACCCCTTGCCGCCGATGGTGATCAGCGCGTACAGGGTGATCAACAGCCCTTCCCAGAAGAAGACCAGCGGCACGAAATTGTTGGCCAGCACGGCGCCGGCGGACATGGCGGCGGTCAGGAACAGGTAACCGTAGTATTCGCGCAGGCGCGGGTTGCCGGCCATGCGCACCGTGGAATAGAGGACGATCAGGAAAGTGAAGCCGCTCAC
>DCVB01000126.1 GCA_002327965.1 Candidatus Aminicenantes bacterium UBA2199 | reverse complement strand
GTGGTCGGCGGCGGCAACACGGCCATCGATGCCGCGCGAACGGCCAAGCGCCTGGGCGCCGGAAAAGTGACTCTCCTGTACCGGCGCACGCGCAAGGAGATGCCCGCCCATCCGATGGAGATCGAGGCGGCCCTTGAGGAGGGAGTGGAACTGGTCGAACTCGCCGCCCCCACCGAACTGGTGCGCAAAAACGGCCGCCTGCAGGGCATGACCTGCATCCGCATGGAATTGGGCGAGCCCGATGCCAGCGGCCGCCGCAGCCCGGTGCCACTGGCCGGCTCGGAATATCTTATCCCCTGTGATTTCGCCATATCGGCCATTGGCCAGGACGTCGACCTCTGCGGCCTGCAAAAGGACCCGCAACTGCAGTCGACGCGCTATAACACGCTGGTATTCAATGAAAAGACCTTCGAGACCTCCCTTCCCGGCGTTTTCACCGGCGGCGACATGGCCACCGGCCCGGCCGTGGCCATCGACGCCATTGCCCACGGCAAGATCGCGGCCAACGCCATCGACCATTACGTGCGCACGGGCAAGGCCGCCGGCAAGGCGGAGGAATTCATCAGCCGCAAGGAGGCTTTCGGGGACATTCCCGACAGCGATTTCGCCGATTTTCCCAAGATCACGAAGGAAAAAATGCCGGAACTTCCCGCGGCCGAGCGGGCGAGAACATTCGACGAGGTCGAACTCGGCTTCAGCGGCGACCAGGCGCACCAAGAGAGCGGGCGCTGCCTGGAATGCGGCTGCTCGGCCTATTTCGACTGCGCCCTGCGCAAGCACGCCGTGGATTTCGGGGTGGACATCGAAAAATTCGTGGGCGAAGTAAGAAAGTACAAGGTGGACAAAGCGCACCCGTTCATCACCCTTGACCCCAACAAATGCATCGCCTGCGGCCGCTGCGTGCGCACCTGCTCGGAAATACTGCGGGTCTCGGCCCTGGGATTCGTCTACCGCGGCTTTCGCTCGGTGGTGCGGCCATCCATGGAAAATAAATTGCTGGAGACCAACTGCATATCCTGCGGCAATTGCATCGCCGCCTGCCCCACCGGCGCCATCGCCGAGAAGCTGCCCTTGGCCAAACCCGGTCCCTGGGCCGGTGAAAAATCCGACGCCATATGCCATTTCTGTTCCCTCGGCTGCAAATTGCAATACAAGGTCTTCGGCCCCGACGCCTATGTGGCGCTGGGAACGGCCGACGCCGCGCACAACAAGGGCTATCTGTGCCACAAGGGCCGCTTCGGCTACCGCTACATGCTGGACGACCAGCGGCTGCGCGCGCCGCTGGTCCGCGGCAAGGCGGGACTGCAGAAAACTTCATGGCAGGAGGCGCTTGACCTCGCCGCCGCGAGGGTCCAGGCCCTGGTCAAAAAGCACGGACCCGAAGCGGTGGCGGTTTTCGCTTCACCCAGGCTGGCCAATGAGGAGCTGTACCTGCTGCAAAAATGGGTGCGCACCGGGTTCCAGAGCAACATGATCGGCAGCTTCAGCAACCTGCTCATGAGCCGCGATCTCGACGCTCTGGACGACATGCATGGCCTCACCGCTTCCACCACGACCATGGATGAGTTCCAGCATGCCGACATCATCATGGTCGTCAATGCCGAGCTGACCGAGAACCACCTGATCGCCGAGCTCAAGATCAAGGAAGCGATGAAAAAGGGGGCGCGTCTTATCGCGGTGAACTCTTCGGAGAATCCCCTGAGCCGCATCGCCGATCTTTGGCTCGACCCCAAACGCGGCACCCAAACCGCCCTGGTCGCGGGCCTGGCCAACGCCCTTATCCAGAGGGGCAAGATCGACCGGGCTTTCGTGGACGCACGCACGGAGAATTTCGCGACATTCCAATCCGATATCGCCGCCATCGATGCCGCGCAGGCGAGCGCCCGCACCGGCATCCAGGAGGAAAAGTTCAATCGCGCCGTTGATTGGCTGGCCCAGGCGGCCAATGTGGTGGTCGTCTACGGCATGGACCAGTTTTTGGAGAAATCCCGCGATGACGTGAAGGCGCTGGGAAACCTGCTGCTGCTCAGGGGCAAGACCGGGCAGCCGGGCAACGGGTTGATCCTCGTCCGCGACTATGCCAATTCGCAGGGGCTTCTCGACATGGGGGCCGACAGCCGCTACCTGCCCGGCCTCATCCGCTCCGGCAGCAAGGGGATCGGCCGCCTGCAGGCCATGTGGGGCGTCCCCCTGCAGCAGATCTTCAAGCCCGTTGACCTGCAGTCCCGGCTGAAAAAGGGTGACGTCAAGGCCGTGCTGATATTCGGTGAAGACCCGCTGGCCGCCGCCGCGGCTGGCCGCCTGTTGGCCAAGGTGCAATTCAAGCTGGTCGTCGACTTTTTCATGACCGCGACCGCCGCCGAGGCGGACGTGGTCCTGCCCATGTCGACCCCCCTGGAGAGCACCGGCACGTTCACCGCCTGCGACCGCCGCGTACAGCGCAGCAGCGCCCTGGTGCCTCCGGCATCCGGGAAGACCAACCTGGAGCTGATCGGCCTGCTGGCGGAAAAGCTGGGCATGACACTGACACCCGCCACCGCAGCCGAGATCTTTGCCGAGATCGGCCGGGCCAATCCCTATTACGCCGGCCTTGCTTCGGGAGAATTCTGGGGCCGTGACCTGTTCCATGAGGCGTTCGCCACGGAGAACGGCAAGGCAAAATTCCTTTCCATCCTCCTCGACCCCGCTACCTGCAACCTGGAAAAGCAACCGCTGTTGTCCACTGAAAACTACCTGCAGACCAGAATCAGGAATCAATTGGTGCTATAATACTTCCGTTGAAGCAGAGGGCATTCAAGGTGAAACAGACGATTCAGCGCAAAGAGTGCATCGAGTGCGCCCACAAGCTGGAGCTCGACCTCAAAGAGCGCATCAAGGAACTGGAATGCCTTTATATCGTCAGTTCGCGGATCGAGTCGGGGAAAAACCTGGCGCAGATCCTGGAGAGCTCGGCCGCCAGCCTGGCCAAAGGGTTCCAATACCCCGAGATGGCCTGTGCTGTTATCATTCTGGACGGGGCCCAGTATCCCGCCGGGGCCGTCTCATGCGTCAGGGCCCAGTCGGTTCTGCAGGCCGACATCGTGGTCAACGGCCGAAGCCGCGGCATCGTCAAGATCAGCTACGGGAAGAAATGCCGATTCCTCGAGGAAGAAAAAAAACTGATCAAGGAGATCGGCCGCATGATCTCCAAAGCCGTCGAAAAGCAGGAACTGCAGCTGGAACTGAAGAAATACGTCGGCAACCTGAAGGATTTGGTCAAGGCCAAGACCCGCGAACTGGAAAAGTCCACCAAGCGCTTTGAGGACCTTTTCGAAAACGCCCCGGACGGCATCGTCATCTCCGAGCTGAACGGCGACATCCTCAAGGCCAACCGCGCTTTTTACCGCATGCTCCATTACCCCGAGGACGGTTCGGTCAAGCTGAATTTCGTCAAGGACAAGTTGTACGTCAACATTCCCCGCATCCGCCCCTACATCTTCAAGAAATTGAAGGAAAAGGGATTTTTCGAAGGCATGGAAATGAGCCTGATCGACTCGCGGGGCAATCAATGCCCGGTCATCGGCTCCTTCATATATGTGGATTTCGACGGCCGGCGCTGCATCGAGGAAGTTTACAAGGATATCCGCCTGCGCAAGGAGCTGGAGCATAAGCTGATCGAGCAGAACGAGAACCTGGAAAAAACGATCCAGAAAAGGACCGCCGACCTGGAAAACCAGAAGAACCTGTTGGTCAAAAAGAATATCGAGCTCGTCTCGCTGACCGAAAAGCTGAAAGAAAGCAAGAGCAAGCTGCAGACCCTTTTCGACGCCATTACCGACCAGGTGGTCATGATCGACCGCGAGTTCAACATCAAGATGGCCAACCGCAAGGAGGGGGCCGAAGGCGGCAAGTGCTTCGCCAAGATATTCCACCTGGAGCAAACCTGTGAAACCTGCCCGGGGGCGATGGTCTTCCGGCAGAAAAAGCCTGTCACCACGGAAGAAAAATACGGCGATGATTATTATTTGCTTCAAGCCTATCCGATCTTCGATGAGCAGGGGGAGGTCGAGGGCGTACTGGAGTTCTCACGCCTGATCACGCAGCAGAAGAACATGGAAATGCAGCTGATGCAGACCGACAAGCTGGCTTCGCTGGGCCAACTGGTCTCGGGGATCGCCCACGAGATCAACAATCCCAACACCTTCATCCGCGGCAACGTATCGATCATTCAGGAGGCGATGCGCGACATCCTGCCCATCCTGGACGAGCATGCCGGAAACGAGAAAAACCTGCAGATCGCCCGCTTGAACTACGACGTCTTCCGCGGCAACATACTGATCCTCCTGGAAGACATGGCGCAGGGCGCCAACCGCATCAAAACCATCGTTGACGGGTTGCGCAAGTTCGCCAAGCGAGACGACGGGGTGCTGAACGACGAGGTGGACATCAACGCGATCATCCAAAGCTGCCTGCGGCTGGTGGCCAATCAGATCGGCCGCAAGGCGAAGGTCAAACTGGACCTGCAAGCGGACATCCCCAAAATCAAGGGCAACTTTCAGCGTTTGGAGCAGGTGGTGGTCAACATTCTGATCAACGCCTCGCAGGCGATCGACAAAAAAATGGGGGCCATCGCCATCCGCACCGCGTTCCTGGAAGAGGAAGGCGAAAACCTGCTCAGCATCAGCGATGACGGCAAGGGGATCGACGAGAAGACGTTGAAGCAGATATTCGACCCCTTTTTCACCACCAAGCGCAACCAGGGCGGAACCGGTCTCGGCCTCTCCATCGCCTACGGCATCATCAAGGAGCACAAGGGGCGGATCGACGTCGAAAGCAGACCCGGCGCCGGCACGACCTTCTCCATTCACCTTCCGGTGACGGCAAAGGAACCATCATGAAAAAAATCCTGGCCATCGACGACGATCAGGCGGTCCTGAATTATCTGAACATCATGCTGCTGCAGACCGGCACCTATGAGATCGCCACCCTGGTCAACAGCTCGAAGTCCTTTCATGAATTGCGGACCCACAACTACGACCTGCTGCTTTTGGACATGGACATGCCGGATGTGAGCGGCCTGGATATCCTGAAGTTCATCAAGGAAAAAAGCATCGACATCGAGACCATCGTCCTCACCGGCGTGGAAGACGTCGAACTGGCCGTCTCCGCCATGAAGCTGGGCGCCTTCGACTATCTGACCAAACCGGTGGACAATGACCAGCTTCTCAAGGTCATCACCACGGTCCTGGAAAACCGCAAAGCCCGCGGGGCGACCGCGGCGGAGGCCATCTCTTCCCGGGAGCAGTTGCAGTTCAAGGAGGCGTTCCAGGATATCATTACCCAGAATGCCGACATGATCGCCATGTTCCAGATGGTCGAAAAAATGGCCCCGCCCGACAACAGCATCCTGATCTGGGGCGAGAGCGGCACCGGCAAGGAACTGATCGCCAAGGCCATCCACCGCATCAGCCGCCGCCGTGACGAGAATTTCGTGGCGGTCAACGCCGGAACCTTCGCCAACGAGCTCTTCTCCTCGGAATTCTTCGGCCACGACAAGGGGGCGTTCACCGGCGCCAGCACCGAAAAAAAGGGATTTCTGGAAGCGGCGGACAAGGGGACGCTGTTCCTTGACGAGATCGGCGAGCTGGCGCTGCCCATCCAGGTGAAACTGCTGCGCGTTCTGCAGGAAGGGGAATTTTTCCGGCTGGGATCGACCAAGAACCAGAAAGTGGACGTGCGCATCATCGCCGCCACCAACAAGGACCTGCTGAGCGAGATGAAAAAGGGGAATTTCCGCAAGGACCTTTTCTACCGCCTGAACATGAGCTCCGTCTATCTCCCGCCGTTGCGCGAGCGCAGAGGGGATATCCCGCTGCTATGCCAGCATTTCCTGGCCCGCTACAACGAACAGAACCAGAAGAACATCCAGAAAATCTCGGACGCCGCCATGCGCCTGTTGAACCGCTACGAGTACCCGGGAAACATCCGCGAGCTGATGAACATCATCAACAGCGCCGTCATCATCGAGTCGGGAACGGAACTGCACAAGAAATCGCTGCCCCACTATTTCCTGGAGAATTCCTCGGTCCAGGAAACAACGCCCTCCGGCCAGCCCCTGTTGTCGCTGAGCGAGATGGAAAAAGAGCAGATCGCCAGGGTCCTGGCCTCCACCGGGGGCAACAAAAGCCAGGCGGCGAAGATCCTGGGCATATCGCGGGTCAATCTGCTGGCCAAGATCAAGAAATACCAGATCCCGACATAGCGCGGCGCCGGCCGTTCAGCCTTCGTTCATCCAGGCCGGCAATGAGCTGGAGGTATTTCTCCTCGATGATTTCCCAGGAATAATTTTTCTGAAAGAATTCCCTGCCGTTGGCCCCGAGCCGGCGGCGCAGTCCGGCATCGTTGCCCAAGGCCAGGAATGCCGCCCGGAACTCCTCGTAGTCGGAGTACCACAACCCGGCGTTGCTGCGCCGGCACTGGCCGCGCAACACCTCGGTGCGGCCGTTGGCCAGGACCGGCTTGCCCGTTGCCCAGGCCTCCAAAGCCACCATGGAGAGCGATTCATACTGCGAAGGCATGACCAGGAATTCGGCCCCGGCCAGCAGGCCATACTTTTCCCGGTCCTCCTGGAAACCCACATGGACGATGCCGGGATGGTCAGGGACCGGCACATGGGCTTTTCCGACCAGGACCAGCTTCAATTCCAATTTTTCCTCGGCCTGCAGCCGCAAAAAAAAGCGGAACAGCTCGGGCACGCCCTTGTTCTCATCGAGGCGGCCGATATACACGATATAACGGCCGTCGACGCCCAGGCGCGAACAGACGCCCGCGGCATCGAATTCATCCGGCACTTCGGAGCCGACCCCGACCACATCGGCGGCAATGGATTGGTTGCCCGATACGCGGTGGATCAGATCCTTCTCTTCCGGGGAATTATAGACGATCGCCGCCGGCAGGTTGAAAAAATCCCTGAACAGGCCAAGGTAAATGACCTGGTCGTGCTCGGCGGTGGGGACCAGAATGGCCTTGGCGGCGAAGCGCCTGACCCCATGAAAAGAGTGATAATAGCGATAGGAAAAAAAGAGAAAATAAGCGAACTCCCCTTCCCGTTTCCCCAGGTCATCGAGCAATCCGGGAAGCAGCGGGCCCTCTTCCTCCAGCCAGCGCTCCTCGTCGGCCATGGAGTGCTCCTGTTCGAAAATGAACTTCTGGACGCGGCCGAACGCCTCCGGGTCGCGGGGCTTGCGCACGCGGTAGCGGTGAACCGGGATGCCGTTCAACTCCTGCCGCCCCTCGGGGTAGTGATGGGCCCAGGTGACATAGTCGCTGGCGGTGGTGGTGAAGACCTCGACGGTGAAATGGCGGTTCAGCCGCTCGGCGATCAGACGGGCGTGGTACTCGGCCCCGCCGTTGATCTCCAAGCCGTAGCGCTGCACAATGACGGCGATCTTCCTGGGCATGGCGCCATTATAGTACAACCATCGCGGTTTTCAAAAAACCGGAAGCGGCATCAGCGGACTCGTTCCCAGGCGGCGGCAAGGGAAAGGGCAAAGGCCCTGCGCAGGCGGTTGAGAGCGCCCACGTCGGGCGTGTGGTCGGGATTCGTGAATAGGCGCTCATGGGTTTCCTGGACCAGCGCCGGGACCCGGTTGCCCACCGCTGCCCGGGCATTCACAGAGTGGGCGGCGGCGACATGGCCATAGACATTGAAATATTCCGAAGCGTTGACCGTGATCTTCACTTCGGGAAGACGCAGGCGCAGCTCTTCGGCATACGCCTCGGCATAATCCCGAGGAGAAAAGTGGACGGGGACGTCATCCAGCGCCGAGTGCTGGAAATTCATGATATCGATCTGGTTGTCGGCCATGCCCCGGGCCGTCACCGTGGAATGGCCGTCCAGCAGGAATTGGGCACCGGCGGCGATATGGCCGGCGATGACCGCGTGGAAGGGCCGCAGGTACTTGTCGACCAGGGCCAGGCGCAGATCTCGCTCCGGTTCCCGGCCGCTCTGGTAGACCGGCCGCTCGAGCACGTCGCGCAGGGGGACGCAGTCGTCCAGCCGATCCGGGTGGCGGTTGGCCTCCAGGATCAGGCTGCAGCAGGGAAATACGACCTGGCGGTTGTCCAGCAGGTCACGGAAATCATAGAGCCAATCGGTGTACCAGTCCACATTGCGCGCCATTTGGGGAAAATACTCGGAAAGGCTGTCCGGCGGGATCTCGGCCGGGATGATGATGCCGCTGTGCGGGATGACGACCAGAAGCTCATTCATCGCCATGGGCGTTTTCTCATTGGAGGCGAAAGGCGACATCCAGGGAGACGGAGAGTGAGGCCAGGCCGCCGACAGGGACGGCGGGAAGGCCGCGGGTGGTGTCGTGAGCGAATTCACGCATGAGCAGGATCGGCAGGGCAGAATTCTGTTCTCGGCGCTTCTTCAGGACGCCGGCCAGATAGGCCATGATGAAGGAAAGCGCCTGGTCCTGGAATTCGCTGCCCGCCGGAGTGCTCACGTCGCCGGCCAGCGATCCGATCACCAGTCCCCTGATGTTCCTGAAGACCCGGTGACGCCGCAACGCCGCCAGCAGCCGGTGCAGGTCCTCAATGTCGATGCCGACGTCTTCGATGAAGAGGACATGGTCCCGCCATCCCAGCCGCGGCGGGTTCAGGCGGTTGAGGAAATTGACGAAGGTCGTCAGGTTGCCGCCGATGGGAATTCCGCTCACTGTCCCAGGCGGCGGGTCCGACAGCCAGGAAGAGCCGCGGTAAACGATCTCCTCGCCCTGGATCAGGGAAACGAGCTCACCGATATTGCCCTCGTTCAGCCTCAGGCAGGGGAAAAGAATGCCCGGGACCCGGCAGCGGGAATAGAACTCGTTCAACAGGAAGGAAAAATCGGAAAAACCGATGAAAAGGGGTTTCCTCTTCCTGATCACCCGGAAATCGGCCCGGTCGAGGGTGAGCAGCAAGTCCTCCGCTCCCGTTCCCCCCGCTATGGAGACAATCACGTCATGCTCGCGGATCGCCGCCTTGAATTCCTGGGATCTTTCCACGACCGAGGCGGTGACATGGTCGATCTTTTCGTCCCGGGTGAACAAATGGACGCTCAGGGCAACCTTGCCCAGGCCCATGCCGCCACGCAGGAGATGGATGGCGTTCTTCAACAACGGCAGGTCCCGCTCCGTCAATCGGGTCGATGGAGCGATGACACAGATGCTTTTGTTTGCGGTTTCTTCGTTCACGTGTATGGGTGTCGCGGCGGACTCGTTTGCCGAAGCGCTGGATCAGATTGTAAAGGGGAATCTGCGATTCGTCAAGCCGGACCGGGCGCCGGCGCCTATTCGTCGCGGTGGACGGTGGCGGTGGAAAAGGCGGGCAGGCAGACGGCGACATACTCAGCCCCCTCAGGCCCCGGGGTGCTGTAGCGCACCCATTCACCCTTGGACACCAGGATCGCCTCGCCGGCCCGGATGTCGAACATGCCATGATGGGAAATGACATGCAATACGCCTTTCAAGACGACGGTATACTCGTCGAATTCGGGCATCTGCCCGGGCTCGACCCAGCCCGACGGGCTGCGCATCACGGCGATGCTGACCTTTTCGTCCTGGGAATTCACCAGGCCGAAATACTCCTGGATCAGTTTCTTTTTGTCCCCCGCCGCGGCAATGATGGCCGGCTTTTCTATTTTTTTAATCATGTCGTCCTCCCTTAAGGAAGCAGCGCACGCCAACGGTAACACGGGGAACAGGAAAACGCAACCGCCCGGCGATTTGTCTTGCGGGCGCCGGTGTGATAATTTGGAGGCATGAAAAAGAATCACTTCGCGCTGATCATGGCCGGCGGTCAGGGGACGCGCTTCTGGCCCTGGAGCACGGGCGAGAAGCCCAAGCAGTTTCTCCCGGTGGTGGGCAAACAGCCGTTGATCACGCAGACCTACCGGCGCCTGCGGAAATTCATCCCAGCTCAGAATGTCTTCGTCATCGCCGACCGCAAATACCTGCCGGCCGTGCGCCAGTGCCTGCCGGGCTTTTCCCGCCGCAATTTCATTGCCGAGCCGGCACCGCGCAATACCGCCCCGGCGCTCATTCAGGCCAACATCGTCCTTTCACGCATCGATCCCGGCGCCCGCCTGCTCGTGGTCCCGGCCGACCACTACATCGCCGACGAGACCACCTTCGCCGGCCAGCTGTCCGCCGCCCTCGAGCATGCCGAGAACCGCTGCATTGTGACCGCCGGCATCAAGCCCAGCGAGCCGCATATCGGCTACGGTTATATTCATTTCCTGGAAGGCAAGCAGAAGGGAGGATTTTATCCGGTCAAGCAGTTCAAGGAGAAGCCCGATCACAAAACCGCGACCGAATACCTTGAAAAAGGAAATTATTACTGGAATTCCGGGATGTTCATCTATCAATTGTCTTTTTTCAAGGAATTCATCATGAAATACTCCCCATATTATGGGAAACAGTACATTAAACTGGAGCGTGCATTCGTCCGGCAGGGACCCTTCGCAAAGAACTACAAGGCGCTGATCCCGGAATCGATCGATTATGCGCTGATGGAGAAGATGAAGGAAGTGGTCATGTTCAAGGCCGAGTTCTCCTGGAATGACGTCGGTTCGTGGTCGTCGGTTTATGAAATGAACGAAAAGGACCCCCTGGGCAACGTGAGTCGCGGCCGGGCCATCGCCATCGATGCCCACAATTCGCTGATTTTTTCCTGCGGCAAAAAACCGCTGGCCGTGATCGGCCTGGAACGGGTCGCGGTCATCGACACGGCCAACGGCATCCTCGTCGCCCCGATCGATAAGCTGCAGCAGGTCAAGCGGGTCATCGACATCCTGAAAAAGGAAAGAGAATAGCCCGTTGCCCGCTCAGAAAAAAAGGGCCAGCGGCAGCAGGATGAAGAACCAGACGATCCACTTGCCGCTGGGCGGCATTTCCTTGTCCTTCCAGTGCAGCAGACCGTAAACGGCTGCGGCCAGGAAAAGGAGTGCCATCACCGCGGCCAGCGCCTTGATCCAGGGGGTGGCGAGCTCTAAGCCCAGGGCCTTGAGCAGCCAGGCCAGGGGGACGGTGACGAACAGCTTTTCGAAATCGAACAGGAAGAACATCCCGGCGTAATAGAAAAAGGCCGTGGCCATGCCCGCGCCGGACGTGGCCACGGCGATAATGATAAAAACCAGCGGCAGGTAAAAATAGACCAGGTAGGGGATACGCAGGGAAGGCGATCTTTCCGCCGCCTTGACGACGAACGAACCCGGCAGGATTCCGCTCCTGGCGTCATCCTTGTTCAGGGCCCGGGCGCGGATAGCGCCTCCGATCGATCCGGCGAAATCCCTCACCAGCGACTTCTCCCATTGGCTGATCACAAAAACGGAACCCGGTAGGAAAGCGATGCGGCTGGCCCCTGCGGGGAGGGCGACCAGGACCGGTCCCAGGTCGAAAAATTCCTCCACGCCGGCATTGTTCCACACCATAAAAACCGCAGGGTGGAGAAGATCGAAAAAGGCGAAGACCCGGCCCGCCGGGGCCGAGTTCGGCAGACGGCCGATCGCCGCAATCTCCTGCCGGTGCAGGGGGGAAAAGCCCAGAAACGTGTATTCCGGGGATTGGAAGGAGGGCTTCCTGGCCAGCTCGCTGCTGATCAGCGTCCACTGCATGAACAGGTTCAGGAAATGGACGACGGCCAGGCCCGTCAGCAGCAACAGCAGCCGCCACCCCCACTTGCCGCCGCGAAAAAATGGCTTTTTCTCCCCGGGATAGAGAGAACTCTTCCCCTGGTTTTCGTCCGTCTGGACCATAAAGTGATCGCGCCCGGTTTACAGACCCAGCAAGCCGGCCTTGAATTTATCGCCCGGGCCCGGTTTCGGTCCGATCCAGCAGGCGAACAGGGCGTCGGCGAAAGCCTTGCCGGCCAGCGTTCCCTTCACCTTGTCCTTGACCTTGACCTCGGTGCCCACGCCGGGCTGGTAGGTGAAGACGAGCTTGTCCCCGCTCTTCAATGGTTCCATCAAGGCGGCCAACTCGTCGAACTGCTTCTTCAGCTCGGCCGTGTGATTCGGCGTATTGGCTTCCAGTCCATCATACCACGCCTCGTTGACCTGGTTGGCGCTGACACTGCGCAGAAAATGCATGACCGTGCAGCGCGCTCCGTCATCGGCCAGGACTTTGGCCCCGTCTTTTTCCTTGGCCGCCAAATAGAGACCGGCCACATAGACCTTGAACACGACTTTCTTGCGCAGGGCCATGCCATTCAGCACGAGCTGCTGGCCATCAAGGTCCATGGCATCGGGAAGGGTGACCCCAGCCAGCGTGCCGGCAACGATGGGGACGGAGAACAGGCAAACCAGAACCAGGGACAGCAAAGCATTTCGCGACATGATTCCTCCTTTTTTGAAACCCTTACCATGATATAATGTTAAAAATATTTTGTCAAAGGAAAGGAGCGAAAACGCCGGCCGCTTGCCAAGCTCGAAGCGAGATATTATATAATATGGGAGAACGGAGGCGCCATGAACCAAGAGCAATTCACGCTGAAAGCCGACCAGGCCATCCAGGACAGCGTTCGCCTGGCCGGCGAGCACGGCAACCAGGAGATCGTACCCCTACATCTGCTCCGGGCCATTTTGGCCGTGCCGGAGAATATCGTCGGCGAAACCCTCAAGAAGATCGGCGCGGATGAAGCGCAGTTGCAGGCGGCATTGGACCGGGAGATCGAGGGCCTGCCCAAGGTGCAGGGGGCCGAACCCTACCTGGGCGGTCCGCTGAAAAAGGCCATCCAGCAAGGCCGCGTCATCGCCGGCCAGTTCAAGGATGAATACACCTCGACCGAGCATCTGGTTTTGGCGATCATGGACCTCAACGAGGCCGCCTTCAGGCTGCTGAAGCGCTTCGGCATCGGCCGCGATGCATTCCTGAAGGCGCTGATGGAGATCCGCGGCAACCGCACCATCACCGACCCCAGCCCCGAGGAGAAGTTCCAGGCCCTGAAGCGCTACGGCCGCGACCTGGTGCAATTGGCCCGCGACGGCAAGCTCGACCCG
>DCVB01000079.1 GCA_002327965.1 Candidatus Aminicenantes bacterium UBA2199 | reverse complement strand
CCGTAGGATTGGACGACCTCGCTTTCGAAGGGCAGCTCGATATTGGCGTACAGGTGGAACTGGTGCCGGTCGCGGGTCAGCTCCGGCAGTTGGCTCAGGATCTTGAGCTGCTCCTTGTACTGGCCGAACTGCTCGATCTTGCGGCCGATCTCCAGCGCGGCGTCGGCGGTGGGCTGGACGATGACCTCGCCGCTCACCGAGTCCAGGGCCACGGTGTCGCCGGAGGCGATCAGCGCGGTGGCGTTGCCCGTGTCCAGGATGGCCGGGATGCCCAGGGTGCGGGCCAGGATGGCCGTGTGCGACGTCTCGCCGCCCTTGTTCAGCACCAGCCCCAGCAGCCGCTTGCTGCTCATCAGCGTGGCCGCCTCGGAAGGGCTGATGTCGTCGGCGACCAGGATGAACTGCCCGTCGGGAGCGGCGGCAGCCCCGGAAACCGCCGCCGGCACGCGGGTGGCGGGGCTCCTGCGCAGGTTGGCGATCAGGCGGTTCAGGACGTCGGAGACGTCGTTGCCCTTGGCCTTGAAGGCAAGGTCGGGGATGGTGCGGAAGAGCTCCTGGTACTTGCGCTCCACCGTCTGGATGGCCCATTCGGCCTTGACCAGCTTGCCGGAGATGGCGCCCTTGATCTCGTCGAGCAGGTGGCTGTCGGTGAGCAGCATGTGCTGCGTCTCAATGATGAAGGCGGCATCCTTGCCCATGATCTTCTGCAGCCCGCGGTGGATCTTCTTCAGCTGGGCGCGGGACTTCTTGACGGCGTTCTCCAGGCGCCAGGTCTCGCGCTCCACCGCCTTGGGGCTGATGGGCACGGCCGCGACCTCCTGGCGGGTGAAGCTGTGCAGCAGGGCGCGGCCCATGGCGATGCCGGGGGAGACGGCCTTGCCCTTGATGCGGACCATCAGATCTCTTCGTCGAACTTGCGGTCGAACAGGTCGCCGATGGCCTGGATGGCTTCCTGCTCGTCGGCGCCGGCGGCCTGGAGCATGATCTCGTTGCCCACCGAAGCGGCCAGGGTGAGAATGCCCAGCAGGCTCTTGGCGTTGACCTTGTCGTCGTTGTAGATGAGGTAGATGTCGGCGCTGAACATGTTGGCCAGGTGCGAGAGCTTGGCGGCGGCCCTGGCGTGCAGACCCAGCTTGTTGAATATCTGCTGCTTCTTCTCGATCATTTTTTGTCTCCTAGGTATTCGCTGATGATGTTGATCCCGTCCCTGGCTTCCTGCTCGACTTTCTTGATGACCTGGCGGAAGCTGCCGTTGTGCTCGCCGCAGCAGAAGAACTTCAGCAGCCCGGGCAGATTGATGCCCGAGAGCACCTCGATGCCGGGACCGACGAAGCGCGTGGAGATGTTCGACGGCGAACCGCCGAACATGTCGGTAAAGATGACGATTTCGCTCCCCCGGTTGCGGGCGATGAACGCCTCCAGTTGCGAGATCATGGCGCTGCCGTCGCCCTGCCAGTCGAAGGCGATGATCTCGATGTCCAGTTTCTGCTCGAGGATCTTCTCGGCCACCTGCACCAGCTCTCGGCCCAGGTTGCCGTGGGTGATGATGACGCTGCGGATCATGTCGCTTCACCTCCCGCTCCCTCCCGGTTCCCGGGCGGGGGCGCCGAAGCCGTCTGGCACGCTTCCAGGTACGTCGGGCGGCCGCTCTTCTTGGCCAGGAAGTTGCGCAGCGCCACTTCGATAATGGTCGACAGGTTGCGCCCCGGCCCCACCGGCAGGGTGAGCAGCGGCACTTCGAGGCCGAGGATCTTGAAGCATTGGTTGTCCTCTCCCAGGCGGTCATATTTCTTCTTGGCGTCCCACTTCTCCAGGTTGATCACCAGGTTCAGTTTCTTCTCTTCGAGCACGGCCGAGGCGCCGAAAATGTCGTTGATGTTGATGATGCCCAGGCCGCGCACTTCCATCAGGTTTTTGATGGCCTCGTTGGCGCGCCCGACCAGGTCGTCGTTGGAATCGATGTAGAACTCGGCCACATCGTCGGCGATCAGCTGGTAGCCCTTGTTGACCAGCTCCAGGGCCGTTTCGCTCTTGCCGATGCCCGAGGCGCCGGTGATCAGCACTCCCTGGCCCATGACGTCCATCAGCACCCCGTTCAGCTTGATCTTCTTCGAGAAATACTGGTACAGGTAGGCGCTGAGCCGCGAGATCAGCGGCGCGGTGTGCAGCGCGGAGACCAGGATGGGCGTTGAATAGCGGGCGGCCATGGCGATCCATTCCGCGGCCGGTTCGATGTTCTCCGCCACAATGACCCCGGGCAGCTTGAGGGAGAAGTAGTTCTTCAGGCAGCGGCCTGTTTCCCCCTCCTTGAGGTTGCTCAGGTATCCGGCCTCGGTCTTGCCGAAGATCTGGATGCGCCCGTCCTGGATATGCTTGAGGTAGCCGGTCAGGCCCAGGCCGGGCCGCTGCGGCCGGGGGTGTTTCACCAGGTTGGGCAGCCACTTCTCGTTGAAGACCCGGGTAATTTTCAGCTGGTTGAGTTCACGCACCCGGCTGAGTTGGATGCCCTTGACGTCCTTGGCCATTGGCGATCCCCGCGCTACAGGTTGGGCTCGATCAGCGAAACGCCGCCCTGGGGGTTGCGGAAGACCGCGGCCAGCCGGTTCGTTTCCGAGTTGATGAACATGTATCCGTTCTCCCGGCTTTCGGAGAGGAAGAAAACGGCTTCCTCGACCGTGAGCGGCTTGCGCGAGTAGTTGTCCGAAATGAGGATGTTGTCGGCCGGCGGCGAAGCGACGGCCCTGGCGGGCCGGCGTCGTCCGCCGGACACCAGTCCCACCGTGGCCATGGAGATGCCCTTGGCCCCGGCGCGCTTCTTGCTCTCCTTGATCTTTTCCTTGCTGCGCTTGGCCTGGCCCCTCAGGGTGTTCAGCGCGCCGCGCAGAGCCTGTTTCAGTATCCGGTCGCGCCCCTCGGACTGGAAAGAGTCCAGGCGCGTCTTCAGGGAGATCTCGGCCCTGAATGAGAGTTTTTCTTCGTTGACGATCACCTCGGCGTCGATGATCTCGCCGGCGATTTTTTCGATGTCGGCCAGGTGCTTGCCGACGAAATCCTTCAAGGCGCCCGGCATCTTGACGTTCTTGTGCACGAAGTTAATGCTCATTTTGGACTCCTTTGATTTTATTTTCTTTCTTCCTGACGAACGAGCTGGGGATCTTCATTTCCTCGCGGTAGTTGCGCACGGTGCGTCGCGCGATGCGGATGCCCAGCGCGGCCAGCCGGGCGGCGATCTCGTCGTCGGCCAGCGGTTTTTTCGCCGGCTCGGCAGCGATCAATTCGCGGATCTTGTCCTTGATGGTGCCCACGGCGTGGGAAAAGCCGAAGTCGCCTTTCAGGCCGTAGCTGAAAAAGACCTTCAGCGGGATGACGCCCTTCTCCCAGGCCATGAACTTGTTGCTCACGGCGCGCGAAATGGTCGACTCGTTGAGGCCGACCTCGCGGGCCACCTCCTTCATGGTCAGGGGTTTCTTCCATTTGTCGCCGAAGTCGAGGAAATCCTTCTGGGCCTTGACCAGGTACTCGGCGATGCGCAGGATGGTCTTCTTGCGCAGCTCGATGCTCTCGATAAAGAACTGGGCGTCGCGCCAGCGGCTCTTGAGGTAGGAGACGGTGCGCTTGTCGGCGGTTTTCTCCAGCATCTCCTGGTAATACTTGGAAAGGGTCAGGCGCGGCAGTCCCTCCTCGAGGTAGACGACGCGGTAGTCGTTGTTCTCCTTGAGCAGCATCAGGTCGACCTCGGCATATTCGACCTCCTCGCGGTCGAAGGATTTGGCCGGATACGGGTTCAGGCGCTTCAGCCGGGCCGCCAGGCGCAGAACTTCCTCGCTGTCGACATTCAGGCGCTTGGCGATGAGCTCGTAGTTGGAGCGCGACAGGTCTTCCAGGTGATCCTGGATCAGGCGCTGCAGCGTCTTGTCCTCCGGGCCTTCGCCCACCTGGGCCAGCAGGCACTCGTTCAGCGACTTGCTGGCGCAGCCGGGAGGATCGAAAAGGGTGATCAGGCGGCGTACGCGCTCGATCTCCGCCGGCGTGGTCCCGATCAGCGAGGCGATGGACTCGATCTCGATCTTCAGGTAGCCGTCGCCATCCAGGTTATAGATGATCTGGCGCGCGATCTCGATCTCCTCGTCGCTGTCGAAGCTGGCTCCGGCCTGCTCCAGCAGATGATCGGCCAAGCTGACGTTGGAGGGGGTGAGGATCTCCAGGGCGCGGTTCTTGTCGATGCTGTCGGGGTCCTTCCTGAAAAATCCCTGGTCCTCGTAGGGCGTCATGAAGGATGCATCGGCGCGCTCGATGCGCTTCTGGTAGTCGTTGGTTTCCTCCTCCTCGCGGACCGGCTTTTCCACGGTCTCGATCTCCAGCATGGGATTGGATTCCACTTCGTTCTGCAGGGTCGAGGCCAGTTCCAGGTGGTTGTCGGTCAGCAGCTGGATGAAGTAGTGCATCACCGGCGTGATGGTCAGCTGCTGCGTGCCCTTGAGTTGCATTTTGATGGTCATGGTCTAGTTCCACCTGAATTCCCTGCCGAGATAGTCGCGCTTGACCCGTTCATCGGCGATCAGTTCCTCCGACCGGCCCTCGAAGATGACCTGGCCGGAATGAATGATATAGGAACGGTCGGTGATTTTCAAGATTTCACGGACGTTGTGGTCGGTAATGATGATGCCCATGTCCCGGCTGCGGAAAGACTGGATCAGTTCCTGCAGTTCCTTGATCTGGATGGGGTCGATGCCGGCGAAGGGCTCGTCCAGCAGGAGGAAATCGGGGGTCTGCATCAGCGAGCGGGCGATCTCCAGCCGCCGGCGCTCGCCGCCGGACAGCATGTAGGCCTTGCGCGAGCGGATCCCCCCCAGCCCCAGTTCGGCAAGGATGCGGGGGATGTCGTCCTGCGCCCCGGGGGGATTCATCTGGGCGATGGCGCGCACGTTGTCTTCGACGCTCAGCCCGCGGAAGACCGATGGCTCCTGGGGCAGAAAGCGGATGCCCAGGCGCGAGCGGCGGTAGACCGGCACGCGGGTGATGTCGCGGCCGTTGAGGAGGATGCTGCCCGCCTCGGGGCGGTG
>DCVB01000100.1 GCA_002327965.1 Candidatus Aminicenantes bacterium UBA2199 | reverse complement strand
CCCTGACAGCCGATTAGAGTATACCTTAACGCAACAGAGCTGGACAAGGCTCTAATTGGGCTGAAGCAGGCCAAGACAAGACTATTCAGCGCAAATATTTGAGCGATCGTTTGCGCGTTTCGGGATTAGCTTGATCTCAAGACAGCAGTTGAGCGACCGGGGATGTTTTCATAGAGTTGTCGGGGAGGTCCTCTATTCGTTTATCTTGAAGAAGCGCAGGGCCAGGGCGGTGAAGCCGGCGGCGAAGGCCAGTAGCACCAGCAGGTTGGGCCAGACGGTCTCCAGGCCCTTGGCGAAGAAGATGACCTGGTGAAAGGTGTCCATGGCCCACCAGGCGGGGGAGACCATGCCCAGAGCGCGGAAGGCGGGCGGCACGATCTCGATCGGCCACCAGCAGCCGCCCAGGGCGGCGAACATGTTGGCCGCCAGCACCGAGACGCCGACGATCACTTCCTCCCTGCGGAGCACCGAGCCCACGAAGATGCTCAGGGAGGCCATGGCCGTGGCGAATACCAGGATGTTTAGCGCTGAAATCCAGATGTTGCCCAGGTTGAGGCGGAAGAACAGCAGCCCGGCCCCGACCAGGATCGCCGACTGCAGCAGTCCCATCAGCAGCCGGCCCAGCAACTTGCCGCCGAAGAGCTCGGCGTACGAGGCCGACGAATATAGAATGCGCGCCAGCACCCGGCGCCGGCGGTCCTCCATCACCGAGATGCCTCCATATACGAGCACCATCATCATGACGAACTGTACCAGGATGCCGGGAATGGTGTGGTCGAAACCCGAGGGGACCTTGGCGATGGTACCCTCGGGAAGGCGCGTGCGCACCGTGACCAGGTCGCGGTAGGGGCTGTGGGAGTCAAAGAAGTCCTTCAGGTCGCGGTCGCCGTACATGACCAGCTCGGCCAGCAGCTTGACGATGGCCTGGGCGATCTTGGTGTCGGCCATGGCGCCGGCCTTGAGGTCGGCCTGCGAGTCTTTCTTGAATTGCAGCTTCTGCGATGCTTTCCTTTCGATCTGTTGCGAGAAATCGGCCGGGATGACCAGCATGCGGAAGTATTCGCCGGGGGGCGTCGTCACGATGCTGAGCTCGATGCCCGGCGATTTGAGCTTGGCGATGAAATAGTCGCCCCATTTCCCCGTGTCCTGGTTGAGCACCGTCAGCGAGGCCTTGGCGTCGGTTTTGCTCCCTTGGTACAGGTTGCCGAAGATGAGGATGAAGACCAGGGGGAAGGCCAGTATCCAGAAAAAGAAGGCCTTGTCCCTGACCATCAGCTTCAGGTCCAGGCGGCCGATATGCCAGATCTTTTTCATGTTCCTTCCTCAGGCGTCGAGCCGCCGCGGCAGGGCGACCATGGCGATGGCGGCGAAAAACAGGCCCGCCGCCGCCAGCACCGCGAGCGACGCGACGGGAGCATGACCGTCCATGATTTTCCGGCAGCCGGTGATGAACCAGTTGTTGACGGTGAACCCGCCGATCCAGCGCATGCCCGCCGGCAGCTGCTCCAGCGGCAGCATGCTGCCGCCGAACGCGGAAAACACCAGGATGATCGGGCTGGCGAAGGCCCCGGCCTGGTTCTTGTTCCTGAAGAAGGCGTTGAGCATGGCGAACAGGGCGGCGCAGCAGAAGCAGGCGGCCGCGACCAGGGCCAGCTGCAGCAGGAGGTTTCCCCAGTCGATGCGGAAGAGCAGCGTGCCCGCGGCCATGGCCAGCAGCGAGACCAGCACGCCCAGCAGCCAGCCGCTGAAGATGCGCGCCGTGACCAGCTCGCGGCCGGTGAGCGGCGAGAACATCATGCGCCGGGTTTTGCCGTCGGCGAGCTCGTTCTGGATCTCGCGCAGCGAGGGCTCGATGATGAACAGCAGGAACATGATCAACATGCCCGGGAAGATATAGGAGAAGATGTTGAATCCGGAGGGCCGGTTCTCCTGTCCCGGCTTCTTTGTCGTGGTGGAGGCGACGGACAGCAGCATGGGCGACAGGTAGGTCTTGAGGGCGATGATCTTGGCCCGGGCCATTTCCAAAAACGGCGTCATGTCGGCGATGGTGACGGATTCGAGCGACAGGTTGCGCACGCTTCTGATGACCTTCAGCTCCTCGGCGAAAACCTGGGCCAGGCCCGAGAAACCGACCGCCATGGTGCCGGCGAATTCCTCGGCCACCCCGGGCAGGAACTCCTCGCCCGGGTTCTTGACCACCTCCAGGGCGGTGGGTTTCTGGTCGGCCAGGTCGTCGCTGAAATGCTCGGGGATGACCAGCATGGCCGAGGCCTTTCCCTTGCGTATCAGCGCCTCTCCCGCCGCCGCGTCGGTCAGGGTCACCTGGAACAGTTCCCTGAGCTCCTGCTGGTCAAGGGCGCCGAGCAGGAACTTGGCGGCCAGGTCCTTGTCGTTGTCCACCACCAGCAGCTGGATCGGCGGCAGCTGGGTGCGGTTGTCCGGGCCGGGGTCGAAGATCATGCCGATGACGCCGGTCATGGCCAGGGGGATGATGAGGAAGAGGATCGTGGCCATGGGCGCCTTCAGGCGGCGCTTGATGTCGTTCCTGATGATCAGCGTCGTGCGGCTCAATCGCGCAGGCTCCTGCCGGTCATCTTGAGGAACACCGCCTCCAGGTTGGGCGACTTGATCTTCAGGTCGCTGATGGGCAGGTGGTGCCCGAACAGGTGCTGCATCATGGCCGGGATGCGCTCGGAATCGGCAAACGCCAGGTGGGCCTGGTTGTCGGCCACCGAAAGGATCTCCATGCCGTTGCCGTCCGACTGGCGGATGATCGCCGAGAAGGCGTCGGCGCTGAACTCGCCGCTGACCTCGACGATCTCCTTTTCGCCGACGATGCGGATGAGCTCGGCGAGCGTGCCCTGGGCAAGGATCGTGCCTTTGTCCATGATGGCGATGCGCGAACACGCCTGCTCTACTTCGGCAAGCTGGTGGGTGGTGAAAACGACCGCTGTGCCCTGCCGGCCGACGTCGCGGATGATGTCCAGGATGCTGACCTTGGCCTGGACGTCGATGCCCACCGTGGGCTCGTCGAGCAGCAGCAGCTCGGGCTTGTGGATCAGGCCGATGGCGATGTTCAGCCGCCGCTTCATGCCGCCCGAGAATTTTTTGATCGGCTCCCCGGCCCGGGCGCCCAGTTCCACCACCGTCAGCAGCTCCTGGGCCCGCTTTTTCAATTCTTTTTCCGGGATGGCGTACAGGCCTCCCCAGAACATCAGGTTCTCCATGGCGCTCAGCTCCTCGTAGAACGCCATCTCCTGGGGGACGATGCCGATCCGGTTCTTCAGGGAACGATCGGCGAACAGGTCCTGTCCCTTGAACACGACGCCGCCGCTGAAGCCGCGCAGGGTGCCCGACAGGATCGAGATCAGGGTCGTCTTGCCGGCGCCGTTGGGGCCGAGCAGCCCCAGCACCTCCCCCTTTCCCAGGTCCAGGCTGAAGTTGGCCAGGGCGACGGTCTCGCCATAGCTCTTGCTCAGGTTCTTGATCTCCAGGATTTTCTGCTGCATGGAGGCATTGTATCACTAACGCCTGAATTTGCGAAAATGTTGGCCGCCCGGCGATTTTTCGTATAGACTAGGGGCGCGGCGCAAGGAATCCGCGCCCGGGCTGTCTAATCAAGATGCAGATCATGTTGTGTCCAGTCACTGCCTCGTCCCCGGCAGCGGGGAATACCCCGTAGCATGGAAAAAACCGACCGGGATCTCCTCGCGCTGACCGCCGCCGGGGACCAGAGCGCCTTTGCCGAGCTGGTCGGGCGCCACCAGGGACGGGTGTTCCAACTGGCCTATCGATATACCCGTGACCGCCAAGACGCCGAGGAGCTGGTCCAGGAGATCTTTCTCAAGGCCTGGCGCAGCGCCCGCACCTTCCGCGGCGATTCCGCCTTTTCCACCTGGCTCTACCGCGTGGCGGTCAACGCCTGCCTGAATCACCGCCAAAGGGCCAAAGCGCGGCCGGACTCCGTCTCCCTGAACGGGGAACTGGAAGCCGGGGACCCGCAAGCAGCCGACGGCATGGTCGCTTGCGAGCGCGAAGCCCGGCTGCGGAAAGCCATGGCCTCGCTGCCGCCGCG
>DCVB01000049.1 GCA_002327965.1 Candidatus Aminicenantes bacterium UBA2199 | reverse complement strand
AGCTTGTTGGCGGTTTCGCCGATCGCCCGATACGCATCCCTGGGCAAAAACGTGTACACCTTTAAAAACTCCGCGCCCTGTTCTTTCATCTCGGCCGCAATGCGCTTGCCGCCCTCGGCATCGGCCACGGCGATCGAGCCCGGCCAAGCGGGCTTGGGACCATCGAGGATCGGGCTGCCGGCATACACCCTGGGACCGGGGATCTGGCCGGCGGCGATTTTTTCCTGTAACGTCCGCCATTCGCCAGGCATTATGGTCCCGCCCATGTAGCGGATGCCGGTCACTCCGTTGGCCAGGAACAGGGGGAAATAGAGCATGGGTTCGCCGATGATATGCATGTGCATATCCCAGAGACCCGGCAGCAGAAATTGCCCCCGGCCGTCGACGAGCGAATAATCCGCGGGCACCGTTGCCGCAGAGCTGGCGGCGATTTTTTCTATGCGGCCATCCTTGATCAGCACGGTCATGTTCGGCAGCTTCCGGCCGTTGGCGACATCGATGATGGTCACGTTGGCAATGGCCAAAGGTGAGCTGCCGCAAGGGCGGGAAGTGGCCGTCGCCGCCTGGGGCGGGGCCAGCTCTGCCAATGCCGCCAACTCTCTTTTTGCCGCCGCGTGACCGGGATCCAGCGCGAGGGCCTTCTGGAATTCGCTCCGGGCCTTGGCAGGGTCTTCCCGCTTTTTATAAAGCAATCCCAGGTAGAATCTGCCTTCGGCGTTTCGTTCATCCAGCTCCACCACCTTGGTCAGGTCAATCAGGGCGTTTCCCAAACTTCCGAACGGCGGCGGAGCCATCAAATTGGCAATGCCGCGGCCCAGCCGTCCGGTTATATTTTCGGGATCAAGCTGAATGGCCCGTTCAAAGGCGGCGAAGGCAGCCATTCCATATTCGGCCATCTTCATCATGTCCGTGGCTTTGTTGGACATGGCCCCCAAAATATTGCCGTGCCAGGCGTGGTACTCGGCGTTTTCAGGATCGGCCTGCAGCAATTTCTGGACCAGGTCCAGGGCCTCGTTGGCTTGATCCTGCCGCAACAGGCGCTGAATTTCCGCCAGGCTTGTGGATGAGCTTTCTTTACTGGCGATGGCGCCGGCGGCAGCGAAGACAATGATGAAAAGAGCCAGCTCGTTGACCCATTTTTTTTTCATGTTTTCTCCTTGTTACCGGTTATTTCCTTCACTTTTTTCCCATTCGGAGCATTTTCGCAGGCTCTCCTCGCACCAGTGCACGGCGGCGGCAAGGGATTTTTTTCCATAAGCGATCGTCAGCTTGAAATGGAAATCCGTCAAATTCCGCTGGCCATTGCTTCTTTGCGCCAGCATCTTTTCAGCTGAAGTCAGCATGGCCAGAACCTGTCGGCTGTCGGCCAATTCCTGTTCAATGTGCATCTGAGTTGTGCGCAAATCCGCCTGGCCACCGAAAAATATCTTCAGCAGCGTCTCGCTGCGGATGATATTGGTCTTTGCGGGCTGCGCCAGCCAGGTCTTGATTGTATTCCGCCCTTTTGCGGTCGGCGCATAGACGGTTTTGCTGGCCGTGCCTCTTTTTTTGCTCTGCTCGACGACGGCCAGGCCTTCACGGGTCAGTTTTTTCAAGGTGGGATAGATCTGGCCGTAACTTTCGCTCCAAAACATGCCGGTCGACTGCTGGATCGTCTTTTTAATGTCATAGCCGGTCATTGGTTTGTGGCATAAGAGCCCGAGCACGGCCATTTTGCTATTGTTGCCTTTTTTCATTCGTCATCCTCAAAAAGTATCTATTAGATATATTAACATGATGTCGTGGATCTGTCAACTGTTGGATCATTTCTTCCGATCGGATTCGTTCGTGGCGGTTGACTTTTGGCTTTGGGAACCCTACTATCGAAGTATGGAAAAGGGAATCAAGGCCGTCGTGCTGGCCGCCGGCAAATCGACGCGCATGCGCTCGGATATCTCCAAGGTTCTGCACCCCATCCTGGGGCGCGAGATCATCCGCTACCTGCTGGACAGCCTGGCCGGCTGCGGCCTGAAGGAGAAAGACGTCATCGTGGTCGTGGGTGAAAACCAGCCCGAGATCGAAAAGGCTCTCGGCGCCGGATTCATCTATGCGCGCCAGCATGAGCCGCTGGGGACCGCCCACGCCCTGCTCAGCGCTTCGGCGCAGGTCGCCGGCCACGAAGGCGGCCTGCTGGTGCTGGTCGGCGACAATCCCTACGTCAGCGCCGCTGAGCTGCAGCGACTCATCGATCGCCATCAACGAAGCGCCGCAGCCTGCACGTTGATCAGTGCGGTCTTTGCCGGCGAAATCCCCCCCTTCGGGCGGATCGTCCGCGACGGGCAGGGACTTGTGGAGCGCATCGTCGAGGAAAAGGACGCCAGTCCCCAGGAACGGCGCATCCGCGAAGTGAACGCCTCGATCTATCTTTTCGACAACCGCATCGTTTTTCCCCTGCTGACGAGGATCGGCAACGATAATGCCAAAAAAGAATATTACCTGACCGATATCATCGCCATCCTGCGTCGCCAGGGCCTGGGGGTGGAGGCTTTCCATGCCGGTGACAGCGACATCGCCATCGGCATCAACGACCGGCGCGACCTGCAGCTGGCGCAGGCGAAGTTCAACCGGCGCCATCAGCAGCAGCTGCTCGAGGGCGGGGTGACCATCCTGCAGCCGGAAACGGTGACCGTCGAGCACGACGTGCAGGTCGGGCGCGACAGCGTGATCTATCCCTGCACCTATCTCGGCGCCGGCACGCGCATCGGCCGCCGCTGCGCCATCGGCCCCTTCGCCTGCCTGAAGAATGTCAGCGTCAGCGACGGCGAAAAGCGGGAATTCGTCATGGAGCAGGGCTGAGCGCTTTCCGGGCCGCGATTGACTTTTCAAAAAATTGAAATATAATGGGACCAACCCTGTTTCGTAGGAGCATCGATGATCAGAAAATTGATCAAGCCGAATTTTAAAGAGATAAAACAGAAATCCAACCAGGAAAACAAGCGCAAGCCGCCGCCGCCGTACAAGACCCACGCCGAGAATTATTATTATATCAAGCAGATGAACAACCGCACCCAGCTCGTTTTCGAGCTGATGACCGGCGACGTGCTCAAGGGGATGCTCGACTGGTACGATGAAAAGTGCCTGAAGGTCAAGAAGCTCGACGGCGGGACCCTGATCGTGTTCAAGTCCCAGATCAAGTACATCTACAAGAACCCCGACTTTGCCGAAGCCAAACGCGAAGATCCTGGACCGGGAAAATAAGGTCATCGCCGTCACCCTGGGCGACCCCCAGGGGATCGGGCCCGAGGTCATCGCCAAGAGCCTGGCCCTGGCCGCCCCGTCCGCTTCGCTGCTGATCGTCGGCAGCAGCCTTTATTTTCCCCATGGCGGCCTGCGCCGGCTCAACGATGCCCGCGAGATCTCCCCAGGCGAAACGGCATTCCTGGAAGTGGCGGCCGAAGCGGCCGCCGGCGATCCCTCGTTCAACTGGGTCAGGACCGCGGTGGAACTGGCCCTGGAAGGGCAGGTCCAGGCCGTGGTCACGGCCCCGGTGAACAAGAACAAGTGGTTGGCCAGCGGCCTGCCCTATCGCGGCCACACCGACTATTTCGCGGCCCTGGCTCCGGCGCCGCCGGCCATGTTCTTCTGGTCGCCCGGGCTGAAGGTGGCCCTCTTCACCCACCATATCCCCCTGCGCGATGTGTTCGCCCGCCTCGAGCGAGGCGCGATAGGGGTGTTTGTCCGCCAGGTCGCCGGCGAACTGCAGCGGCTGTTCGGGCAGGAGTTCACCTATTTGTTCAGCGGCTTGAATCCCCATGCCGGGGAGAGCGGCCGCCTCGGGCGCGAAGAAATCGAGGTGCTTCTTCCCGCTATCGGCGACCTGCGGGATGAGATTCGGGTGGCCGGGCTCTTCCCGCCCGATGTCGTCTTCAGCAAAGCCCGCTCCATGAAGGACGCGGTGGTCATCGCCTGGAGCCACGACCAAGGGCTGATCCCCTTCAAGCTGCTGCATGGCGGCGACGGCGTGCAACTGACACTCGGGCTGCCGTTCATCCGCACGTCGCCGGTTCACGGGACGGCTTTCGATATCGCCGGCAAGGGGATCGCCGATCCGTCCAGCATGCTGGCCGCGATGCGCCTGGCCGAATCACTGCTGCGCTGAGTCGCGGCCGGGGATCTTCAGTCCCGTTCCTTTCTCTTTTCCCTTTCTTCCTCGGCCCGGATCTTCTCCTCGATCTTGCGCAGCCCCTCCTGGATCATCCGCAGCTCCTCGGCGATTTTTTTCCCGGCCTCATCCGTCAGCTTGTTCATTTCAGCCTGCAGGCGCTTCAGCTCGCGGGCCAGATCCCGGCTTTCCTCCCGGGCCTTTTTCAGGGAGCGCTGCTCTTCCTTCTGCAGCTCGGAGAACTCCCTTTCCTTGGCCATTTTCAGTTTGCGGATCTCTTCCTGGAGCATGGTCTTGGCCTCGTCGCTGATATTGCCCTTCAGATTCTCCATCTTCTGCGTGAAGCGGCGGACGTCCCATACCCGCTTTTCGTTTTTGTCGGGGACAAGGGAGAATTTCCGCAATTGGCCGTCGCGGTAGAGGGAGAGGAGCACGGCTTCCCTGTCCTGCAAGGCGTCGAGGGTCCGGCGCAGGTCGGCCGCGCTGCGCAAGGGGCTGTCGTTGGCCCGGACGATGACGTCCCCGGCCTTCAGCCCGCCCTTGCCGGCGGCAGAGTTCGCGGCGACGCGGGAAACCAGCAGGCCGTAACCCTCCCTGACCGCGAATTTCTCTCCCAGATCGGCCGTGATGTCGATGACGTCGACGCCCAGCTGCCGGGCACCGCTGAACTCGATGACGTAGTTCCGCACCCTGGGCAGGGCCGAATCCAGATCGGAGAGGTCGGGCAATTCACCCAGCCGATCGGCCAATTCGGGAAGGCCGGGAATTTCCGGGACGGTGAGGGGCTGCGGCGGTTCCGGCGGAACGATCCGGCCGCGATCGCCGAGTACCACGTCCAAACGCAGCGATTTGTCTCCCCGGCTGACCATGACGTCGACCTTGTCGCCGGCAAAATGGAACGCGAGCGCGGAGACGATTTCCCGCCAGTTGGCGACCTGCTTGCCGGCGAGTTTCACGATGCGGTCGCCGCCGGCAATGCCGGCCTTGGCCGCCGGCGATCCGGGGTAGGTTTCCTGGACCTGGTTCGTGTCCTCGATGAAGACGATCCCCAGCCAGCCGGGGATGAGCTTGCCGGAAGTCTTCATTTTTTCGGCCAGGCGCCGCACCGGCGCGATGGGGATGGCGTAGCACAGGTTGCCGCTCTTGCTGCGATGGCCGCTGACCTTGATGGACGCCTGTTGGTCCCTGAATGTCAGATCGGGGCTGAAGGAAAAGCCGACGCTGCCGCGAATGACGCCCAGCAGCTCGCCATTCCGGTTGACCACGGCCCCGCCGGCCGCGCCCGGCGCGACCGGGGCGTTCAGTATCAGTTCGTTCTCGCCCAGGCTGCTGACGATGCCCTGGGAAATGGCCGGGAACTTCTCGTAGAACAGGCCGACTAGCGCCACCCAGTTGCCGACCTGGGCAGGAGCCGCGGTCGGCAAGGTCGGCAGTTTCCCTTTGCTGAGGCGCAGAAGGGTCAGTCCGGAGCGGTCGTCCTGGCCGGCGACACGGGCCGCGATCCGTTCGCCCCCGGTGGTTTCCACCGCCAGCTTGGCGAAGGGTTGCCGGGTGACCAGTGCCGAGGTGATGACCAGCCCGTCCTCCAGGGCGATACCGCTGGCGACGTACTTCCTGCCGTTCTCGGCGATGACCTTCACCAGGGAGGGGGAAACCTTGTCAAGGATGGCGCGGATCTGGTTCTCGATGTCTTCAATGGAATCGGCTGAACGGCTGCGTTCGTCCTCCGCCGGCATGGCCTGCAGTCCTGGAGCGTACCAGAGCAGGACGAGGATCAGTATGATGAACAGTATTTTTTTCATGATCGTCTCCTAGATCTGATTCTGCGCCGCCGCCGGCGTTTCGTCCCTGCCGCCCAGCACCACCGGTTGCAGGGTGTAGCGTGTGCGGCTGTCGGAGGTCGAAAAGAACAACTCCTCGCTCACGGGGATCTCCGCTTTGTCGGCGGCCGTGAGCGGCCCGCGGGCGGCAGCCGGGCCGAAGGGCTGGAACACGGCCAGGACCAGCACGGTCGCGGCAGCCGTGGCGGCCGCCAGGCCGAGACCGACCCGGCGCTGCCGCTTTTTCCTGCGGATCTTGGCAAAGACCCGCGCCTCGAAATCACCGCCGGGCCCTTCCTCTGCGTCACGTGGCTCAAAAATATGCTGCCAATCATGCATGAGATGCTCCTTCCATGTCGAGGCATTGCTTCTTCAAGTGGTCCTTGCCCCGGAAAACCATCGATTTTACCGTGCCGATGGGCTTGTTCAGCGCCCGGGCGATCTCTTCGAAGGAAAAGTTGTCCATCTCCTTCATGACCAGCGGCACGCGCCATTTTTCGGGGACCATGGCCAGAAGCTGTTCAGCCAGCAGCTTGCCCTCGACATCGGGACGATAGGATGCCTGCCCCTCGCTCAGATCGGAAAGGGAAAAGACCCGCCGGATGCGCTGCTTGCGGAACTCGCTGCGCGCCAGGTTGGTGGCGATGGTGTAGATCCAGGCCCTGGCGGCCTGGATATTGTCGCATTTCAGCGTGTGAGCCTTGAAATAGACCTTGACGAACGTGTCCTGCGTCAGCTCCTCCGCCGCCTGCCGGTCGCCCAGCAGCAGGCTCAGGTAATGGAATATCGGTTTCTTGTACATGGCCATCACTTCCTTGAAAGCGGCTTCATTTCCATCTTTGAGCTTGGCGATCAGGTCATCCATTTCTGTTCATTAAGATGCATTGCGGGCGGATAAAGTTGCATGGCGGGTTCAATTCGGCGGTTTCCAGAAAAAAAAGAGGCAGGCCTGCCCGAAAAACCCTTTCCATCCCTCCTCCAAACGGAGAGATGGGTAATGAGAGAGATAGAATCATTATAATGCAATTCCCAAAAAGCCAGTTGCTACTTGGATTTCGTTCATAAAAGTAACGCCCTTGTAACGCATGGTCGCCTTGCCGGGGGGGTCCATTTTTGCGCTAAGTTGCATTCCCTGCTTTCCTATCATCAACTATTGTTTTAAATCGAAGTCAGGGGAATTGTCAAATGCGATACGGGAGACCTAAGCCAATATTAAACTTATTTGCTTTGGCGTTAGCGTCATGGAATTCAACACGACCTTTTTTATTTCACCAATCGCATTGGAGCTCAGGGCGCATCTGAGATTCACGAGTTCATCTTCAGAAAATTGATGCAACTGCAAACAGTTAACGAATGAATCATGCGGGATTTTATGTTCAGATGCAAATATTTCAACTTGATAAGCGCGAGCTTTTGGATTATTTTTAACCCATTCGCTCATTTCGGAACTAATAAAAAATCCAAAAAAAGCGCTCATATCCCTTGCGACAATTGCAACCAATTTTTGCTTTGGTTTGGGTGTTACGTGCCTACAATTATCAATATGATAAATACTCCATATTTGGGGCATACTGACGATCCCCAATTAACAACGATTTGAAATATATTCGATTAAATTGTCGGAATCCCTTAACTCGCGCGCAATATCATTAATTGGTATAGGAACGCTTCCACTATTCTCCCTTCTTTTCCAATTAACCTCCCAGGCATTATCATGGGCCGCATTAAATAATGCTCTACCAGATAATCCGTTAAATTTCTCAATGATTCGATTCAGGCATTCGAGATCCGATGCGCTAAAAAAATCGAAATTTGAATCGCGGGATACTGCTACATCGTTTCCGCTGACCTCGATTCCCCCTACATTCTGATGCCGGGCTAATTTTAACAAGTCGTAAGCTTTGGACGGAACAGCCCCCTGTTCCATTGCGCAATATGATTCACTGAAGATAAAGCGGCCATAATTCTCAAGGCTTTCCTTGTCGGCAAGATAGAGTAATTTGCAAATCGCATAGACTTCAGGCGTTTTGTATCTTTGGGCAATATAGATTATTGCTTCAATCGCTTTTTCTTGGTCGAAATCACTACTGACATCTATAATCATTTTTCTCCCTTTTACATACTTATTAAACAATACTTTTGAAAAAAATGCAATGTCAAGCCCTTTTCTGAAAACGAAGGCAATTAATCTTTTTGTCATTTCATTTTCCATGAAAAGGCCCCCGCCCCCCGGCCTTTCTCGCTGGGGGGGAGCAAAAGTATTTCATTCCTTTTCCCCCGCCCAGGCGATGCGGATACGCACCTTCGCCCCCTGGAGCCGGGCCGGTAGTAAAATCGTCAAGGCGGGCTCAACATCGTCTCTTTTTCCGATTACTGGCCTTTGCCCTCGGATGGCCTTTGGCCAGCCCCCGGCAAGCCAAGCCTTAGAATTTGCCACGCTGATCTTCCCCGGCGTATTTATCTCTCATTGCGGAATAGGCCCGGTCGCCATAGACCGTCTCCACCGACCGCCGCCCCTCACCGCTGCCGCCTTCATTGGCCAGCCAGCAAGCCCCGGCAACTGCATTGGCCAGGTCACTGTGGGTGCTGTCCCCAGCGGCGGGCACAACACTATCCCGCCCGCCAGGGTTCGTCCGCCGCATGAGCGATTGTAACTGGTTTTTGAGCCGGGCGTTGTCCGGCAGCTCGATCTGATGATTGCTGAACAGCGGCAGCGCGGCCAGGTAGAGTTCCGAAGCCGTCCGCTCCGCCAGCCGGTAGGTGATCCCCTGCTTGCCGTAGGATTCAACAGGCCATTCGCCGCCATAACGATCTCCGGTCACTACGCGCAAGCCATAGCCCTTGACCACGCCAGCAAACTCACGAACCACTTCGCTGGGCTGGTGCGGAGCTCGAACCTCGCGGGCGTGGTCAACGACGATGTGCCCGCCCCGGTCCTGATGAGCAATGGCCAGCGCCGCTGAATCCCGCCTGCCGCCGCTAGGATCGACAAAGGCAAAGTAGCGCAAGCCCTGGGCCTTCGGCAAATCTTCCCGGCCAGGCACAAGCGCCCCTTCAATATCAAGTGAGGCGTAAAGGTTGGCTATGTCGTCGCGCCATTCGCTGTCATATTCGGCAGCGGCAACCTTCGCGTCCTTGGCTTTGGCTCTATCAATCTTCCTTACAGAAAACAAAGGGTTCATCGTCAAGGTGCTGGCCTTCCAGATCAAGGTATCCGAATCATCCCGGCCAAAATGCTCCTGGAAATTCTCGTACAGCACACCGGCCCGATTGTAAACAGAAGAAATGCCGAACAGAATGCCGCCCTCAATGATCGCCGGGGTGATAGCGTCAATGATCTCGCTGGCCGGGTTCGCCGCTGAATCGTTATCACGGAAAAAAGCCAGCTCGTCCAGCACCGCGCCGATATAGGCCGGGCCACGGATCGAGCGAAAGCTGGCTGTACGGATTTGGATGATTGCGCCGTTCGTCAATTCAAGCGTTTCATTCGTTTCCAGGGCAATCATCTTTTTCAGCAACGGTGAGGCGTTCAATATCCCCTTGCAGTAGTTGAACACTTCCCGGCCCGCCTGCCGGTCAACGGAAACAATCGGGAATACGGCCTGCTGCCCCGGTGCCAGGTGCGCTCGCCAGCCCTGTTCAATCGCTGTCATGTACACGGCCAGCAGCGCCGCATTGGCGCTCTTCCCGCCGCGCCTGCCCACGGGAGCATATACTTCAATGGCCCGCTTGCCAGGCAATGACTGGCGACCCGTGGCGGCTCGATAGATACGGGCCTCGGGAGCAGTCATGGGTAATCCGAACACGGCGGCGTGGTAGGCTCGCCAGGCGGTCATGTCGAAGCCCCGCAGCCACAGTTTGAACAGGGCCGGGTCGTCTATGGCTTGGATAATGTTCATGTTTCACCTTCACCAGCAGCAGCGGCGGCCTGGGCCTTGGCTGCAAGGTACTTTTCCAGGCTGTCAATAGGGCCAACGCGCTTGAAGCCCAGCTCCCGGCAGTTACGGGTAACTGAATTTTGACAGGACAGATAGAAGTTATTCAGCGGTCCGACCATCTGACCGCCCTTTCTAACAATGCTGGGCTGCTGGGCAAGCCATTCGTCTATCAGCCTAAGGAAGATGAGGTTCTGCCTGATTGCTGCAATGATGATCTTTTGGCTGGCCGTGATTTCTTCTTCCCCGCCCAGGTCCTGTATCATTTCGGTAATGACCCCGTCAACAAGCCTCCCGACGTGCAGCTTCCCTTTAGGCAGTATGCCGGTGCGAAGAAAGCGTTTGCCGCCATGCTTGAGGGCATTGTCCCTGCGAGGATTGGCTCTGCGAGCCGCCCTTGTCATACTGCGGCCCTCTTTATTTATCCTTCGCATGTTTCACAATAGGCCGGGTTATGCTCATCAACATACCGAAAGCCCTGGGCCTCTGCACGGCGGCGGCGGATGATCTCCAACGCCCGGTTGAAAGCTGCGCCAGGCAAGGGAATCAGGTCCTTGACTCGGCCATTTTCAACCAGGTTCTCAATGTCTTCGTTAAGTAAGTTGTTCATATTCGCTCCTTAATAAATGTAGTGTTTCCGCTTCGCCAGCGTTACGGAAATACTTTTGACTACCATGAAAGCAAAGCCTGTTAATGCTGTGGTATAGCATGAAAACATTTGTTGAAAATGTTTCACCACCGGAAACAGGCCCTGGCAGCAGGTTTTCGGTGTAAGGAAAGCATTGGCCTTGCGTAGGCGCGGTTTTGTGAGGTAGCCCCCCACCCCGCTCAAGTCCTCCACGCCGTCTTCATTGCTCATTTGCCTGACTCCCACTGCATAGACTCACGACGAGCATCAAATTGAGCCTGTGTCTCATTTGGGCCGGGACGATCAATCGGCAAAGGTACGTTAGGCGGTTCGTCTTCCCATTGGCGCTTGTTCAGCCAAGTGGCCGGGTACGGGATGTATTGTCCATTGTTCTTCGTCCACTGATCCTGCACGCGCTGCCAAGCCAGGGCTTTAACCATCCTGTCTATCAGGTTGTGGTCTGGCTTTATCTTGGCCCAGGCTTTTTCAGCGTCGCCCTTTGCTATCTTCCTCGGGTAGGCTGTCCAGAAATCCTCAAAAGCCTGTAGAGAAGAAAGCCGCCTTGAGTATTTGTCTTTGTCTTTGATTCTTTCTTTCTTTTCATTCCTTAAAGGGTGCTGCTCTGGGAGCTGTTCCTCAATGTCTTTGTCTTTGTCTTCTTCTTTAATTCTTTCATTCTTTTCATTCTTTAATTCTTTGTTAGCCGTCGCTAGCCCGTCGCTAGCCCGTCGGTTACCCCGTCGCTTGTCTCAATGTTAACGTCAAAGATGCTTGTGCCCACTAACTTTGCGATAGTCCCCTTGCACGTCGCTTTGAACGTCGCAAAACCGAGTTTACTGAGAACGTACTTACTTGTTCGGTACATTCTCTCCGTCGCTATACCCGCATTCTTATAGTCGCCTATGAACGCTTCACCGGGAGCAAGTCCCATGATGTTGCTGGTTGTACGCCGCGCCCTGAATGCGATCTGGGTGAGCAGTAGAAAAGCGTTCGGATAAATCAAGAGCAGTTCCTCGGCTTGTGCGCTTCGTTGTAGCTTGACCCAGCCCCGGCTTCCCGCTTCGCTGGGTTCGTCAATAAGATGTCGGAGTTTTCTCATCTCGCCCCCTCCCGCCGTTCTGGTTCATTGCTGCTCACCCTGGAAGGCAAAGGGGAGCGGGGAGGAGGCCGGAATCTGTGCCTGCAGACCCCTAGAAACCCCCGCCCCCCTCGGCCAATCTATCCCGGTGCGCCAGACCGGCGGCTTCATTTCGGTAGGCCAGTTCGCGCGCGGAGACGCTGCAGCGCCGCTTGCAGTTCAAAGTCAACCTTCGGGGCCGCTGGGGTAACAGGCTCCGCTGCCACCGGGGCTGGCGGCGGCAGGGGAGTGATGGCGGCAGCCTGGGCAACCTGGCAGCCGTCCAGGCCAATCTCAACGCAGCCGGCCGGCAAAGTGCCGCCCAGGGAGTAGGCCGTGGTTCCGTCGGGTTTAAGGATTATCATTTTACTCTCCGTAGTTCCGCTTCTCTTTCGAGCTCAGTAACGGTTCTGACCCTGCCTTCCAGCAGCCAGGCAGCAAGCTCGCTTTTCGAGAAGTAAAGCCTCCGGCCTTTTTTGAGGTGCGGTATTTTTCGCAACATTGTTAGCTGATAGATCCAACTAGGCTTGAGCTTGACGAAGGCCGCCGCCTCGGAGAGGTTGAACAGGACGTCGCTGCCGTCTGCGATTTGTTCGGTCGTTGTGTTTTCCATTACTTCCCTCCGATTAATGTTTCTTCTTCTAGGTCAACCTGGGCCTGGGCTGCCTCGGATTTCCCCTGGGCCTTGGCCGCCAGCATTTCACGTTCGCTTATTGGCTTTTTCGTTCTGAGGGCAATGCGGATTCTTGCCGTGTACCGGGAATTGAAAATCCCCGATTCCTCGCCCGGCTCCGGTGTCGGTATTGGTTGCCATTCAGTTTCACTCAGGAGATAGGTTTCGCCACCAACGCGGACCGATCTTTGCGCCACAAGGTTTTCGTTTTTGGCGTGAGGATGCGCCATCATTTCGATACCTTTTAGCGGACCCGGCTTGAAATACCTGCTGGCGAGTTTTAGGTTCGGCGCGATCTCTCGTTCCCAAAGCGGAATCTCACGACCCACCAGGCGGTGCAGCAAGGAGGGGTTCAGGTCGGGAATATCGACTTCGGCCACCTCGCTCACCGCAGCTACGTTCCCGCAAAGGATTTTCATCTTCTCGACCAGTTCCGGCTCGTGAAAGTCGGCGGCAGCGAGTTCTCGCTCCCAGGGCTTCAGGACATTTGCACACATTGTTTGGATCTCCATAAATGGCCCATCCTTGGACAGGTGCAGAAGGTGATTTCGCTTTTTTGCGTCTGCTGGGATGAGCCGCAGAATCTCTTTTCGGGAATCGCGGATCATCCACTTTCTCTCTCGCTGCAAAAACTCCTTGAGGTCGGAATGCTGAAAAATCACGCGGGCCGTTTGGCCCTCACCGATCTTCGTATACGTGATTTTTTTTGCTTGCATGAGCCGGCCGAGAGTGTTCTTGGAAATGTTTAAATACTCTGCCGCTTCCTCTCTTGAAAACAGCTTTTCTTCCATCACTTAGCACCTCCTGTCAATGCTGTGAGCGTTTTCACACCAGCAGTATCGAGGAAGCTTATTGATCTGAAAAGGGTGGTTTTTATAAGGTTCGCCCTGTGGTTTAGACGAAAATTATAAGGTTGGGAAATTGATTTTAACTGGAAATGATTGCCAGTAAATGGTTTCGTGAAATATCAAAAATGCAAAAAATATTTCTTTATTTTTTTTGATTCGCTTTGTATTTAAGGATTTCTCTTCCTTGAATCAATACTTTGTTTCCACGCTTCTTATCCAGTTTTTTAAGATTATCGTTTTCTAAAAAATGGTCAATACTTTTCACGGAAACGCCCAGATAAGCAGCGGCTTCTTTCTTGGTATAATTCTTTTTTGGAGTGACGTTATCCATTTTGAAAATGACCTTCAGCTCCCCGTAGTAGACCTCACGGGAAATTTTATACGCCTCTTTTTGCTGTTCGGTCGACATACAGTTTTTAGCAACCGAGAATTGTTCTAAGTATTGCTTGACCTTGTTCATATCGACCGGCAGTTTCTGGACCCTGGCGTTGTGCTGGATTCGTTTGAAGATCCAATCAAGCGACTTGTAGTTATAAGTTGGCCGCATGATGCCGTCATCGTGAAGATCGTTTTCGTCGTAAAACGGATTCAATAGTTTTTTCATTTCCTCCCCCTCGCCTTTTCGAAAACCTTATCGCCCGTCTGGCCAGGCAGAACCTTGTTGTGAGGTTCGCCTTCGATGATGTTCTCCGGTATTCCGTTAGGGAAGGCGGCGCACTTCAAACCTGTCTCCTTCCTATTGAACCACTTGCACCATAAACAGTCCGGCGCTATGCAGGTCATTTTATTCTCCCGTAATAATTCCTCATTTATTCACCCCTGGCGACCGTGGATCCCTTTTGCGCCCCCTGGGACGCCTGGCGGATACATTCTCCCCCCTGCAGCATCCTGGTGAGATTTTTCCGCTCATTTAGCCCCTCTCTCAAGGTCAAAGTGCGGCAGCAGGTCGTCGATCCGCTTTTTCAATTCCGTTGGGACCATGTGGGCGTAAACCATGGTCGTGGAGATGTTCTTATGCGCCATGGCCTTTTGAGCATCATACACGCCCACCCCGGAGTTCAATAGCAAAAACGCAAACGTATGTCGGCCGACATGAAAATGAAGATGCTTCCCGATTCCCGCCTTCCGAGCCCATTTGCGGAGTAGCGAATTTGTCTGCGCAGGAGAGAGCATTGGAAAAATGTTTGCATCCGGATCAATGACTTTCCCCTTCTGCTCCGAGAGTATTTGTTTTGCATACGCGTTGAGTGGCAGACGTTCCGGTTGTTTTGTTTTTTTCGAAACAAAAGAGATGAAGTCGGTTTCAACATTACGCCATATTATTTTCTTTACATCTGAATACCGAAGACCCGTAAAGCAGGAAAACAGAAATGCGCGCTTCAAGAACTCTTTCTCAAAAGGAGTATCAATAAGCCGCTGGATCTCGCCGGAGTCTAAAAAAGTTTTTGGCCCTTGTTGATATTTAATAGAAGGAGCCATAGGTAGGAAGTTAGAACGGATCAGCCGCTGGCGAAGTGCAATTTTGATTCCAGCCCGGATTTTGCCTTCAATCAGCCAGCTCATATTGTTTTTCTTCTCTTTTAACAAATACTTCTGGAAGTCCAGAAGCCACATCTCATTCAAGGATTGAAAGGCTATTGGCTGCGGGGAATACTTTTTTAGCACTCTGGCCGCCTGCCGCCAGTTCTTATCCTTTTCGTCTGCCAGCTTTTCAAAGAACAGGATAAAATCCCCTCTGCGCTTGTGCTCAGGGATCAGGCCGTATTCGCCAGCTTGCAGTTCAGCCTGTCGCTGCACCTGGAGTGTTTTAGCGAAAGCCAGGGTTTCATCGTTCTGGGCCTTCCGGTCCCGGCCAGGGTAGAGGTAAAGCCGCAAGGGTTCGATGCGCCATTTACCGCTTTTGGTTTTTCCGGTTTTAAACACCTGTCTTTCTTTTACCCAATAAGCCAGGTTAAGCGAGATCTTGTTCTTACGTTTCCGTTGCCTAAGTTTAACTTCCATGTTTCCCCCTAAACCCATTATTGAGGAAAAGTAACGCGAACGCAACGCAAAACACAAAAAATAAAAAAATAAAACAAAAGCAAAAAAAGGATGAAACGTCTGGAAACTCAGTAGGGACGGGTGTTTGGGGCTTGTTTGGTTTTGTTAAATTTTGTCAATTTTGGGCATCAAAACATCATAATGCAAGTTTTCCGGATTTCAACTTGTTGGATCCGGCGCCGGGCTTACTTTCCGGCCTGCGGCGGGGAAGGCTCGGCAACGATGTCCTCGATCCTGGCGGGGAGTTTCTCCATCGTCTCGCGCGGAACCCGATACGAATAGGGCAGGGAAGGGTCGCGGACGACCACGGTCTCCCCCGCGGCGACGCCGAATTCCAGCACGGTTTCCCCGTGCTTTTCCGGCTCGGCCTGGTCCTCGGTCTGGATGACGACGCGTGCCGCAGCGACCGGCACAGCGCTGGGATCGTCGATGAAGCCGGCGGCCTCGAGGCCGGACAGAACGGTCAGCAGGGAATCGACCTTTTCCCCGTCGGGTTTCATGCCGGGCCGCGGCGGCAGGAAATCCCAATTCCCGGCTTCGTCCTTGCGCAGCGCGAAGCGGAACGCCCCTTGCTGGAAGGAGATCTCGCGGGCGTCGTAGGCGAAGAAGCGGGCCACCTTGCTCTCACGCCAGGTGCCGGCATCGGCAACGAATTTTTCCACAAAATCGCCGGAGATGCCGCAGGCCTCGCTGGAACCTTCAGCGAGCGCGTAATACGATTCGCCCTGCCGCCCGACCGTGATCCGCCGCGGCCCCGAAGGCGTACCGAACTCAGCCGTCAGCAGCGGCCTGTCCAGGCCGAAGGCAGCCCGCTCTCCGGCGTCCCCTGCCGGGGCGAACGACGCAGCCTCCAGTTGCGAGGTGGCCGAGAGGAGTTCGCTGATTCGCGATTCCCTGGCCAGCGAGAACAAGGGCTTTTCCATGACCCAGCGGTCATCCTTTTTCGCCAGTGAGACGGCGGCATCGCCGCTGCGGAATTCCAGGGCGTTGACGGCCATGGGATCGATGACGAAGAATTTCTTGTCGCGGAAGGCCAGCAGATCTTTTTCCAGGTCCTGGCGCTTGTAGGCGGCGATGGAGACCACCCGGCCGTCGCCGGCCAACTTGGCGTAGGATGAGTCGTCGAGAGTGTTCTTGACGCCCAAGGCAACGGTGGCTGCCAACTGGCCCTTGGCGGAAAGCTTCAATTCGATTCCCGGCGTGTCGAGCCCGAATGCCTTTAAGTCACCGGTGTTCTCGGCCACCAGCCGGTCGTACTGCAGGCGCGAGAAATGATCCAGGATGCTTTCCAGCGCCACCTTGTCGGCTTTGGCCGCCAGCGGTTTCTCCATCTGCCACAGCGTATCGCGGCGTGAAAAGACGAACGCGCCTTCCGAATTGCGCAGCTCGATCCGGTCGATCGAATCGGCGGCGATATCGAGCAGCATCCCCTCGGATGCCTGGCGCCCCCTTTCCTTTCGATCGAGATAGACGATGGCTGCGAGCAGGACAGCCAGCAGGAGCGCCAGAGCGAGGATCTTTTTCCAATTCACAGTTTCCTCCGGTACAGCCACACGCCGATGCCGACGGCGAACACCAGCAACGGCAGGATGAACAGGGTGTAGAAAAAGACCAGGCGGCCGGCGCTGCGCGTCAGGTTGACCGTCCTGGGAGCAGTGATCTTCGGAGTGATGGCGATCAGGTCTTTTTCCTCAGCCAGCCAGGAAACGGCGTTGTTGAAAAAATTGCCGTTGGCCTGGAAGAAATAGTATTTATTGAGGGCAAAATCGGAGTCGCCGATAACCACGAGGCGGGATCTCTTATCGTCCTCGCCGGCGATCTCGCCGGCGGCCGCGATATCGATGGGGCCGCCCTTGTCCTCGGGGTTTTTGGTGATCGCCTCGGTCTTGACCTCAACCTCGTAATTGGTCTCGCCCCAGGAATTGGGGCTGGTGGCGGCAAGGAAGTCCACGCTGACCCCGGTTGGGGCGGGGGAAAGGCGGGTCAGGCCGCGGACCAGGGGGAACATGGTGGCGTAGCCGAACCCCTTGGTGATGGCATGCTCGGGATACTTCGCCACCACCGGCATGAAGTAGTTGCCGCCCATGAACTGGGAGAGAGGGTCGGCATCGACGACGACGTGGTCCTCGAGCGCCAGGCCGAAGCGGGCCAGGATGGCCTTGAACTCCGCGCCCTGGCCCGGGTCCAGCAGCAGCAGCAGCCGCCCCTCGTTCTTTTCCAGATAGTGTTCCAGCAAGAGCAGCTCCTTTTCGAGCAGCGGCTTCTGCGGCCCGGCAACGACCACGGCCGCAGCGTCAGAGGGTACGGCCGCTTCCTGGAAAAGGATCAGGTCCTTCACCCTGTAGGAGAGTTTTTCCAGGCCGGATTTGGCCTCCGAATAACCGTCCTCGCCGGTTTCATTTGTGGCCGGTTCACCATGCCCCTGGAGGAAATAGACGGTCTTTTCGCCCTGGCGCGTCACCTTGACGATGGCATTGGTGATGGCCTCCTCGGAGACGTCCTCAATGCGCGTGCTCCTGCCGTCATAGGCAAAGACCATCGTGCCGTCGGCCTTGATCTCGTACTCCTTGACCAGCTCGGGCTGCAGGTAGGGGTCAATGAACGTCGCCCGGATGCGGTCGCTGTGGAAGCGGTAAATATCGAGCAGGGAGCGCAGGCGTTCCTGGTTGCGGTTGCTCTTGCTGAAAAAGGCCTTGATCTCCAGGTCTTTCCGAAGTCCGTTCACCACCTGCACCGACTGGTCGGCCAGCGAGTGGGCCTTGCCGGACGAGAAGTCGAAGCGGGTGTGGATCTTGACGCCCAGATAGTTGATCGCCGCCACAATGGCCACGATCAGCAGGACCACCACCGCCAGGTTGGAGGCGAACAGAAAATTCAGGCGGGCGTTCCTGGTCTTGAAACGCGAGAAATGGACCGCGATGTAGGCGGCCAGGACGGCCGCACCCAGCAGCAGCAGCGCCAGCCCGGCCTGGCCGGCGAAAGCGCCCAGCCCGTAGGCCAGCCACAGGCCGGCGCCGGCCAGGATCAGGATCAGGGAAACATAGTTGCCGTAGCGCAGTATCCGTTTCATGGTCACCTCCATTTCCTGAATTCGAACACCGCCCGCGTCAGGTAGAGGCCGAGGAAGGCGAACGACAGGAAGTAGACCAGGTCCTGGGTGTCGATGACGCCGGAGACCATGTTCTTGAAGTGGGAAAAGAAAGACAGGTACGACAGTATCGGCCGCCAGGCGCCGGGGCCGCTCTCGCCGATCCAGGAGAGGACCCAGATCAGCAGGATGACCGAGAAGGAGATGGCGGCGGCGATGACCTGGTTTTCGGTCAGCGCCGAGGCGAAAAGGCCGATGGCGATGAAAACGGCCCCCAGCAGGAATAGGCCCAGGTAGGCGGTGAGCAGCGGCGCCAGCTCGGGATTGCCGTTCAGGAACACGAAGACGGCCAGGGTGGCGGTCAGCAGCAGGATGCCGCCGTAGATGATCAGTGCCGCCAGGTACTTGCCGAGGATGATCGCCGACAGGCGAACCGGCGAGGTCAGCAGCAGTTCCTCGGTGCGCATCTTCTTCTCGTCGGCGAACAGGCGCATGGTCAGCAGCGGCAGCAGGAACATCAGCACCACGACCATGTTGCTGAAAAAGGGCTGGAAGAGCATCTGGTTGATGTTGACGTACTCGGCGGGATAACCCTGCTGCATCATGCGCATCGTCTGCTCGTTGGCCCAGGCCAGGATGTTGTAGAAGAAGAAGCCGCTGACCAGCAGGAAAAAGGCGGTCAGGATGTAGGCGATGGGCGAATACAGATAACTCTTCAGTTCTTTCTTGGCGATAATCCAGGCGCTTCTCATGAGACCCTCCCTTCCTCGGCCAGGATGGCCTTCATGTAGAGGGCCTCGAGCCCGGCCTTGATCTCGCGGATCTTGACGTCGCGGCCCACCAGCCAGGAGAGGATCGGGTTGAAGTCGGCCGGGGGCTCCAGGAACTCCAGTTTCAGCGAGAGTCCGTCGGCGCGGGCCTCGCTGACGGCGGGGAAGGCCGACCGCAGGGCGTCGCAAACGCCGTCCGCGACCGGAGCACCGGCAACGATCTCCAGGTTCTTCCCCCATTCCTCGCGGGTCAGGGTGGCCTTCAGCCGCCCCTCCTTGATGATCACCGCCCCGTCGCATACCTGGGTGATCTCGGCCAGGATGTGCGAAGAGAGGATGACGGTGGCGCTCTCCCGGAAGTTTCGGATCATCTCGCGGATCTCGATGATCTGCGCCGGGTCGAGACCGATGGTCGGCTCGTCGAGGATGAGCACCTCGGGCTCGTGGATGATGGCCTGGGCAATGCCCAGGCGCTGGCGGAAGCCGCGGGATATGTTGCGCGTCAGCCGGCCGAAAACGGGCTGCAGGCAGGTCTTTTCGACGGCGCGGTCGATGGCGGCGGCGATCTTTTTCCTTTCCAGGCCGTTCAATTCGGCCACGAAGCGCAGGTACTCCCTGACGGTGAGCTCGCCGTACACCGGCACGACCTCGGGCAGGTAGCCCACCCGTCTCTGGATCGCCCGCGGGTTCTCACCCACGTCGATGCCGTTGATGAGCGCCCGCCCTTCATTGGGCGGCAGGAAGCCGGTCAGGATGCGCATGGTGGTGGTCTTGCCGGCGCCGTTGGGGCCGAGGAAACCCCAGATCTTCCCCTTCTCAACGGCGAAGGAGATGTCATCGACCGCCAGGGTGTCGGCGAACTTCTTGGTAAGACGTTCAACTTGGATCATCTGACCTCCTTACATTCGTCCGGGTATTTCGATCCCCAGGAGGGACAGGGTGGTTTCGATCTTGTTCTTGAAGAGCAGGACCAGGCCCAGGCGCAAGTAACGCCGGGCGGGGTCCGGCTCGGCCAATACCGGGAAGAGGTGGTAGTAGTGGTTGAATTTCTGACACAGGCCGTAGGCGTAGGTCGCCAGCGAGGACAGCTCGTGGTTCTGCAGGGCGAACTCAACCTGGATCTCCAGCAGCGACAGGTGCAGGACCAATTCCCAGTAAAGCTCCCTTTCTCCCTCGGGGAGGGGAGCCAGGCCGGCGGCGCCGGAGGTTGCGTCCAGGTCGGCGGCGGCGGCCTTTTTCAGGATGCTGTTCAGGCGCACCACGGCGTATTGCAGGTAAGGGCCGCTGTCGCCCTCGAAATTCAGCGCTTCCTTGAAGTCGAAGGCGATCACGGTATTGAGGTTGAACTTGACCATGAAATAGCGCAGGGCGGCCACGGCGATGACGTGGGACAGCAGGCGGGCCTCGGCCTCGGCCAGCTCAGGGTTGCGGGCGCTCACCTCGCGCAGCGACTTCTCTTCCAGCCGGGTGATCAGGTCGTCGGCCTTCACCGCCCGTCCCTTGCGCCCGGAGACCTCGATATAGGGCTTGCTCTCTTCACCCGGCTCCAGTATCAGTCCCATTTCGCGGACGCACGCCGGTGTCAAGGCCACCATTTCATAGGAAAAATGGATGAAGTTGGCGCCGGCCTCGGGATGACCGAGCTGGACCAGCACCTGGGCGATCAGGTTCTGCAGGTAGGATTGACGGACGTCGATGACGTTGTAGACCCGCTGGCCCCTGCCGAAGCTCCGTGCCGGCGGCGAGGCGGCCGGCTGCGACGCGGTCATGACGATGGGACGGCCGTCGGAATAGACGTGGAAGGGGCGGTAATGAAAGTCCCGCCCCAGCAGGTCGAATTTCCACAGGTTGTAGGCGATGTCCTTGCCCACGTAAGTGATGGTGCCGTTGGAGCGGACGATGATCTTTTCGATCTTTTCCCGATCGTAGTGGATGACCAGGCACCCCTGCTTCCCTGGATCGGAGGAGGGGGCCATTACGCCGCGGTCGGCCAACTCGGCGGCGGCGGCCTTGAAGAAGTCGAGAGCGATGACGTCGCTTTCCCTGGCCAGAAGGTCGTACTGGATGTCCAGCCGCTCCATGGTGCGGACATGGTCCAGCAGGACCTGCTCGGCGACATGCAGGCAAGTCGAGTATTCGGGCTCGGCCTTTTCCTCGATCCTCCTGTGCACTTCCCGGCGTTGGGCGGCCAGGGCCTCGTCCGCGGCGAACAGCCGGTTGACCTCGGCGTACAGTTCCCATAGATAGGCGGCCAGGTCGGGGATGCGGCGGATGGCGTCCAGGTCCATCCTGCGGTAATGGAGCAGGCCCCAGACCACGTCGGCAACCTGGATGCCGGTGTCGTCGATGTAGTTCTGTACCTCGACCTCGTAGCCCAAAAAGCGGCAGCAGCGGGCCAGGGAGTCGCCCAGGCAGGAGTTGCGCAAATGGCCGATATGGGCAGATTTGTTGGGGTTGATGCTGGTGTGCTCGACGATGACCTTTTCCTTTCGCGCCGGTGGTGCCCAGGGTTCGGTCAGGCTGCGGCGCTGGGCCGTGAAGAAATCGTCGCGGCGCAGGAAGAAGTTGAGAAAACCGCCGCCGGCGACCCGAACCTCCTCGACCGCCGCCAGTTTTCCCTGCAGCCTGGCGGCGATATCGCCGGCCAGCATAAAAGGCTTGCTTCCAGTTTTTTTGGCCAGGGTGAATGCGAGAGTGGTCGACAGGTCGCCGAATTTCCGTTCGGCGGGGATGGAGAACGATGGTTCCACGCCGGACATTTCGTAGGCGTCCTCCAGGAGAACGGTGATCTCGCGGCCAAGCTTTTCCTGCAGGTTCTTCATGGGATCAAGTCCATTTCGGCCGGATTATAGTATATCCCCCCCTGGCAGTCAATCCTGAAAGGCTTTGCTTGAGAGCCTTTGCGGGTTTCGCCCCCGGCGCGGTATCAGGAAAGGATGGCCTTCTCCATTTCCAGGATGACGGCGAAGGCTTCGGCCTCGTCGCGGGCGCTTTTGAGGGCGGCGCTGAGATCGCTGCTGGCGGTGAGGCGGGCAAGATGGGCCAGGGTCTTCAGGTGCAGGCCGATGTCGCGGTCATCGCTCATGATCAGGAAGACCACGTGCACGGGCTTGCCGTCCGGGGCCGAAAAATCGATACCCTGGCGCACGAGGGCCAAAGCCAGAAAAAACTCGGAGAACTCGTCGGAAAAGATGTGCGGCGTGGCCACGCCGCGGCCGATCCCCGTCGACTGCACGCTTTCGCGCTTGACGAACAGGCGCTTCACCTTGCGGGCGTCGGCGATGACCCCTTTTTCCTTGAGGAAATGGGCGAAATCGCCATACAGGTGGCCGGTGTCCTTGCAGGTATCGCAGAGGTAGACGTTTTCCTTTTTCAGGTAGTTGGCCAGTTTCATCGTAGGCTCCTTCGGGTGTCGTCGGGGCTGGCGAACGCCCGGTCCGGTCCGGCGCAGGCGAGGAATGCATCCCCGGGGCCGGTCATTTCCAGGCGCAGCCTCGTCCCCCAGGGATCCAAGAGCAGGTCGGAAACGGGAAGGTATTCAGGAACGAGCTCCTCTAAATCACCGGGCCAGGCGCCGCGGTCGGAGCGATAGGCATCCAGTGCCGCTGCCACCTGCCCTAATTGCGCCGGCAGCACGGCCAGCTTGGCCTTGTCCAGCATGGCTCCAGATTCAGCCAACGGATCGGCCTGCCGGCTTTTGCCCAGGCGCAGCGCGAGCACGACGGCAAGGGCGACAAGCAGGATGAGCAGGAGATAGCGCATGAAGCCATTCTATGCAAGTGAAAATGAAATTACAAGCGGGAAATGACCGGCCCCTGCCCGCGCTTCATCACCGGCGCGGAGACCGGAACGTTCCGCGTCCCGGGTCGATCCTTTGGCAGAGGAAGCCCGTATCTCCGGATCCGGCCCTGCGAATCAGCGAGCGGATCGTTCCCGGGGCATGGCGGTCGATGACGAGGCGGACGCGGGTGGCGGCGAATGCGGTCAGCATCTCATGGTCGTTGCTGCTGTCGCCAGCCACGAAAACCGGCTCGCGGTCGAGCCGGGAGATCAGGTTGTGCACTTTGCCCGCGCCGAGGTTGGGCCGCCATTCCGGCTTCAGCACGTCCAGAAAACGCATGCCGGCCAAGGCCAGCTCCATGCCGATGACCTCGCGGCAGGGGAAGCCGGTCACGGCGATCATTTTTTCCACCAGTTGCCGGTTGCTGGCCGTGGACACCACGAGCCGGCCGCCGCGTTGTTGCCAGCAGGCGGCCAGGTCCATCATCTCCGGGTAAAGACGGATGCCGCCGGTCCAGTCGTAGCGCCAGCGCCCCGCGGGATCAAGAATGGCATGACGGCGCAGGGGCTCCTGCAGCGCCCGGGCGATGACCTCTCCGGCAAGCCGGTCGAACTCGGGCAGGGACCACCCCCGCAGCAGCGTGTTCACCCAGGGATACGCGAACTCGCAGCCGATGCCCGGCGTCTCCTCCAGCGCCCGGTTCAGGGCCAGCAGCCCCGACGTGAAGACACGGAAGTCCTTGTCAAGGTCCCGATTGTGGTTCGCCAATGGACGCTGCTGCAGCCGGTCGAGCGCGGAAAAGACCGCTTGCTTCATCCGCTTCAGGGAATGAGACCTGCCGCCGAGGTTCAAGCGGCCGATTCCGTGGATGCGATCGGGGATGGAGTCGGCCATGGCGACGGCGTCCATGCGGAATTCCAGCCCGAAGGCCATGCGCCGCAGCAGCGCCTCGCCCACGTCGTTGAAGGCGCAGGTGTTGTCCCAGTCGAAAACCGCGATCTCGCCCGGTTGCACGCTGGCCAGCATTTCATCCAGGGCCTTGATGTTCGTTGCACTCCAGTTTCCCCGTCTAAGCCTCATGGCGCCAGTGTAGCGGTTCCGCGATGTCTTGACAATCCCCAGGCGGGAGGCCGGTGTGTTTCATTTCAAGATTCCGAACTTTCGGAATCAAGAATCCGGACGACGGGGGGGGCGCATGACATCAGACCGGGCGGAGGTGAGACGTGTTGAAAAAGCTCTCTGTTTTCTGGGAATGGGCGTGGTGGCACTGAAATAGCGAAAAAGTTTTTAAAAATCGGAAATTCCCATTTAGGTTGAGATTTTTTCAGACTTTTTACTATTGTAAAACCAGGAGGGAAAATGAATTCACCGAAATTTGTCTTTGTTGCTTTTGCGGTTTGTGTTGTCTTCTGCTTTGGCAGCGCGATTTCCCAGGGCATGACGCAACCGGACTTTGAGATTGAGGCCCTTATCTACAACAGCGCGGCCGACAACTTCACCGTCCGGGTAAGAAACAACAACATGAGCGGCCAATTTGAAGGCAATGTTTCCTTCGGGATTTGGCTGAACAACACCATGGTCGCATCGAACCGCGTCAAGTATCTTTATTTCAACGATAACGATGCCTTCGACGTCCTGTTGTTCAAAAGTTCCGAATTCGCCGGGCAGGTCAACCTCAGCAACAGCGTGACGGTCAAGGTCAAGGTCGATGTCAGCAACAACGTCCTGGAGACGAATGAGAACAACAACGAAAAAAGCCAGGTCTTTGCGCTGAATCCCGGAGCGACCGCGCTTCACGACCTGGCGCTGGCTTCGATCTACAGGGTGGGAACCCACCAGGTCAAGTACGAGGTGAAAAACGCCCACCCGCAAAATCCCTTCAGCGGCACAATGAAGATCAAATGGTCTGTCAACGAGGGACCCAGCCAGATGTGGATGACCAACGTGAGCAACCTGCAGCCCGGACACAGCAAGGAATTCAGCATTCCCTACACCCTGCTGCCCGGACGCAACGGCATCCAGATCATGGTGGACCCGGGCAACCAGATCGCCGAAACCAACGAAAACAACAACAGCAAGCTGGTCTACCTCTACCCGTCCATCGCCGATATCAAATTGGTGGAATTCGCCCGCCTGGGTTATCAATCCAGTCGCCGCATCATCAACAAGAACACCAATCCCGCCTTGATCACTCCGGACACCATCGGCCCGGCTACAAGCGCCAACAACCGGCAAATGCACATCGAGCTCAGGCTGGAGGGCTTGGGCAGCGAGCAGGTGGGGGCCCACAGCATCTGGATCGGTTGCCTGGTGCCCGCCGGCACGCTCATCACTACGAAAAAAAGTGATTTCCACGCCGGGCCTGTCAACGGGGAGGTCCAGAAACGCGACATCACCTTTTGGGTGCCCAAGTCCGCCGCCAGCGGCAATAAAAGCGGCATGCTGGAGATCATTCTCGTTACCCATAACAAGTCCAAAAAATGGGAGATCCCCATCAAGTTCAGCGGATTCTGATTACTTGCCGCGACATTTGGGTGGCGCATTTTGCTGAAGGCTTTTACTGCCAATCGTCGTTGTTTTTGGTCAGATGGGCCAGGTAGCGGGCTTATCGTTCCGGATAAAATGTCTCCTCCTGCGGAGATCGAGCCATTTTTCCCCCGCGCTTCCGGCTTCCCGGCCATGCGGCTCCCTTAAGAACTCTGGGCTCTGAGATTTTTGCAATTGACCCGCCAACCCGACCATGAGCATGATGGTGCATGAAACGAGCAGCCTCTTTTTCACGGGAAACTCCTTTCCGACAGCCTGCTTTTTCACAGGCATCCGCCCCTGATTTTGCATGCATAATCACTGCCGGAATTTCCCCTTTGATTTGTCCAAATAACAGACATTTTATTCCTGCGACTGTCCGCAAAAATGGACGAGGAAGAACGGCCTGCGGTGCGACAAGCCGCCAGGAATTACGTTCCCGGGATCAGCTGAGGAATATCTTCTCCAGCTCGGAGGCCGGCAACTGGTTCCCGGCCGAGATCTTGCGGTCTTCTCCGGACAGGCTGGTGCGGATGCACTCCCGGGCCTTGGCGCAGCCTCCGGTTTCTTCGCGTTCATATCCCTTGCAGACGCGCAGCACGTCGGGGGAGATCTCGTCGATCAGGACGATGCGGCCGTCGCCGCCCTGCAGCCGGCCGAGCTCGATCTTGCCGTCGATCACGTGCAGTCCGCGCGCGGCGAACTCCTCGTAGATCACCGCGGCGATATCCTTGACGAACTTTTTGACGCAGGCAATCTCCTCCGTGGTCATCACTCCCGCGCCTGCCAGCGACTCGAAAGTGATCAGCTTGTCGGTCTTGCCCTTGGTCCAGGCCTCGACCACCTGGGGCAGGTCCAGGCACGGCCTGGTGAAGGGATAACGGCGCCAGAAGCTGCCCATGGCGCTGTTGCGCCAGGTCCATTCCAGGTTCAGCAACGGCGCCGAACCGGCAAATTCGGGCGCCTGCTCGGGCATGCTGATCGGCGTGGCCGGCTCGACGACCATGACGTTGTCGCCGACGGTGGCGATGTAATGGCTGGGGACATTTTTCTTCGCCAGCAGCCGGAAAAAGTAGCTGGCGAACCTGCAGGCGATGGCCCCCTTGCCCGGGATCTCGCCCACGACGTTGTCGTAGCCGGGATCGAAGACGGGCCGGCCGCTCTTGTCCATGTAGCCGGTGCCGCGGTCGGTGAAGACGAACGCGTATTTGCCCTGGTATTCCCCGTCGGGAATGCGGTAGATGTCCTTCGATTTCCCCGAGTAGACGAAATTCTCTTTTTTGAGCACGCGATCCAGTTCCATGCCGGGACCTCCTGGAAAATTTTTCTCATCATCGCCGTTTCCGCCGCGAATTGCAAGCCGGCGGGCGGAATTTGCCGGACTCACTGCCGGGACGAGAAAAACTCCAGGCCTTCACGGCCGCCGCATTCCCAAAACGGCCGCGATTTTGTATAATGGGCCCTGGTCACGCGATCCCGCAGGGAGGCCCGATGCGTTCCATCGATCATCCGCCGGTCCAGCCGGCCGTCATCTGAATTGCCCGTTTTCAAGGTCAAGATCAGCCGCAAGATCTTCGTCTCCCAGGAAACCGGTTTCGGCGTCTTCCTGGTTCGGGTCGAGGGGTCGCGCGAAAGCCGGGTCATCGTCGGCAACCTTCATGCGCTGAGCGTCGGCGATTTCCTGGAGATCGAAGGCGAGGAGTCGGAGCACCCGCGCTTCGGCCGCCAGATCAAGGTCAGCCGCTTCGAGTTCATCCGTCCCCAGGACGGCGAGGGCATCGCCCGCTACCTCGCCTCCGGCCGCTTCAAGGGCATCGGCAAAAAAACCGCCCAGCGCATTGTCGACCATTTCGGCCAGGCGACCTTCGATGTGCTGGAGAACGCTCCCGAACGGCTGCGCGAGGTTCCGGGCCTGAAGAAATCGCTCGTCGCGACCGTCCAGGACAGCATGCGCGGCAGCCGGGTCCTGCGCGACCTGACCGTGCGCCTGACCCCCTTTGGCGTCGGCCAGGAGACGGTCTACCGCATTCACCGCGAGTTCGGCGACCTGGCGCCGGCGATGGTCGAGGGCGACCCCTACCTGCTGATCGAGCGCGTGCGCGGCGTGGGCTTCAAGGTCGCCGATACCATCGCCCGCGCCCTGGGCATCGCCAAGACCGACCCGCAGCGGCTGAGGGCGGGTATCTTTTTCATCCTGCAGCAGGCGGAGTTCCAGCGCGGCGACCTGTATGTTCCCCGCGACGAGTTGCTGCAGAAATGCTCCTGGCTGCTCGATGTCGCCGACTGCGACGTGTTCGCCGTGCTGGAAAAGCTGATCGAGCGCGGCGAGCTGCGCCTGGCCGAGCTGCCCGAGCCCTGCGTCCTCACCCCGCAGAACGAGATGATCGAGATGGCCGCGGCCCGGCGCCTGCAGCGGCTCGCCCGCGAGGGCGACGGGATCGCGGAGCCGGCGGTCGACTTCGCCGCCGTTTTCGCCAAGCTCGCCCTGGAGCTCAGCCAAGAGCAGAAGCAGGCGGTGCTGGCCGCGGTGCGCAACCGGCTGACCGTCATCACCGGCGGCCCGGGCACGGGCAAGACGACCATCATCCGCGCCATCATCGAGATCCTCCGGGCCAACGGCCGCCCGATCCTGGTCGCCGCCCCCACCGGCCGCGCCGCCAAGCGCATCGAGGAGAGCGCATTCTGCCAGGCCTCCACCATCCATCGCCTGCTGAAGTTCAACCCCGAGACGGGACAGTTCGTGCACAACGCCCAGAATCCCCTGCCGGCGGGGGCGGTGATCGTCGACGAATTCTCCATGGTCGACTCGTTCATCCTGTTCTCGCTGCTGCAGGCGCTGGCCGACGACACCCAGCTGATCATCATCGGCGACAAGGACCAGCTGCCCTCGGTCGGCCCGGGCAACGTCCTGCGCGACATGATCCAGAGCGGTCTTTTCCACACCATCTACCTGAAGCGCAATTTCCGCCAGGACCGGGGCAGCCTGATCGTGGAAAACGCCTGCCGCGTCAACGGCGGAGAGCCCCTGGTCTTCCCCAAGCCCGACCCCGACGCCGACTTCATCTTCCTGCCGGTGCGCGAAGAGGCCCAGGTCCTGGACAAGGTGGAGCGCATCCTGCGCCGCTACCAGGAGGACTACCCGTTCAACTCCGCCGCCCTGCAGGTGCTGGTGCCCATGTACCGCGGTGATGCCGGCATCGACCGCATCAACCAGATGGTGCAGGAGAAATTCAACCCCGAGCCTTTCCTGCTGCGCCGGGAAAAAGCGGCCTTCAAGCGCCTGGACAAGGTCATGCAGACCCGTAATGATTATGACAAGGGCGTGTTCAACGGCGACCTGGGTATCGTCGAGGACTACCACGCCGCCGACAAGCTGCTGCAGGTCAACTTCGACGGCTGGAGCGTCGAATACGCCGCCGACGAGCTGGACGAGCTGACCCTCTCCTATGCCGTCTCGGTCCACAAGTCCCAGGGGTCGGAGTACGACATCGTGGTCCTGTGCCTGCTGCCATCCCATGCGCGCATGCTCAGCCGCGAGCTGTTCTACACGGCCATCACCCGGGCGCGCCGCAAGCTGCTGCTGCTGTCGGACGAGGTGACCGTTGCTCGTGCCGTGGCCAACTCGCAGCCGGTGCGCCGGCGCACACTGCTGACCCTGCGCCTGAGCGAGGCCTTTGCGGCGAACCCTCCCATCGGCGGGGGCCTTCAGGGCCCGCAGCGGGGGCCTTCAGGGGCTGTGCTATAATTCCGGCCATGGAAAACCGCCCACCCACCCCCATGCTGCGCCAGTACCAGGAGATCAAGAAGAGCTATCCCGATGCCATCCTGTTCTTCCGCCTGGGTGATTTCTACGAGATGTTCTTCGAGGA
>DCVB01000083.1:2209-4227 GCA_002327965.1 Candidatus Aminicenantes bacterium UBA2199 | reverse complement strand
GCAGCAGGCCGTTGACCTGGCCGGGGTCCATCAGCGAGGGCGAGCCGCCGCCGAAATAGACCGAGTCGACGCCGAGCCCGGGGTCGCGGCGCAGCCGCATCTCCCGCTTCAGCCGACGCAGCCATTCGGCGGCCGCCGGCGGTTGGAAGCGCTTCTTGAAAAAATGGCAGTAGAAACAGGCGCGGCGGCAGAAGGGAAAATGGATGTAAAGGCCGGCCCGGCTCAAATCAGGATCAGGCGCTTCTTCTCGATCCAGCCGGCGATGCGCTCCGATGCCGTCACCTGGACCCAAGCGCCGGAACGGTCGATGATGCGCACCTCCAGCCCGGGATTGACCTTGAACAGGACGGTGTTGTCCTCGCCGGGGCCGCTGCGCAGCGGCGAGTTCTCCTCCTGGATCACGGCGCTGTCGCTGCGGCCCAGGGCGGCGGCGCGGCCGACGTGGCAGGCGCCCAGGCCGGCGACGAGCAGCAGCGAAAAGCCCAGGGCGTAGAGGCGCCTGCGGTCGCGGCCGCGGGTCAGCAGCAGGAACAGGAAGGCGTTGAACAGCAGCGCCGCCAGCAGCAGCATGACGCTCAGCGCATCCATGCTCACCCAGCTTTCCAGCGTCTGCACGGAGCGGGTGACGAAATCGGGCTCGGGCAGCCGCGCGTCGTCAAGGAAATGGCGGTCGGTCATGGCGATGTTGCGGGCGATGGCTGGCTCCAGCGGCCGCAGGCGGCGCGCTTTCAGGTAATGGACCTTGGCCTGCAGGTAGTTCCCCAGCTTGTAGTGGCAGTTGGCGATATTGTAGAGCACCTGCCAGTCGGCGGCCGCACCGCCCCGCCCCGGCGGGGCCTGGCGCGCGACCTTCAGGTAGGTGGCCAGGGCCTCGGCATAGCGCCCCTGCTCGTACAGGCGGTTGGCCGCGGCGAAGTCCTCGCGGGCGGAGGCGGTCGCCCCGGCGCCGAGCAGGAGCAGCAGGGCGAAGACGATGGGTCGGGTCCGTTTTTTCATCTCATCTTCCTGTCGATTTCGCGGAACAGGCCGCGCAAGGCCTGCAGGTCCTTCTTGAGCTCCAGCGCCGACTTCTTGCCCGGCGAGAAGCGGGCCAGCTCGGACTGCCCCTTGATGAAGAGAAACCGGTCGATGGCGCTCTTGGACACGCCCTTCTCCGCCAGGGCCGCGGCGATGCGCCGGTCGCTGACCTCGCAGAGGCCCAGGCCGCTCTTGGCGCAGAAGTAGCTTTCCATGACCGGCGCGATGTCCTCGGGACGGCGCACGGCAGCCAGCTGCTTCAGCGCCCCGGCGAGGATGCGGCGGTGGCGCATGCCGGAGCTGGCGGCGATGCCGCGGTCCCAGGCCGTGATCTTGAGCAGGACCAGCAGGTTGGCGGCGAACAGGGCAATGAACAGGATCGCGAACCAGGGCCGGCGGTGGAAAGGAAGCGACAGCCCCCGCAGCGGGCCGCTCTTGATGAACTCGATGTCCTCGCCCTGCTGCACGACGGCGCTGCCGGGCAGGGTGCGCGAGAGCGCCGGCGCCTGCTTCTCGCCGCTGACGCGCAGGCGGATGGGGTCGCTGCGCAGGCCGACCACGGCGCCCCGCTCCGGGTCGTAATAGCGGAACTCGACGGGCGGAAAGACCGCCTCGCCGACGCGCTGGAAGGAGACCGGTATCTCGGCGAGCAGGGTGCCGGTCATGGCGGCGGCGCCGAAGTCGGCCTGGTGGGTGATCTTGGCCGGGTAGCTCATGATCATGTCGCTGGCGGGCAGCGCCGGCGGGATGACGGCCTTGGTGTTGCCGCTGCCGCTGATGCGCATGCGCAGGGTGACGATCTCGTTGACGTCGGCCTCTTGCCGCGGCGACTCCAGCGCGAAGGAGAAGCGCCCCAGCGGCAGCCCGGCGGCGGAGGCGGGAGGATCGCTGACCCGCACCTGGATCTCCTGGGTGGAACGGCGCAGCGCCTGGGCGGCGAGGAACGCCGAGCCGGGGTCGGCCAGCTGCAGCTCGAACTGAAGCGGCGGGATGGTCAGGGT
>DCVB01000083.1:0-2141 GCA_002327965.1 Candidatus Aminicenantes bacterium UBA2199 | reverse complement strand
TCGACCTGCTGGCGCCGGCCGGTGCGGAACGGCGAGGAGAAGAAATCGTCGTCGAACAGCGAAGGTGGGGCTGCTGGCGGCGCGCCCCCCTGCACCAGGCTGCCCTTGACCACTTCCACGGTGAAGGCCTCGGTGCTGTATTCGCCGCCCTGGTGGCGGTAGCGCACGGCGGGCAGGGAGAGCCGGCCGGTGCGCGTCGGCATCAGGTAATAGGTGAAACGGGTGCTGGTGGAGCTGGCGCCGTCGCGAAACTGGAACTCGGAACTGCGAGATGTCTGCAGCACCTTGAAATCGTCGAGATAGGAGAGGTCGGGTTGGGCGGGGTTGTCGATGTTGCTGAAGGTCAGGGTGTAGAGCAGGGTGTCGTCCAGTCCGATCCTTTCGGCGGAGATCCGGGCTTCCACCCTGGCGTCGGCCGCGGACAGCGCCGGGATTGCGGCGACCAGCAGGGCCAGCAGGGCGGCTCGGAAAAAACTACCAATCCTTCTCATTCCGGGCGGCGCTGGCCTTGCGCTTGCGCTTCTCCATCTGCTGCTTCTCGTTCTGGTTGAGGAACTGCATCATGGCCTCGTATTTCTGCTGCTGCCTTTCGTCGCCGGCCCGGTCGTCCGGCTGCTGCTGTTGCTGCTCCTGGATCTTCTTCAGGGTCAACTCGAGGTTTTTCTTGGCCTGGACGTCGTCGGGGTCGATCTTCAGGCTTTGCTTGTAGCTCTCCAGCGCCTGCGGGTACTGTTCCAGGCGGTAATGGATGTTGCCCTGGTTGTAGTGCAGGGCGGCCCGGGACGGGCCGAGCCGGGCGGCGTCGATGCCGGACAGCTCGTCGAGCGCCTCGCGGTATTTTTTAAGTTCGAAGAGGGCGGCGGCGGTGTTGTTCCTCAGCAGCGGGGCGCCGTCCTTCAGCCCCTTGGCCGAGAGGAACTGCTCCAGGGCGGCGGCGTAGTCGCCCTTGCGAAAGGCCTCGATCCCCTTCTGGTTGCGGCGCGCGGCCGGCTCGAACCAGTGCCANNCCATCTCGACGGCCAGCAGCAGCACGGCCAGCAGCAGGGGATAGTAAAAACGGTCGATCTTGCGGCTCTTCACCTTGCGTGCCAGCTGCCGGCGCTCGTAGGCGCGCAGGATGCCGACCATGGGGGCGATGCCGGCGGCGTCACCCAGGCGGTAGTACTGGCCGCCGCAGTCGGCGGCGATGCGCGCCAGGGTCTCCTCGTCCAGGCGCGACCTGACGATATTGCTCTGGGCGTCCTTTTTCCAGCCCGTGGTCCTGCCCTCCTTGTCGCGGATGGGAATGGGCGCCCCGCCCGCGGCCCCGACCCCGACGGTGAACACCGTGATCCGCCGCTTCTGCAGCTCCTTCACCGCCCCGGGCCAGCCCTGCTCCTGGTCCTCGCCGTCGGTGACCAGGATCATGACCTTCTGGCTGGAGCGGGAAGAGCGGAAGAGGCTCAGGCCCAGGGTAAAGGCCTTGGCGAAGTCGGTCCCCTGCTCTTCGGGCGGGCTGATTGGCGAGGCGAGCGCCAGGAGCTTGAAGGCTTCGTAGTCCAGCGTGGGCGGGCACTGCACGTAGGCGGCGCCGGCGAAGTTGACCTGGCTGACCATGTCGCTGCGCAGGGCGTCGACGACGGCCGCCACCAGGTTCCTGGCCACCTCCAGGCGCGAGGGCTGCAGGTCCTCGGCGTTCATCGAGGCCGAGGTGTCGAGCAGGAAGACGATCTCCAGCCCGCGGATGTCCATGCTCTCGAAGCGCTCGCCCCACTGCGGCCGGGCCAGGGCCAGGATCAGGAACGCGAACGAGGCCAGCAGCAGCGCCGACTTGAAGAAATCGATCTCGCGCCCCGAGCGCACCACCGTCGCCGCCTGCGCCGCTTCGGCGATGAACCCGCTCAGGATCTCCCGTTTCCTGCGGAAATTGTAGGCGGCCAGTATGGCGAAGGGGACGAGCAGCAGCAGCAGGAAAAGAACGGCGGGGTAGGCGAAGGTCATGGGAGCTCGTAGATGGCCGTTGGAGTTTCCGATTTTGCCATTTTGTTTTCAATAGTATATCAAAATGAGGCGGTGAATGAAAGGAGGACTCGGTGCCTGGCGTGAAGATGGCGGGTAATCTTAACGCACAAAGAGCACATTTTTCACTATTTACAAGTCGT